>CAMLFK010000222.1 GCA_946479255.1 uncultured Oxalobacteraceae bacterium
CCCTGACAGTTTCGCCACCACCAGCATCGACGTGAGCGGCATGAAAGACGGCGACGTGGCCGGCCTGTCCGCTTTTCAGGCAAAGTATGGTTTTGTTGGCGTAAAGATGAGCAACGGTGTCAAATCGCTCGTCATGGTGAGTGCAGACTCCGACAAGCCCGAGGAGGTCGCCTCCATTCCCTTCTCCGGCAATACCGTTCACCTCAAGGTCGACGGCGAGTTTCAGTCTGCGCCTGACGACGCCCGCTTCGGCCTCAACGAGGGTGGCGCCAAGATCGACGGCATACCAGGGACGCCTGACGTCGCTCGCTTCTCCTACAGCCTCGACGGCAAATCCTGGACCCCCATCGGTCGTCCCTCGCGCCTTGTCTACACCTTCCCGCACTTCATGGGTTACCGCTACGCGCTCTTCTATTATTCGACCAAGACCGCCGGCGGCCGTGTCGACTTTGACTACTACCGGATCGGGCAAAGCGGCGGCACCCGCTGACCGCTGACAGCAGCCGGAATGGAGGCGCCAGCCAAGGCGCCGACAAGGGTGTTTGCCAGAGGTAAATGACCGAGGGCCGCAACGCTGAATGACGGCTTTTTGGTTTGTGGCAGGCTTAACTCAGTGGTATGCCTGCGTCAGCGGGCTTATCTCATGCGCGAGGATCGACCGGGATGAATTTTGACAAAGTGCGCAGGCTTCTGGGTACTAAGGACGGTTCGCTGCCTGACATCAATTTCGATTTTGGGCAAGCAGCCGTTGTGGCAGATGCTTATGCGCTTGTTCAAAGCCGGGCGGGTGATCTTTCAGGCAGTCCATTTTATTGGTCCAAGACCAGGAACGAGGAATGTCCGATTCGCTTCGGCGACAATCCCGCCCGCGCTCTTCTGGAAGGCGAGGCCGAAGTATTTCATGTCGTGTTCGGTGGCATGCGATCGACGACGGGGACGGCGATTCCAGACCTGGGCGTATTCATCCTGGGCGCGAGTTTCCTCGCGCTCGACTATCGGATGGGCCCGGAATGGAATGATGCCGCAATCGTTGGATTTTTTGAGCTAATGCGCGATCTTGCGGCGCTTTCCGACCACGTCGCGATCTCTCATACGAACAATATCTTCGATAATGCAGATGACATCCTGATCTCGGCATTTAAGAATTGGTCAAGGGTCTAGGTCATTGCGGACATCGCTTTTCTCATCAGCCGCGCGACCCGGATCTGCCTTGAGCCCTTGTTCGTCCGGCAATATGTTCATCGATGTCAGATAAGCTTTGTTGAAGCGAGAGTGCTGACAACTGATCGAATTGCTTATAGTTAATTTTAAGTTTCTCCGTTTGCCTAGCATGGTGATTGCCATCGACGGCCTTACGGAGAACCTAATGCCATACAGTTATCCCGCAGTAGATGCACTATTCGAACAGCCATTGATCGGTTCCGGCACTTGTGTCGACCTGATCAAACAACTCGTACCCGGTTTAATCGGCAAACCGACGACCGCTTGGAAGGAGGGGATCAGTGTGATGGAAGCATACAAATCTGGAAGGTCAATCCCACGCGGTACGGCGATCGCCACGTTCGAAAATGGCCGCTATCGTCAGAGCTGCCCGACCGGCTACTTCGGCTCCTGCCATCACGCCGCACTGCTATTGCGCGTTATGCCTGGATTCATGGAGCGCCGGATGAGGAGGCATACCTGGTGCCCGATACCACGGGTTCTGCAAAGCGCGCAGCAGGTAGTCCTGCAGTCAGACGATGGACGTTCGAGTTCCCCCACGGATATGAAAAATGGGTGTACTGCGCGTACGGACCAGTGCAACTAGCGCAACGCACTCCCGTTGACGCGACTGAATGCACGGCGACCGAAAAGACTGACGGTGGTAAATTTAGGCCGACCGTTTTCGTTTGTAGATAAGTTTCCAGGTGTGCTGCGGTGCGAACCGGTCCGCCCCTAAAAAGCCCGCGTAAGCGGGCTTTTTAGCATCCAGGGCGATCTGGCCTTCCCTGTTCGCCGCTATTTGACGATGACCCGTGCCGTCATCACCGGATGGATTGAGCAGGCATACGGCAAGCTGCCCTTGCGCTCCGCGACAAACTTCCAGCTTGCATTCGGCGCGATGGGGACGGACTTGAATCCTTTGCCAGTGCTTGTGACATCGTGCGGAAACGGATCCTTGTTGATCCATTGGACGGTATCGCCGGCACGGATCTCCAGCACCCTGGGCGAAAATTCCATGCCCTCGATCACCACGGTGTGCGTGGTGGGCGCGCCAAGGACGCCCGGCGGGACGATCAGGCCGACGATCGCGGCGGCGAGCACCGGCGCATAGCGAAGACGCGAAAGGTGGATGGGCAGGGTGCGCATGGCGGGCCTCATTTCATCGACGAGCGCATATGCCTGGCGTGGTTCAGGTGGGCGACGAAAGCAGGGCGCACCTTGACCAGCAGCGCTTTGAGCTCAGGGTTTTGCGCGCTGGGAATCAAGGTCTTGTCGAGGGCATCCATGACGGTCTGGTGATAGGCCACTTCATTGTCGACGTATGCCTTGTCGAATTGCGCGCCATTCAAGGCCTTGAGCCGGGCGAGCGTATCGGCGCCGCCCTTTTTCAAAGACTGGCTGGTCTCGTTTTCTTCCGGCGTGACTTTCAGCCGCGTGACCAGGTCGACGGCCTGCTTATTGACGCCGCTGTGATCGGTGATCATCAGCTGCGCGAATTTCTTGACCTCGGGGTTCCTGGATTTCGACTGCGCCAACTGGCCGGCATCGATATCGACTTGATTGGCAACGACCACGATGGCCGCAATCTGCGCGTCGCTCGGCCCGGCGGCCTGGGCGAACGAGCCGGACACGGCCAAAGCCAGAATTGCTGCGGTTAATGTGTGATAACGCTGGTTCATGACATTCCTTTGTGACGTGGGTTGTTTACCTTGGTGCTGCAAACATTAGATGAATCCACAATCAGTTACGTTCCCGCTATCGATCGCGGCTTGCAGGCGCGCCAGGGTATTGGCGACAATCCGGTCGCAGCGCGCGCCGTCGAACGAAAATGCGGCTTCAATGCCATGGTCGATGTCACGCGACAGCGATTCGCGCAGCATGCCGCGCGCCCGGAAAAAACGGGTGCGCACGGTCGCTTCGGGAATCTCCAGGCACGCTGCGGTTTCTTCGACCGACAGCTCTTGGACTCCCCGCAAGATGAATACGCTGCGAAATACGTCGGGCAAGCCGTCGATTTTCGCTTCGATCAGGCGCCGGGTTTCGGCCCGCAGGGCAGTTTCGTCGGGTTGTTCCACGCGTGCTCCATCCATAGTCGCCTCCGCCGCCACCTTGTCCCATTCCACGTCGCCGTTGATATCGATGATGTTGGCGCGGCGCGCGCTTTTGCGGGTACGCGCCAGCCCTTCGTTGATCACAATCCGCGTGAGCCAGGTGGCCAGCGACGATTCGCCACGAAAGCTGTGCAGGGCCTGAAAAGCGCGCAAATACGATTCCTGCAACACATCCTCGGCGTCCGCATCGTTTTTGACGATGCTGCGCGCGGCCCGGTACAAGACCCGGTTGAAGCGCCGCATCAGCAGTTCGAATCCCTTGTGCTCCCCAGCACGAATTCCCTGCAGGATGTCCGCGTCTGTTAGCTGGGTTGCGGCCGGCGCGATGCGGTTGGTGTGCATTTCAAATCCCCGTTGTTGGCGTCTCATGAATTAGATGTCGCCAGTCTGGCCGGCGTTCCCACGCCTTATCGGGGATCGTTGCAGTTCAATCAGCGCGGCGATAGCGCGCGCCGTTCGCCCAGCTCGCGTTCGAGCGTCAGCTCGGCCTTCTTGCCAATGGTGTATAGCGCCAGGCTGCACACGCCCAGCAGGAAGGGCAGCGCGGCCAGCACGCTGACCGACAGGCGGATGCCCGCGGCCGTCGCCGGCGCCTGGCTCGCCAGCGCGGCGTCGTAGCCAAAGGCCGACAGCAGGGCCGCGACCAGCGCCGCGCCGATGGACAGGCCGGCCTTCAGGCCGAAAATCATCGCCGAGAACAGCAGGGCGGTGGCGCGGCGGTGGTTGACCCACTCCGAGTAGTCGGCAACGTCGGCGATCATGGCCCACAGCAGCGGAATCGTGATCCCGTAGAAAAAGCCATGCAGCAGCTGCGCGATGAACACCAGGCCGATCGAGGCCGGCGCAATCCAGTAGAAACCCAGCAGGAACAAGGCCGATACCACCAGGGCCGCGCCGAACACATTGCGCTTGCCGTAGCGGTCGGCCAGCGGCTTGGAGAAGCCGATACCGACGATCATCATCAGGATGCCGCAGGCATTGAAGACACTGAAACCCGAGGTGGCCGTATCCTGCGGCCAATGGAACCTGGTCAGCACGGTGTTGAGGCCGTCGATGAGACCGTTGAAGCCGAGCTCGCGCAAGAACGCCGCCAACGCCGCTTCGTCGAGGTAGCTTTTAAAATAGTAAATGAACATGCCGTTCTTGAGCGCAAGCGCGACGAACACGAGGATGGTCAGCGCCAGCATCACTACCCAGGGCCGGTTGCCGGCCAGGTCGGCCAGGTCCTGGCGGATGCTGGAACGCTGGGCCGCGTGGGCGACGACCCGTTCCCTGGTGGTGAAGAAGGTGATCAGGAAGCAGGCGGTCCCCGCCACGGCAAACAACACCATGGTGTTCTGAAAGCCGGCGACCTTGTCGCCGTGGCCGAGGATCAGCACCAGTGGCAGCAGCAGTACCTGGATGATGAACTGGGCCACCATCACCGCGACGAAGCGGTAGGAGGACAGGCTGTTCCGTTCTGGCATGCTGCCGGTCAGCACGCCGCCGAGCGCGGAATAGGGCAGGTTGTTGGCCGAGTAAATCAGCATCAGCAGTACATAGGTGAGCATCGCGTAGATGTACTTGCCCTGTTCGCCAAGGTCCGGGGTGCTGAACGCGAGGATGGACACCAGGCCGAAAGGCAGCGAGGTCCACAGTATCCATGGACGGAACTTGCCCCAGCGCGTGGACGTGCGGTCGGCGATGATGCCCATCACCGGGTTGAAACAGGCGCCGACCAGGCCGCCGATAAAGATGATGCTGGCGGCGGCGTTGGGTGAAATCTTGTAGACGTCGGTATAGAAAAACGCGATGAAGGTCAGCAGCGTCTGGAAAATCAGGTTGGCGGCCAGGTCGCCCAAGCTGTAGCCGAGTTTCTCGAGCGTACCCAGCCTGGCTGGCGTGTGCATGCTTGTACTGCTCATTTGACATCCATATGATGTATAACCAATGCAGCGAATGTGCCGGATGGAAGGTCCCTGCGTCAAGCCTTCACGGTAGCGGTCTCATCCGTCGTCAGTACGCGGTCGAAATATGCTAAAGTTTAGCCCGCGCAACAATACGCAACCATATAAGAAAGCCTGGCGCCATGTCTACGTCGAAACCTCCAATTACAGCCGAGCCAAAGAGCGGGCCGAATATGGTCGACGTGGCGAAACTCGCCGGGGTCTCGCCCATGACCGTGTCGCGCGTCATGAACGGCAAATCCACGGTGCGCGAAAGTACCCGCAAGAAGGTCATGGATGCCGCCGCGGCGCTGAAGTATGCGCCCAACCAGCAGGCGCGCATGCTGGCCGGTTCCAAGCCGGTCCGGGTGGGTTTCCTGTACGGCATGCCAAGCGTGCGCAGCGGGGCCTACCTGACCGAGGTGCTGCTGGGCTTGCTCAATCAGATTAGTCTCAGCAATGTGCAGTTGTTCGTGGACCGCTGCGCCGAAGGCGACCTGGCGATCGAGCAGACCGAGCGCCTGATCGACAATGCGCTCGACGGCATCATCCTGCCGCCGCCGCTGTGTGACGACAACGAGATTGTCGAGCGCATCCTGAGCGCCGGCATTCCCCTGTTCCAGATCGCTTGCGGCCAGCCCGATCCGCGCGCCGGCGCAATCGGCATCGACGACCGCGCCGCCGCCTACGAGATGACCCGTCACCTGCTCGAGCTTGGGCACCGGCGGGTGGGCTTCGTCACCGGCCACCCCAATCAATCGGTCTCGGCGCAGCGGCTGGCCGGCTACCAGGCCGCGGTGCGCGACCTGGGCGGTGATGCCGCGCCCGAACTGGTGGTGCAGGGCCTGTTCCATTATCGCTCCGGGCTCGATGCGGCCGAAGTGCTGCTCGCGCTGCCCGACCGGCCAACCGCCATTTTCGCCAGCAATGACGACATGGCCGCCGGGGTGGTGGCGGTGGCCCATCGCATGGGGCTCGATGTGCCTGGCGATATCACCGTTGCCGGATTCGACGACACGGCGCTGGCCACCACGATCTGGCCGGCCCTGACCACCGTGCGCCAGCCGACCATCGACATGGCCGAAGAGGCCGTGCGCAGCATTCTCCAGCGCGTGCTCGCCGAACGCGACGGCACGCCGGTAGCGCCCGAGCACACCATCGTCGACTACACGCTGGTGCGGCGCCAGTCGGACGCCGCGCCGCGCGTGCGTCCATCGGTCCGGATCAAGGCATAGTTCACTCGTAGAGCGTGCCGATCGCAATCGGCCGCGTTGGCGCAAGCAGAAATATCGTGCCGTGACGCGAACCGGATCGGCTGGTTGCGCCGCCGGCAGGCCCGGCAGGAGCGTCAGCAAGGCAGCGGCGAACATCGTTGATTTCGTCAGAATCCGTCCCGGGCGCGCAGCCCACTATATATATAGTGTATATAGTGGGGCGATTTTACGAGCCGCCGTCTTGTGGGACCCATGCCGAAAGTCATGCCTGGCCCTGGCTATTCCGGGGACTTGGACATGAGCTTCCTTGAATTGAGTGTGAGACACGATTCTAGGAAACTGCGGTGCTCCCCACATGTGCCATCAGTCATGTGGAATGTGAAGCGCTCGCCCCCGTCCGCGTGAAGAGAGACGCGCCCTAGTATCAGTTCAACTGCTTGCGCAAAGCTTTCAGCCGCGGCGCATTGAGAACGACTTTTCCATCTTGCGCGCGCAGCGTTTGTTGCGTCATTGCCGCCTCTTTACCGCACTGCAAAGTTAAACGTATGCCAATGAATATGCCACGGGGGCGTTTGCCCAGCCAGGCTCGATGGGCTCATGCAGTGCCGAATTTCAGCGCTCCGCCGCGCGCCGATGCATGGCAATCGGCGCGATCAAAATCGGCGCGAAGATATCGCGCGTCGATCACGGCGACATGCGGATGTCGCGCAGCGGCATCCAGGCGCAAGCGCATCCAATCACGCGCGCGCATCGATCGTGCGTCTGCGTGTCGATGTGAGACCCGCGTCATCGTCTCGAAAGCGCAACGCAAAATCGTTTGGCTTTTTTTACGCTTCGCATATCGATAGAACGAAGCTGCGCGATGGCGCGCATCCGGCCGGCGCCGCGCTTGTTTGAACAGGCGGTGATCGCGAGTGAACGCCTTCCGGCTTTCTGGCTGAGCCGCCTCCAATCGCATAGCGCCTTTAGATAAAGGCGCTATGCGATATTGGAGGCGGCCGGCCGGCGATTGGAGGACGCTCGAAAATGTCGTGCACGGCCACAGCGATCGCGCCGCGGTGCGATCGCGGACCGCACATCAGGGCCGATAAGAGCACATGAAAGCGGCGATGAGGCCGCAAAAAATGGCCGATAAAAATCGCCGCGTTAAACAGAGTGAGCGCGCCATGCAAAAAAAGTTAAGCGAAATGGTGTGCGCAGGTTGCGCACTGGTAAGGTTTTCGTGTACTTTACGTGATTGAATTTGTCTAAATGTGAACGCGATGAAATCGAACGCGAACGACGGCAAAAAAAAGATCAAAAATAGGACGCTGATTCAAACAGATATGCGCTTAAACTTCCGCAAAAGCCAAAGCCGCACTGCCTGATCCTGTTCAGGCATGGCGGCTTTTTCTTTTCTGGTTGGTGCAAGTGGGTGATGTGAACAGCGCACTGGAACACCGGATTCGTCACCGCTGACAGCAGCGGAGACCAAAGCTGGACAGCTGCAGAAAGAAGTGGGGCAGGGTCCAGCTGGTGCCGAATTCATTAGCATAAACAAGAAGCGTTTGTGCCGATGAATAATTCGCCTGACCGTTACGGGTCGGACGGGTTTTAATCTTGTAGCGTATTTTTTCTCATCGCAGATGAAGGAGAACCCAAATGGCAACAGCCGCTAAGAAACCAGCAGCAAAAAAGCCAGCCGCGAAAGCAGCTGCCTCGAAAGCAGAACCAACCAAGAAAGCCGCAGCCGCTAAACCAGCAGCCAAGCCAGCCGCGAAAACCGCAGCCAAGCCGGCAGCAAAGAAAGCAGCAGCCAAGCCAGCAGCCAAGCCAGCGGCAGCCAAGCCGGCCGCAAATAATCGGGCAGCGAAGGAATCTAAAAATCGGGGGGCGGCGGAGGCGGGAGGAAAGCGGGGG
>CAMLFK010000223.1 GCA_946479255.1 uncultured Oxalobacteraceae bacterium
CTGGTGATCACCCCGTTCCCGCTGATCCCGGGCGTGGTGGTGCGTTGCCGCGCCATCGGCATCCTGAAGATGACCGACGAGGCCGGCGGCGACGCCAAGATCCTGGCAGTCCCGGTCGACAAGATCTTGCCGATCTACAAGCACTGGCAAAAGCCGGAAGACCTGCAAGACCTGCGCCTGCAGCAGATCCAGCACTTCTTCGAACACTACAAAGACCTGGAGCCAGGCAAGTGGGTCAAGGTTGAAGGCTGGTTCGGCCCGGAAGACGCGAAAGCCGAAATCATGAACGGTATCGCCGCTTACAAGGCCGGCGAGCAATAATCATCGTTCGCGCTGACAAAAAAGCCGCCGGCATCGCAGCCGGCGGCTTTTTTTTGCTTGCTCCGCGTAACTATGCTTGTTCAAAAAATATGACAAGCAAGGGGACATTTTTGTTCAACGCTAAAGTTCGTTTGCCAGGCTTCGCCGTGGCTGCCTGCTTACCACCCGATATCCCGCAGCAGCGGATAGGTCAGGTCGCCCGGCGGCGTGACTTCGTGCGACAGGTCGACGTTGATGGATGGCTCCATCAGCCGGTTGGGCCTGGCCTCGACCGTGTAGTGCGAAATCGACGAACCGGGCGACAGTTCGGTCGGGCTGTACATGCGGATGCGCAGGGCCTTGTCGGTGCCTGCCAGGCGCTTGGGATCGGCGCCGAGGCTGGCCGTCACGCCGGACGTGGAGCGCGAGCGCTTTTCCAGCGCGGCCCTGAGATTGACGCCGGTCTGCTGGGTTACGCGGACTGCGGGAATGGTAACGGCCGGGTCGCTGCCGGACAGCCCGGTGACGTCGCCGGGGGCGTTGTCGGCCACGATCATGGCGCGGGCGCCGGCGTTTTGCACGTTGAGCGCCTTGACCACAAACGTGCATCCGCCACGGTCGACCAGCGCGATATTGCCTTTGACGGCCAGCGCGTTGGCGGGACTGAGCGGCGTGCAGGCCAGCCCGGCCCCGGTGGGCTGGTCCACCACCGGCATCAGCTCGCCGCTCAGCGGGGGATTGGCCAGCGGCGGGCCGAACGAGGCGTCGCCCACGTCGTAGCTGCCGGCCGCGGGACCGGCGGCAGGGCCGGACACACCCAGTACCGATTGCGGTGCCAGCACCAGCGGCACCGCACTGGTGACATTGGGCCCGCCCCATGACAGCGCATTGCCGCTGATGGCCGACAGGCGCCGCTCTTCGGCCGTCAGTTCGACCCAGGTGCGATTGACGCGGCTGTCGGTCAGGAAGTAGTCCCAGACGGCGGGCCGGCCTTCGATCTGCTCGCCGCTGGTGGCATCGGTGAAGCTCTGGAAGCCCAGGCCGTGCGCCAGTTCGTGCAGCAGCACCGTGACAAGGTCGATCTGGCTGCCATGGTTATTGTCCAGGCCCAGGTAGAAGGGGCTGCCGGGCAGGCAGTCGGGGAACAGGCCGAGGCGCGAATTAAAGCGCGCGCGGATGTGTGCATCGCCCGCCGTGGCCAGGTCGGTGCCGGCCAGTTTGCTGGCCAGCGCGCTGGGATACCAGGCGGTCGGACGCGGGGCGTTGGTGAACCCGGTGAAGATCTCGATGGTGCCGGCCGCGCCAAGCACGGCGCTGTCGGCGGTGCACGAGAGCGGCACGAAGGTGGCGTCGACCCGGATCGGCACGCCGCTGGTGACGGTCGAGGCCCAGATGTCGGCCGCGTGCTGGAAGGCGATCAGGCGCTGGGCGCCCAGGGTGGTGCCGGTGTTGCCGCCGACCGGCGTGGCCGGGGTGGGGTCGTTGAAGCCGACCCCGGGCGCGTTGTTGTTGACGATGGTGATGGTGGCGGCCGCCAGAGCCGGCGCCGCGCCGACGGCCAGGCCCAGGCACAGGACTGCCGAGGCGGCAATCCGTTTAGCGGTGTTCATGATGATCCTCCTTCCCAGGCTGCGGCGCGGCGCCGCTCGCCGCGCGCTGGGCCGCATCAAGGCCGTGCACGCATTCTTCGTTCAGCTTGCCGTCGGCATCGCGCTTGACGACCGAATACACCATGCTGCCTTCGCCCAGCTTGACGCTGCGGCTGCCGTCGGGCCGCAGCACCGACTGGGTTTGCTGTGGCAGCTGCTGGGCCGCGCCTTGCGGCGGCAGCGCACGCAGCGCGCGCAGTTCAGCCGGGGTAGGCGCGCGCATTTCGCCGGTGACCGGATCGCGGACCACGACCATGCCCGGGTCCTGGGCGTGCGCCTGCATGCAGGGCAGGGCCAGCGCCACGCACAGGGCGAGGATTGGTGTCCGCGCCGATGTGAGTGAGGCTCGATTGACAACGATGTGATGGGACATGGTGGCGTCCTCCTTGCTCAGGCGTGGTTGTTGCGGCGCAGTGCGGCCAGGGCCAGCACGCCGGCCATGAACATCAGCCATGCCGACGGCTCGGGCACGGTGGTGACAAGGACCGAATCGATGCCGATATAGTTCGAGGCGGCGGCGTCGCCGACATAGCGGAAGGCGAAACGCCCGGTGCCTGTGTAGTCGAGGCTGGCGGTAAACTCCTCCCAGCTGTTCGGATAGTCGGCGCTGCCGCCGATGGTGGTGAGCAGGGTGGAGAACTCGCCGCCGCTGGAGAAGCGCACTTCGAGCGTGTCGTTAAAGCCGGGCGCCTGCGCGCCTTGCGTAAAGAAGGACAGGGTGGTGGGACCGAGCAGGCTCAGTTGCGGTGTGATGAGCCAGTTATCGATGCTGCCGATGCCGCCGGCGGCGCTATTGAAGTTGGCGGCAATATAGGCGTCAGGGGCGCCGGTATAGGCCGGGAACACATTGGCATTTCCCTGGAACCAGTTGGCACCGGCCGGCTTGCTGTTGTTGAGGAAGGTCCAGCCGCTCAGGTTATTGACGTCGTTAAACTGTTCGTTTAACGCAACAACTGGAACGGCGGCGGTGGCGGAGGTGGAGGAGATGGCTGTCACGATCGCGAACATTGCCATAAGAAACAAACGTTTAAGTGCGTTCATGTGTGCGTCCATGCGGTGCCAGAAGGATGGTTTCCTGCTCGCGCTGGCAAACGTCGAGGCCATTGATGTTCAAATAATATGGCCCGCAGCAGACCGAACTTTGACCTGGATTTAAAGTGTGCTCATCGATTCAGGCAGGTCGCCGAAGCTGGTATGCTGGCCGCAGGTCATTTTTCCTGCATACATTTGATCGGAGAACGCGATGAAGATTGCCGACTTGCTGGACGGACTGGAGCTGGTACAGGATTTCACTTATACCGAACTGGAGCTGATTGCGCGCTATGTCGCGCACGAGGAGGCGGACAAGGGCAAGGTGATTTTCCAGGAGGGCGACCCGGGCAACTTCATGCTGATCGTGCTGGATGGACGGATCGCCATCTACAAGGGGGGCGAGCACGGACGGCAATTGCTGTCGAGCGAGATCAAAGGGCGGATTATCGGCGAGATGGCGGTGCTCGATCACGAACCCCGCTCGGCCACCTGCGTGGCCGAGACCGATTGCGAACTGCTGATCCTCACTAGCGCCAACCTGAAGAAGATGAGCGTCGAACATCCGCTGATGGCCTACCATTTCATGGCAAGCCTGGCGCGCTTGTTGTCGCGCCGCCTGCGCCGGGCATCGGGCCTGATGGCCGACTTTCTCGACCAGTAGGCGAGGCCGCGCTAGCCCGCCGGAGCGATGCGCCGGCGCGCACGCAGCTTGCCGACGATCCCGGCGGGGAAGAAGTAAATTGACAGCACGAACAGTACGCCCAGCCACAGCATCCAGCGGTCCGGATGCAGGGCCTGCGCCAGGATCGGCACGCCGGAAAGCAGCTCCGCGCCGCCCGCCATCAGGGCCTTGAGGTAGTTCTGGGCGATGATGAACAGGGCCGCGCCGATCACCGCGCCGTACATGGTGCCCATGCCGCCGATGACGACAATGAGCAGGATGTCGACCATGACCTCGAATCCGAGCATGGTCTTGGGGCCCACATAGCGCAGCCACAGCGCCATCAGCGCGCCGGCCAGCGCCGCCACCAGCGCGGCCAGGCAATTGGCCCACACGCGGTAGACCACGGTGCGGTAGCCCAGCGCCTCGGCGCGGAATTCGTTCTCGCGGATGGCCAGCAGCACCCGCCCGAACGGCGAATTGACCAGCCGTAGCAGGAACAGGAACAGCAGCAGGCAGCCGGTGAAGACGATGTAATAGGTGATCACCTTGCCGTCGATGGCGCGGCCAAACAGTTCGCCTTCAAATAGCTGGAAGGCCGGCGACAGCAGTTCGGGCACGCTGAACGTGCGCCCGTCCTCGCCGCCGGTCAAGTCCGACAATTGCGAGGCCAGCACGGCGAACGAGGAGGCCACCGCCAGCGTGATCATGGAATAGAAGATGGCGCGCACGCGCAGCGCGAACAGGCCGATCACCATGGCCAGCGCCAATGTCAGTATCAGCGACAGCAGCAGGCCGGCCAGGGCCGCGCCCCAGGTCGGCTCGGCGCTGGCCAGGCCCAGGCCGACGCCATAGGCGCCGATCCCGAAGAACATGGTGTGCGCGAACGAGACGATGCCGGTGTACCCCAGCAGCAGGTCGTAGGACGCCACCAGCACGATGTAGATGCAGATGGTGGCGGCGGTGTTGAGCGGGCGCGCCCCGGTCGTGAAGAAGGGCGCCAGCGCGAGGCCGATAAAGATGATCAGCAGGGCGGCGGACAAGGCGCGGCTGCGCGGCAGGTCGCCGGAAAGGAGCTTTGTAAGCATGGTAGGCTCCTTAGCGGCGCACGCCGGAGAACAAACCGGCCGGGCGCCACAGCAAGATGGCGATCATCACCAGGATGTTCGACACCAGTGCCAGTTTAGGCGCGAGAAAGCCCGCATAGTTGGCCGCCAGCGCCATCAGCAGCGCGCCGATGAAGCAGCCGCCCACCGACCCGAGCCCGCCGATGATCACCACGATGAAGATCATCACCATCACTTCGCCGCCCATGGTGGCGGTCAGCACTTCGTTATAAAAGCCCCACAGTACGCCGCCCAGGCCGGCCAGCGCCGAGCCGGCCGCGAACACCATCACGAACAGGCGGCCGATGCGGTAGCCCATGGCTTCGACCATCTCGCGGTTTTCCACCCCGGCCCGGATCAGGAGGCCAAGGCGGGTGCGGTTGAGTATCAGGAACATCAGCGCGAACACCACCAGCCCGACGGCGACGGCGACCAGCCGGTATTTGGCGATCGCCGCGTCGCCCAGCACGATCGAGCCGCGCAGGCTGGCCGGCAGCGGCATGGCAATGTGTTCGGCGCCCCAGATCACGGCGATCAGCTGCTCGGCCACGATCATGCCGCCCATGGTGATCAGGATCTGCTTCAAGTGCTGGCCGTAGACCGGTGCGATCAGGATGCGCTCGAAGGCCCAGCCGAGCAGGGCGGTGACGAGCATGGCCAGGCTGACGGCCAGGGCCAGCACGCCCAGGTTCTGCATGAGCGATTCGGCTTCCAGCGACCCGCGCATCGGCAGCAGCACCATGGTGGCGGCGTAGGCGCCGACCGACACCAGCGCCCCGTGGCCGAAGTTGAGCACGTCCATCAGGCCGAACACCAGGGTCAGGCCGCTGGCCATAATGAAGATCATCATGCCCATGGCCAGGCCGGCCACGGTCAAGGTGATCCAGGTGGGGACATTGCCGACCAGCGGCAGCATGGCCAGCATCAGCGCCGGCACCAGCAGCAGCGGGGCGATGTCACGCGGCGGTGCGGGCAGGGCCGCCGGCGCGGCGTCCTGCGGCAGCACGGCGCCGGGAGTGGAGGGGGTATTCAAGGTCACTTGGGTCCTCTGATCGGTCATTGGTGCGCCGCGAGCGAGAGCCCGAGCAGGCGCTGTTGCAGGTCCTGGTCGTTGGCCAGTTCGGCCATCGGCCCGGCGTGCACGATGCGCCCGTCGTCCATCACGGCCACGCTGTCGCCCAGGCTGCGCACGAAGTTAAAGTTCTGTTCGACCAGCAGGATGGTGGTGTTGCTGGCCTTGAGTTCGCGGAAGGCGGCGATCAGGCTCTGGATGATGGCCGGGGCCAGGCCTTTGGTGGGCTCGTCGATCAGCAGCAGTTCGCGCGGCTCCACGATGGCGCGGGCGATCGCCACCATTTGCTTTTGCCCGCCGGACAGGTAGCCGGCCTGGTAGGTCCAGAATCTGCGCAGAGCCGGGAAGAAGCCGAAGATCCACTCTAACCGGGCTTCATCGAGCGGACCATTGCGCGCGGCCAGCACCAGGTTGTCGCGCACGGTGAGCTGGGAAAACACCGCCATCGATTCGGGCACGTAAGCGATGCCGGCGCGGGCGATGTCTGGCGTGGGCAGGGCGGCGATCTCGCGCCCGTTGAAGCGTACATTGCCGGCGCTGGCCTTCCACAGTCCCATGATGGTGCGGAGCAGGGTGGTCTTGCCGGCGCCGTTACGGCCCAGCAGCACGGTCAGGCCGCCGCGCGGGACCGCCAGGTCGACGCCCTGCAGAATATGGTATTCGCCGATGTGGGTGTGCACGCCGGACAGTTGCAGCAGCGGTGTGCCTTGATCATGCATGTTCGGGCGCTCCCAGATAGGCTTCCTGCACGATCGGCGAGGCCATCACCTCAAGCGGATCGCCGTCCGCGACCAAAGTGCCGTTGTGCAGGACGATGATGCGGTCGGCCAGCGCGCGCACCACGTCCATCTTGTGTTCGACCAGCAGCACGGTCTTGTCGCGCTCGGCCTTGACCTGATGGATCAGTTCGAGCACCACCGGCACTTCGTCCACGCTCATGCCGGCGGTCGGTTCGTCGAACATCATGACCGACGGTTCGAGCGCCAGCAGAATGGCGACTTCAAGCTTGCGCTTGTCGCCGTGCGACAGGGCGGCCACCGGCATATTGCGCTGGCCGATCAGTGATACCCGCTCCAGATAATGCTCGGCGCGGCTAATCAGTTCGGCGTGGCCGAACCACACCGAAAACATATTCATGCCCAGCTGCGCGCGGCTCTGCACCGCGAGCCGTACATTTTCAATCACAGTCAGGTGCGGAAACAGATTAGTCAGCTGGAAGGCGCGGCCGATGCCCAGCCTGGTGCGCCGCGCCGCGCCCATCTTCGTGATGTCGGCGCCTTCCAGCAGCACCTGTCCGCTGGTCGCCGGCAACTGGCCGGAAATCAGGTTGAAGTAGGTGGTCTTGCCGGCGCCGTTGGGGCCGACGATCACCGTCAGCGTACCGGGATGGAAATCGGCGCTGACGGCGTTGACGGCGACATGGCCGCCAAAGCGGATCGTCAGCTCGCGGGTGGAAAGCGATGGCTGGGTCATGGTGGCTATATCAGTGAGATCAGCGCTTGACCTTGACCGGCAGCGGAATTTCACTGGCCGGGATTTCACGCACAAGTTCCAGGATGTCCCATTCGTTGGACGGATGTTTTTTGATGCTGAAGTGGTACATGGGCTGGATGGCCTGGTGGTCTTCCTTGCGGAAGCTCATCTTGCCCTTGGGCGTTTCGAATTCCATGCCTTCCATGGCTGCGATCAGCTTCTCGCTGTCGCCGCCGCCGGCCTTGGTCAGTGCCGTCACCACCGCGCTGGCGGCTGCGAAGCCGCCGGCGGTAAACATGTCGGGCGGGGCCTTGTAGCGCCTGGTGTGCTCGGCCACCAGCCAGTCGTTCATGCGGTTTTTGGGGAAGTTGTAATAGTAGTAGATGGTGCCCTGGGTGCCGGCAAAGTTCTTCCAGGTTTTCATCACCGGCAGGATATTCCCGCCCGGCGCCAGGATGATGCCGTAGCGCTCGGGCTTCATGTCGGCCAGCTTGTTCATCGGGTTGGGCCCGGCCCAGATGATCTGCAAAACGCGTGGCTGCGGCTTGTCCTTGAGGGCGTCGAACAGGCGCTGTGCCGGCGCGGTAAAGTCGGTGGTGTTGGCTGCGGCGTATTCTTCATGGACCACTTTGGCCTTGCTGCCGGTGGCGACGAGCGCTTCGCGGCCGGCCTTGACCGCATCCTTGCCGAAGGCGTAGTCCTGGGCCAGGAAGCCGACGCTGCCCTGCTTGAGGGTGCTGGCGGCGGCCAGCGCGTCCTGCATGGAACTGCGCGCGGTGCGGAAGATATAACGGTTGAATTTTTCACCGGTGATGGCGTCGGCCACGGCCGGCTCCACGATCAGCACCTTCTTGTATTCGGCCGCCACCGGCAGCATGGCGATCGCCGAGCCGGACGAGGTGGTGCCGACCGCGATATCGACCTTGTCGTCGCCATAGGCTTCGGCCAGCAGGGTGCGGCCCAGGTCGGGTTTGCTCTGGTCGTCCTTGACGATCACCTTGAGCTTGCGGCCGTTGATTTCCATCTTGCCGCCGGTGAGGTATTC
>CAMLFK010000224.1 GCA_946479255.1 uncultured Oxalobacteraceae bacterium
TTGATGCCGATGACGGCGTCGCCGCTGCCGTACAGCAAACCGTCGAGCACGCTGGCGGCGATGCCGGAAGCGTCGTCGGTTGGGTGGTTGGGCTGCAAGCGGGTGGACAGGCGGTCTGGCAGGCCGATGGTGTTGCGAAAAGCGCTGACCACGCGGCATTTTTTTGCGACCAGGACCAGGTCCTGGATGCGCATGATCTTGCTGACCGCGGCCGCCATTTCCGGCGTGATTCCGGGCGCCACCGACGCCAGCGCCGCGCTGTCGGCTTCGTCGCTGAGCAACCAGTTGCGAAAGTCGCCCACCGTCAGATGGGCAAGCGGCAAGAATGCCGCGGCATCGTGGCTGTCGATGATCAGCCGGGTGACTTCGTCGGTTTCGTAGGGCACCAGCACATCGTTCAGGAAGCTTGAAAGCGGCAAAGCCGCCAGCGTCATCTGCGCCGCCACCCGTTCCTCGGCGCTGCCTGCCGCCAGGCCCGCCAGATGGTCGCCGGAGCGCGCCGGCGTGGCCTTGGCCATCAGGTCCTTGAGGTCGGTGAAGCCGTAGCTGCGGGCGCCGACGGCGTGGGTGTACTGGTGCATGATTGCTGCCCTCAAAAGCCGACCTTGGCGTCGCAGTCATTGTAGTGCGACTGTCGATTTTTTGGGCAATGTTGGATCGGCGACACTATACTGGTGCAATGTTGATTGTGTTGCTAGAATGCATCGTTAGCAAATTCTCATCCACCTGGCGCCGAGACCACGATGCATGCAATCACAGAACCCATCAGCCCCGACCCGGACGCGTATCGCCAGCTGGTTCGCCGCACTGGCGTGGTCGTCATTGCGTTTGGAATCGTCGAGTTACTCTACGGTTTCAGCAAGGCGCCCAAAGGCACGATCAATTTTGAAGTAGTCGGGCTGCTGGCCGGGCTGGCGATCTATTTCGGCGGACTACGCCTTCATTCGCTGGTGCGCTGGCTCGCGTGCCTGACGATTTCCTCCGGCATCGGGATCCTGGTCCAACCGGTCTTGCTGGCGCCGATGTCCTTGACGCTGGCCCAGCTGCGCCTGCATCCGCTGGGTGTCGCGGCCTACTACATTCCCATCCTGGTAAGCCTGGGCCTTGCCGCCTATGTCGCGCGCCGGCTTGGCCTGCCGCCTGTGCTGGACGCGCGCGCGGCGGCGCAGCGCAAGGTACGCGACATGCGCATCCCTTTGGCGCTCGGCCTTGTGCTCGCCATCGGCGGTCTGCTGGTCCTATATAAGATGTTGAATGGCGAGGATGCGCGCCGCGCCGCGCAATTGGCCGCCGACAAGATGGGACCCGCTTACAACTACTACACCAACCACCTGAACATCGTGAAGGCGGATGGCCAGACCACCGTGATCGCCGGCGTGCAAGTCTGGAACGACAAGCAAGTGCTGCATCTGCCAGTGCAGTGGAAGCGGTAATTTGCCGCTGCCGTGTAAAGCATCCAGACGCGCGAAAGAAAAACGGCCGGCATTTGCCGGCCGCTTCATTGGAGGCGCAAGTAAATTATGCGCGGCCCGACAGGAAAAATGGAATGGCGCCGGCGGCATTGTCGAGCTTTTGCTTGACAGCCACGCGGTCGATGGCGATGACCTGCTTCGACGGCAGCTTGCGGATTGCAGGGATCTGGCTTGGGTCGATGAAAATGCCAATCGCCGACAGGGCGTTGACGGGATCAGCCATCAGCTGCGAACGGAAACCGTCGTCGCTGGATAGTTTTTCCATCAGCTTGTCCATATTTGGAGGGAACTGGGATGCCATAGGAATGCCTCTCTTGGGTATAGGAAGTACTACACAGTTTTACGAACTTTTGATAAGTCAAACTACGTTGGCAGCCGAAGTCCCTTGGTCGGCAGCTTCGCCGCGGGCGCTCTCTAAAACCAGTTCAAACGCCAGTGAAAAAGCGGGCATCAGCTGTGGTAGCGCAGATCGTTTGTGCGCCATTAAATGATACTCGACTTCTCCCGCCATAAGATGCAGGTCATTGGCGGCCAGATTGCCCGCGGCGCCTTTCAGTTTGTGTACAAGTAGTGCTGCACGGTCCAAATCATCGTTCTCGATGGCCGTTTTGATCTCGGCCAGACTATCCCCAAAATCGTCGGCGAAGAGGCGTAGCAGGCGTTTTAGGAGGGCATGATTGCCCCCCAGGCGAGCCAGCGCCGCCTTCATGTCAATGCCCGGAATGGGCGCGAATATCACCTCATTCTCACTAACTAAAAGTACCGGGTTTTGTTGTGTTAACGCAACGGAAGGTGTGGAGTTAACAATGTTAGTATCATTGTGTAACCACTTTGCCAAGGTGGCGAACAGCGTGCCTGGATCGACCGGTTTGGTGAGGTAATCGTTCATTCCCATCGCCAGGCAGCGCTCGCGGTAGCCGCTCATGGCGTGCGCGGTCATGGCGATCACCGGCAGGTCGGCGAAGCGCTCGTCGGCGCGCAGGCGCTGGGTGGCCTGGTAGCCATCCATTTCCGGCATCTGGATGTCCATCAGGACGGCGTCGTAGCTGCCGGCAGCCACCATCTCGATGGCTTCCGGGCCGCTGCTGGCAAGGTCGGCGTGCACGCCGGCGCGCTGCAGGATTTCGCTGGCCACTTGCTGGTTGATGCTGTTGTCGTCGACCACCAGCACGCGCGCGCCGGCGATCGGCGGCATGGCCACGCTTGAAAAGGGCAGTGCCTCGACGGCCGCCACATGGGTATCGTGGCCCAAGGCCGAGAGCACCCCGTCGAGCAGCAGCAGCGGCGTGACCGGCTTGACCATGAAGGCGCCGATGCCGGCCGCCTCGGCGGCCTGGCGGATGTTATCGCGCGCGTAGGCGGTCACCATGATGATCGCCGGGATGTTGGCCAGGCTGGCGTCGTCCTTGATGCGGCGCGCCACCTCGATGCCATCCATCTCCGGCATGTTCCAGTCCATCAGCACCACGTCGTAGGGTTCAAGCTGGAGTGCGAACAGGGCCGCTTCGCCCGAGCCGACCGCGCTGGCCTCGAAGCCGAAGCTCTTGAGCTGCGCTTCGAGCATGGCGCGGGTGGGCGCGCTGTCGTCGACGATGAGCACGCGCCGTCCGCGCGCATCGCCCTGGGCGCTGAGCTGGCGCGCATCGTGCACGGGCGAGCAAGGCAGGGTGATGCTGAAGGCGAAGGTGCTGCCCACGCCGGCCTGGCTGGAGAGGGTGATCTTGCCGCCCATCTTGCCGACCAGTTGCTGCGAAATCGCCAGCCCCAGCCCGGTGCCGCCGTACAGGCGGGTGGTGCTGGTATCGGCCTGGGCGAAGGCCATGAAGAGGCGGGTCTGCTGATCGGGGCTGATGCCGACGCCGGAATCTTCAACCGAAAAGCGCAGCCGCACATACTCGCCTCCGCCGCTTTCGCCGTAGTCGTCGATTCGCTGTTGCGGCTGCCGCCCATCGAGTTCGACGCGCAGCTGGATGAAGCCCTTGGTGGTGAACTTGAGCGCATTGCCGACCAGGTTGACCAGCACCTGGTTGATGCGCAGCGGGTCGCCGTGGACGATCATCGGCACTTCGGGCGCGGCCCAGACCACCAGTTCGAGGTCTTTCTCGGCGGCGCGCCAGGAGAACAGGTCGGCAATCTGGCTGAGCGTCTCGGACAGGTCGAACGGCACGGTTTCCAGTTCCAGCTTGCCCGACTCGATCTTGGAGAAATCGAGCACGTCGTTGATGATGCCCAGCAGGCTGTGGCCGGCGCGGCCGATCTTGCGGAAGTAATCGAGCGGCTTGGCCGGCAGGTCCAGGTGGCTGCCCAGGCCGGCGAAGCCGAGGATGGCATTGATCGGGGTTCGGATCTCGTGGCTGATGTTGGTCAGGAACTCGCTCTTGGCGCGGTTGGCCGCCTCGGCGCCGGCGCGCTCCTTCTCGATCAGGCGCAGGGCATTGGCCTTCTGGAAGGCCGACACGAAGGGCTCCTTGAGCGCCTTGACCAGTTCCAGGTCGGACGGGTCGAACACCTTGGGCGGCTGGCGCTTCTCGAACACCAGGTAGCCTTCGACCTGCTGGTCGATGCGGATGCGTACCGCCAGCAGGGCCGAGCCGGGATGGGCGCGGGTGCGTCCGGGACCGGTCACGTAGATGTCGGCGGCTATCGAATCGGCATAGGCCACGTAGCGTATGCCGGCTTCGTCGATCGTCATGCTTTGCTCGCTGGGCGGGGCGCCCGTGCGTTCCCACGCGGCGCGCAGCACCAGGGTGTCGCCGCCGGCGCCGGCGTCGCGCACCAGCGCCCAGGCGGCATCGCTGCCCTGGATGAAGCGCGACTCCTGCAGGATGGTTTGCAGGAGCGCGTCGAAGTTCAGCTGTTCGTTGATCGATTTGACGATGGCGTTGAGTTTTTCAAGGTGCTCGGTGCGCGAGTACACCAGCTTCTGCAGCATGGCGCGGTTGCGTTCAAGCTTGCGCACGCGCCAGCGGAGCAGCACATACGCCACCAGCGCGGCGGCCACCAGGTAGCCCATGCGGGCCCACCAGGTCTGGTGCCAGGCCGGCAGCACCCGCACCGCCAGTGTCAGTTCGACCGTGCTCCAGACGCCGTCGCGGTTGGCACCGCGCATGCGCAGGCGGTAGTTGCCCGGCGCCAGATTGCTGTAGGCCGCAACGCGCCGGTTGGCATCGCTCTCGATCCAGTCGCGGTCGTAGCCGTCGAGCCGGTAGGCGTAGCGGTTTTCCTCGGGCGCGGAATAATCGAGCACCGCTATCTCGACTTCGAAGCCTTTGGTGCCCGGCGCCAGGATCAGGCCGGGGCCGCGCGGGGACAGCACGCCGGTGCCGCGCACCAGCTGGCCGTCGACCCGCACCGAGGTGATCGCGACCGGGGCGCGGAAGGTCCATGCCCCAAGACGATCCGGGTGCACCACCGCCATGCCGGCGGTGGCGCCGAACAACAGGTCGTGTTCCGGGGTCTGGGTGGCCGAGCCCTGGTAAAAGGTCGGCACGCCGACTCCTTCGGCCAGGCGCAGCGCGCGTACTTTGAGGGTGGCGGTATCGATGGTGGCCAGGCCGTCGGTGGTGGAGACCCAGATGCGCCCGTCGCTGCCCAGGCGCAGCGCCGCCACCGCCTCGCTGGGCAGGCCTTCGGACAGGCCGAGGCGGCGGAACACCGGGGTGCCGGCGGCATTGCGCGACTCCAGCACGCTGATGCCGCCGCCGTGCGAGCCGACCCACAAGCGACCATGTTCGTCGGTGGCCAGGGTGGTGATGACCGGGTCGGCCAGCCCGCCGGGTGAGGCCGGGCTGGCGTGGATCTGCTCGACCTTGCCGGTAGCCAGGTCGAGCAGGTTCAGGCCATTGCGGGTGCCGATCCACAGGGCGTTGCCGGGGGCGGCCACCACCACCTGAATGCGGTTGTCGGTCAGGCCACCGGCCTCGCCCTTGCCCTGGGTGTAAGCATCGAGCGCACCGCTTTTGGGATCGAAGCGCAGCAGGCCTTCGAAGGTGCCGAGCCACAGCACGCCGTCGCGTGCCAGCACGGTGCCCACGCGCGGATACGGATTGGCCAGCGGCAGGGCCACGCGGCGCACTTTCTCGCCATGATTGGCGGTGTGGTACAGGCCCAGCTGGGTGCCGATCCAGGCTTCCTGCGGCTCGGCTTCGGCAAGGGCCAGCACCATGCGGTTGGGCAGGGCGGTCTCGGGGTGGGCCGGATTCGGGCGCAGCGCGGCCAGGCGCGAACCGTCCGGGTTGACCAGGTCGATGCCCTGGTCGGCCAGGCCGAGCCAGACCCGCCCGGCCGAATCGGTCATGGCCGCCGATACTGACGCTTCCAGGCTGCCTTCGGAGCCGAACACGGTTTCCACCGCGCGGTTGGCGGGATTGTGCACGTCCACGCTGCGCTCGTTGGCCACCCACAGCAAGCCGCTGGTATCGCGCAGCAGTGCCGCGGTGCGGTCGTTGCCCAGGCTGGAAGGGACGGCCGGCTGGTGCAGGATGCGCCGTCCGCTCCCGGCATTGCTGTCGACTTCGATCAGGCCGCCGCCATAGGTGCTGGCCCACCAGCGTCCCGGCGAGGTCTCGGCCAAAGCCAGCACCATGTTCGCGTGCGCGTCCGGCACTTCGGCAATGGCCAGGATGGATGCGGTGGCGCCGTTCGGCCCCACCATGCCGATGCCGCTCTTGTTGGTCCCGAAGGCGATTTGGCCGCGGCTGTTCTCGGCCAGCGCCATCACCGCGTCGCGCACCGGCGCAGCACCGTCGGCGTCGCTGATGGGCACTTCGCTGATCTTGCCGGTCGCGCCATCGCGCCGCGCCAGCCCGCGCAAGGAACCGATCCACAGGTTGCCCTTCTTGTCCATGCGTAGCGCGCGTATCGGGCTGTCGCCGCCTTCCATGCGGATGTGCGAAATGGTGCCGGCGCGGGTATCGACGTAATCGAGGCCGCCGGCACTGCCGACCCAGACCCCGCCTGCGGTGTCGCCGGCAATGGCCGCGACGGCCGGATTGGCCAGGCCCTTGGGACCGGCGCCGTAGCGCAGGAAGCGTTCCTGCTGTTTGTCGTACATGGCCAGCCCACCGGTGGCGGTGCCGACCCACAGACGGCCCTGCAGGTCCACGTGCAGGGTCTGCACGAAGTCGGCGGGCAGCGAGGCGGGGTCGACGCCGTCATGCAGGAAGCTGCGCATGCGGTAACCATCCCAGCGCGCAAGCCCGCGCTGGGTGCCGATCCAGATGTAGCCGTCGCCGTCCTGCGCCAGGGCCATGGCGACCGGGTGCGGCAGGCCATCCTTGAGGCCCAGGTGGTTGAACAGCGGCGTGGACAGATGGTTCCAGCGCTCCGATACCGCCCCGGCGGGGGCCGGGGCCAGCGCCAGTGCCATGGCCAGCAAAATGCAGCCCATCCAGGCGCGCAGCAGTGCCGGCCTTGCCGGGGAGGCGATGCGGGTGGCGCGGGCGGTCAGGGCTGCTGTAGAGGAGGGACGTGGCATTGAGCGGTGCGTGATGACGGAGGCGCGTCTCGTATTTCTCTCAGGATACGCAGTTGTGCCAATACTGTCTATGAAATGGGGCTGCGGCGTTGTGAGGGGAAGACGTTATTTTCCATGTTGCAACTTCTGAGTCATCCGTTTCTTTGTCTGCGATGCAAGCATTGTTTACTTGGCCATGCACTCACAATTGCTCAGGTTTCTGATTCTTTCGCGATTGATGAGCCTTGTGGCAGCGTTATTACCTAGAATGATTTTCAGCGGATCCTCTCCGTTCCCTGTACATCTTCTCTCCTGTTGATGTCGATATTTTCACCAGCTCCCGCAAGGTCGCTGGTGTTTTTTTTTGCGTCGGTCCAGTCCGCCTTGCCGCACTCGAGGAGGCCAGTTCTGCAACTGCGATCGGTAGTTGAGGTGTACTGTCAATAGCGGACACTCTTGTTTCAAGCCGCCTGCGGCTGTTTGCTGAAGAATTAGTTGGTCTCTCAAAAAAGGTAATACGGCACGACTGGCGGCTTTGGGCGATAGCGGTTGTTAACAACGTCCTGATTCGTTGTAGTTAGTTAAGCGGCCAGAACCAGATCTCTCGTGCGTCCCAGAAGCACGCGCCCGCACACGTCAGTCCACTGTTCGAGCCATTCACCAGATCGATGTGCCCTTGCGGATTGTTCGCGTCAAATGCATCGATACGAAAAAAAGACACGATCCCCTGTCGCCGTCCAATAGCCGCAAGCGCGGCAGCTTGGCTCTTAAAGATTTCGGGCTTCCCCAGGTAATTTGGTCGAGCAAGTATTCTGGAAAGGCTTGCTTGGCCCGGTTCGATCATGCGGCCCTTTAAGGGACCGGCCTTGATTTTCATCCGTCCTGGAAAAGAGTAGCCCGCACTCAGCAATGCAATCGAGACTCGTACTGCACAGGTGTTGTAGTAGTCATGGTTATCGTAGAGGTCGTCCCAGCCGATCGAATTGAACAGCGTTTTTCAATCGTATTGTGATTTGCGAGGATAAGCGGCATTCAAAGCTGCGTACGATGGATGTGGCTGACTCATTTAACTCTCCGGGCTGGACATGGAAACCGCTCCTTCAAAGCGGCGACAAGTAGAGGTGCTGCCGTACCCTTCAAAATGTCGGGCGGCAGTTTCATGAGCGCGGATACCAGTTCCGAATCCACCTCGTCAGGCTTGAGTTTGGGAACATGACACCAAGCTGTACCTTCGGAGGTGTCCTTGACGCCGCTGATGTAGCCGCGAGCGATTTCGTACCGTTGATAGTCGATCGACGTTCTTGGCTTTCCGCGTGAGGTCTCTGGGCCATAGAACTGCTCAATCAGTCCGTGACCCGTCACCGAAAACGGATACCTTTGTGGATGAGCCGAGACTGATTCAACTA
>CAMLFK010000225.1 GCA_946479255.1 uncultured Oxalobacteraceae bacterium
GTGCCGGTCTTTTCAGGGAAGGCGCTGGCCGGCAGGATCACGTCGGCCAGGTAGGAGGTCTCGGTAAGGAAGATATCCTGCACGACCAGGTGGTCCAGCGCGGCCAGCGCTTCGCGCGCGTGATTGGCGTCCGGGTCGGACATGGCGGGATTCTCGCCCATGATGTACATGCCGCGAATCTCGCCGCGTTTGATGGCGTGCATGATCTCGACCACCGTCAGGCCGGGCCGGCTGTCGAGCGCCATGCCCCAGGCCTGCTCGAAGCGCGCTTGCGCGGCTGGATTGTCGACCCGCTGATAGTCCGGGTACATCATCGGAATCAAACCGGCGTCGGACGCGCCCTGCACATTGTTCTGGCCGCGCAGTGGATGCAGTCCGGTACCGGGACGGCCGATCTGGCCCGTCATCAGCGCCAGCGCGATCAGGCAGCGCGCATTGTCGGTGCCGTGGATGTGCTGCGATATGCCCATGCCCCACAGGATCATCGATCCCTTGGAGGTGGCATACAGGCGCGCGACTTCGCGGATGATGTCCGCATCGATGCCGCAGATCGGCGCCATCGCTTCCGGGCTGTAGCCTTCGACGTTCTTTTCCAGGTCTTCATAGCCGATGGTGCGGCTGGCGATGAAGTCGCGGTCGACCAGGCCTTCGCTGACGATGGTGTGCATCATGGCGTTGAGCAGGGCGACGTCGGTATCGGGCTTGAACTGCAGGTAGCGGTGCGCCATGCGCGCCAAATCGGAGCGGCGCGGGTCGCAAATGACCAGCTTGGTGCCGTTGTTGACAGCGTTCTTGATCCAGGTGGCGGCGACCGGATGGTTCACGGTCGGGTTGGCGCCGATGACGATGACCACTTCGGCGCGCATCACGTCCATGACGGGGTTGGAGACGGCGCCAGAGCCGATCCCCTCCAACAGCGCGGCCACCGACGAGGCGTGGCACAGCCGGGTGCAATGGTCGACGTTGTTGCTGCCGAAGCCGGTGCGCACCAGCTTCTGGAACAGGTAGGCTTCCTCATTGCTGCCTTTGGCCGAGCCGAAGCCGGCCAGCGCACGCCTGCCGTGCGTGTCGCGGATGTTCGACAGTGCGCCGCCGGCCAGCGCCAGCGCTTCGTCCCAGCTCGCCTCGCGAAATACTTCGCCGACGCGGTCCGGGTCCATGCTGAAGTCGCCGCGCTTGGGTGCATCGGTACGGCGGATCAGCGGCACAGTCAAGCGCTGCGGATGGTGGGCGTAGTCGAAGCCGTAGCGGCCCTTGACGCACAGGCGCCCGTGATTGGCCGGTCCGTCGCGGCCTTCCACGTAGGCGATGCGCTCGTCCTTGATGTTGTAGGTCAGCTGGCAGCCGACACCGCAGTACGGACAGACCGAGTCGACCTTGCGGTCGGGCGGTGCCAAAGCGGCGTCGCGCGCCGGCATCAGCGCGCCGGTCGGGCAAGCCTGCACGCACTCGCCGCAGGCCACGCAGGTGGAGGCGCCCATCGGGTCGTCCATGTCGAACACGATCTGTTCGCGCTCGCCGCGGTAGGCCAGGCCGATCACGTCGTTGACCTGCTCGTCGCGGCAGGCGCGCACGCAGCGGGTGCACTGGATGCAGGCGTCGAGGTTGACCGTGATGGCCGCGTGCGAGGCGTCGCGCGCCAGCGGCTTGCGGGCGGCGAAGCGTGGTTTGCCCAGCTTGAGCTTGCGCGCCCAGAAGTCGACTTCATTGTGGCGCGTGTAGGCGGTCTCCGGCATGTCTGACTGCAGCAGTTCGAGCACCATCTTTTGCGCGGCCACGGCCCGCGCGCTGTCGGTCGTCACCTTCATGCCATTGACGGGATGGCGGCAGCACGATGGCGCCAGCACGCGCTCGCCATCGATTTCGACCATGCACGAGCGGCAGTTTCCGGCCACGTCCATGCCTTCCTTGTAGCACAGGCGCGGGATCTCGATGCCTTCGCGCTGCGCCACTTCGATCAGGGTTTCGCCAGCCGCGGCGGCGACCTCGCGGCCATTGAGTTGAAAGGTGACGGCGTTCATGGTCGATTCACCTCGTGCGGGAAGTATTTGATGACGCAGTCGAAGGGATTGGGCGCCGCCTGGCCAAGACCGCAGATCGAGGCGTCGCGCATGACCTGCGACAGTTCGCCAAGGAGGCCGGTATCCCATTGCCCTTGTTCGAGCAGGTTCACGGCCTTGGCGGTCCCCACCCGGCAAGGGGTGCACTGGCCGCAGGACTCGTCCTTGAAGAACCTGAGCGTATTGCGCGCCGCGTCGGCGGCGCTGTCGCGGTCCGACAGCACCACCACGGCGGCCGAGCCGATGAAGCAGCCGTAGGGCTGCAGGGTGTCGAAGTCGAGCGGGATCTGGTTCATGCTGGCCGGCAGGATGCCGCCCGAGGCGCCGCCCGGCAGGTAGGCGTAAAACCGGTGGCCATCGAGCATGCCGCCGCAGTAGTCGTCGATCAGCGCCTGGATGGTGATGCCGCTTGGGGCCAGCTTGACGCCGGGTTCGCGCACCCGTCCGGATACCGAGAACGAGCGCAAGCCCTTGCGGCCGTTAAGACCATGGCCGCTGAACCACTCCGGCCCTTTTTCGAGAATGTCGCGCACCCAGTGCAGGGTTTCGAAGTTATGTTCCAGCGTGGGCCGTCCGAACAGGCCGACCTGGGCCACGTACGGCGGGCGCAGGCGCGGCATGCCGCGCTTGCCTTCGATCGACTCGATCATGGCCGACTCTTCGCCGCAGATGTAGGCACCGGCCCCGCGCCGCAGCACGATCTCCGGCATGTTCTGCACCGGCGGGTCGGCCCGCAAGCTTGCCAGTTCGGCTTCCAGCATGGCGCGGCAGCCGTGGTATTCGTCGCGCAGGTAGATGTAGATGGTCTCGATGCCGACCACCCATGCCGCGATCAGCGCGCCTTCCAGGAAGCGGTGCGGGTCGCGCTCCAGGTAATGGCGGTCCTTGAAAGTGCCGGGCTCGCCCTCGTCGATATTAATCGCCATCAGGCGCGGGCCGGCTTCGGCGCGCACGATGCGCCATTTGCGCCCTGCCGGAAAGCCCGCGCCGCCCAGCCCTCGCAAGCTTGACGTTTCCATCGCCGCGAGCACCGCTTCGGGCTCGCGCGTGCCGGCTGCCAGCTCGCGCAGCAGCGTGTAACCCTCGCTCGCGCGGTAGGCGGCGTAGTCGATGTGGCCGCCTGGCTGGTCGCGCGTATCCCCGGCCGCGACCCTGGCGGCGATGCGCTCGCAGCTGGCCCGCGGCACCGGTGCCTGCCCCACCACGGCGGCGGGCGCCTGTTCGCAGCGGCCGATGCAGGGTGCGGGCAGCACGCGCACATCCGGGCCAAGGATGGCCGGCAAGCGTGCCAGCAGCTCATGCGCGCCGGCCAGTTCGCACGACAGGCCGTCGCATACGCGAACGGTGAGCGCCGGCGGAGCGGCTTCGCCTTCCTTGACGATGTCGAAGTGATGATAGAAGCTCGCCACTTCGTAGACCTCGGCCTGGGCCAGGCGCATTTCCTGCGCCAGCGCGGCCAGGTGCGCGCTTGAGATGCTGCCGTAGCGGTCCTGGATCTTGTGCAGGTGTTCGATCAGCAGCTCGCTGGCGCGCGATGCTTCCCCAAGCAGGGCCTGGACCTCGAGCAGGGCTTGCGGGTCGACCCTGCGCCCCTTGGGGGCCTGGCGTTTGCGCTGGCGGGTGGCGCCCTGGGCGGCGATCGGAATGACGGGATGGTTCATGGTGGGGTTCGCTATGACGACGGGCCTTGTGCGAACAACATCATACGCCCTCAAGGCACACTGTGGCGGGCCGTTGTGGCAAACATCAGGTGATCTGGCGCAGCGCTTGCCATACCAGTGGGGCTTCCATCTGTTCCATGCAGTTGTGGTGCCCCAGCGGGCACTCGCGCTGCTTGCATGGCGAGCAGTCGAGCCGCAAGGAGATCGACCGGGCCATGTCGGAGAACGGCGGCGCGTGATCGGGATCGGTCGGGCCGTACAAGGCAATCACGGGGCGGTTCAGGGCCGACGCGATGTGCAACAAGCCCGAGTCGTTGGCAACCACCGCCGCCGCGCGGGCAATGAGCGCAATGGCTTCATCGAGCTTGGTGGCGCCGGCCAGGTTGACGATGCGCGCATCAGGCGCCAGCGCGAGGATTTCGTCGCCGGCCTGTTTATCCTTGGGCGAGCCGAGCAGCGCAATCTGCGCCGACGGATCGGCCGCCAGCACCTCGCGCGCCAGCGCGGCGAAGTGACGCGCCGGCCAGCGCTTGGCCGCGCCGAATTCAGCGCCAGGCGCAAAGACCACCAGCGCGCGGCCACTCTTGACGCCGTGGCGCGCACATACCTGGGCCATGATATCGGCGCTCACGCGCATGGCGGGGCGCGGCACGCCGGCGCGCAGCGGCGCTTGCGGACTCTCCGCCAGCGCCGCGTAGAACGCCACCATCGGGCGCGGCGGCTGCTCGTCGTGGTGCATGATGTTGATCAGGCCATGGCGCATTTCGCCCTTGTACCCTACCCGCCTGTGAATCCCGGCCAGCCATGGAATCAGCGCGTACTTGAGCGTGTTGGGCAGCACGTAGGCCTCGGCATAGCCGCGCCGGCGCAGCACCTGGGCGTAGTGCCAGCGTTCGCGCAATTGCAGGGCGCCGTGGCGGAACGGTGTCTCCAGCACGGTGTCGACTTCCGACATGGCGCGCCACACCGGCGCCACCGGCGGCGGGGCCAGCACGTCGATCGGCCGCTCCGGATGCTGGCGCACCAGCAGCTGCAAGAGCGGCTGCGCCATGACGGCGTCGCCGATCCAGTTGGGAGAAATGACCAGCGTGCGTGCAACCGGCTTCATGCGGCAGCCTTGGCAAACTGGAGGCGGTACAGGTTGGCGTACATGCCCTCTTTGGCGAGCAGTTCGTCGTGGCGCCCGCTCTCGACAATGCGGCCGTTTTCCACCACGGCGATCAGGTCGGCCCGTTCGATGGTCGAGAGGCGGTGTGCGATCACCAGCGTGGTGCGGCCGGCCATCAGGGTATCGAGCGCTGCCTGCACGGCCCGTTCGGATTCGTTGTCGAGCGCGGAAGTGGCTTCGTCCAGGATCAGGATGGGCGCATCCTTGTAGATGGCGCGGGCGATCGCCACGCGCTGGCGCTGGCCGCCCGACAGGCGCATGCCGTTTTCGCCGATCATGGTCTCGACACCTTCCGGCAGCGCGGCCACCACGTCGGACAGGTGGGCTGCGCGGATCGCCGCATCCAGGCGCGCGCGGTCCACCGTCTCGGCGCCGTAGGCGATGTTGGCGCCCAGGGTATCGTCGAACAGCACCACGTTCTGGCTGACCATGGCCAGCTGGGCGCGCAGGCTGGTCAGCGCGATCTCGTCGTAGGGCACGCCGTCGAGCGTGATGCGGCCTGCATCGGGCGCGTAGAAGCGCGTGGCCAGGTTGACCACGGTCGACTTGCCACCGCCCGACACGCCCACCAGCGCCACGGTCTGGCCGGCGCGGATCTCGAGGTTGATGCCGCTAAGTGCCAGCGGATTGTTGGCGCTGTAACGGAACGAGACGTTCTCGAAGCGCAGGTCGCCTTTGGCGCGGCCCAGCACGCGTGTGCCGGGGTCGCTCTCGACCGGCGCGTCGATCATGGAGAACACGGTCTCGGCGGCGGCCATGCCGCGCTGCATCGGGCCGTTGACTTCGACGATGGCTTTGAGCGGCTGCAGGAGCATGAGCATCATGGTGATGAAGTTGGTGAATTCGCCCACGCTCATGTTCGAATGCATGGCCATCACGATCACCACCGATACCGCCAGGGCGGTGGCGATCTGGGTGATCGGCACGGTGGCGGCGGCGGCCACCGTCATGCGCTGCGAAAAGCCGCGCAGGGCTTCGCTGCGCTGCTCGAAACGCTTGCGTTCGTAGCGTTCGCCGGAAAATACGCGGATCACCTGGTGGCCGCGCGCCGCTTCTTCCACCACCTGGGTCATTTCGCCGGTCACGCGCTGGTTGTCGCGGTTCAGGCGGCGCAGGCGCTTGGTGGTGGTGCGCACGATGGCCGCGGTGGTCGGCAGCACCACCAGCGCGATCAGGGTCAGCTGCCAGTTCAGCAGCAGCAGCGCGGTCAGCAGGCCGGCGATGACCAGCGAATCGCGGACAAAGGCCAGGAACACCGAGTTGATCATGTCGACCACTTGGCGCACGTCGGCGATCACGGTGTTGATGATCTTGCCGGTCGATTCTTCGTGAAAGCGCGCCACCGGCAGGCGCAGCAGGCGTTCGAACACCTGGCGGCGCAGGTCGTTGAGCACGCGGCTCATGACCCAGTTGTTCAGGTAGGCGGTGGCAAAGGTAAAGACCCCGCGCATGATGAAGATCGACAGCAGGATGGCCGGCACCAGCCACAGGCTGAACTCGACCTTGTTGGGGCCGAAGCCTTTGTCGAGCAACAGTTCGAGCGCCTTGCCCAGCAGCGGCTGGGTGGCGGCGGTGCCGGCCATGGCCAGCAACGCCAGCGCGGCACGGCTGCGGTAGGGTTTGACGATAGCCAGTAGGCGACGCGCGATGACGCTATTTTCCATCAGTTTCTTTCGCCTTCAGGCAGATGCCCATGGCCGGTGTCGGTTATTAAGTATCCCGGCATTTTCGCACAGCGGCGGCCGGTTTCGCCAGCCGCGCTGCCGGACGTCCCATGGGGACGCCTGCTGTAGAATATCGGACAATATTCCAGCAGCCCGGTCAACCCAGTCCCCTTCGAGATGCACAACACCCCCGCTCTTCCGCTGTCCCGGCTTGACCGTACGGTCCAGGTCTTCTTTTTGCTGGCGGTCTTCTGCGTCCCCTTCTCCACCTGGCTGACCAACGTCTTCATCGGCTTCACCCTGGTCGGCTTTCTGGCCGGCCTGCCGTTTTCCGCGCCCTTGCGCGCCGGCCTGCGCGCGCCGCCAGGTTTACTCGCGCTGGCGCTGCTGGCGCTGTTCGTGGCGGGGTCCGGCTGGTCGATCGCGCCGCCCGAGGATATCGCCAATGGCTTGCGCAAGTATGCGCGCCTCTTGATACTCCCGGTCGGCATCGCCCTGAACTGGCGCGATCCGGCCCTGGCGCGGCGCGCGCTGCGCTGCCTGATGGCCGGCCTGGTGGTGCTGGCCTCTTCGTCCTACCTGGTGGCGCTGCACCTGATGCCTACGTCAAGCCTGGGCTGGTGGCGCATCGGCGACCAGCATGATGCCTTCGCTTTCAAGAACCACATCACGATCGGCATCCTGCTCGGCTTTGCCACCATCGCGTCCTTCCTGCGCGCGACCTGGTGCGAGACGGTGCGCGCGCGCCTGCTGTGGATTGGCGCCGGCATCTTCTTCGCCGTCCCGGTCATCTTTCTTAACCAGGGACGCACCGGCTATGTGGCCATCCTGATCGGCCTGATCACCCTGTTCGTGCTGCGCGTGCGCGTCACGCCCCTGCGCACGCTGCTCGCCATGCTGGGCATCACGGTGCTGTTCGCGCTGTTTTATAACACCTCGGACAACTTCAAAGACCGTACCGACCAGATGGTCGACGAGATCAGCAGTCAACGCGCGCAAAGCCCCAACGGCCAGCGCCTGAGCTACATGCAGGTCGGCCTGCAGGTGGTGACGGAGCACCCGCTCATCGGCCTCGGCACCGGATCGTTCGCGACCGCCTACGCGCCCACCTCGGCGAGGATCTGGACCAAGGGTTCGCCCTTGGACGTCAAGCACCAGCCGCACAGCGAATTCCTGCTGGTGGCGGTGCAGCTTGGCCTGGTCGGCCTGGTGCTGTACTTCACCATGCTCGGGACCCTGTTGCGGCCCGCGCTGCGGGTGCGCACTTTTATAAGCGACAGCCAGGTGCTGCTCTGGACCGTGTATGTCAGCGCCTCGTCCTTCAACAGCCTGCTGTGGGATACTACCGAAGCGTACTGGTTCCTGCTGCTGTCGAGCTGCCTGTACATGGCCAGCGTGCGCGCCCGCGCGCAGTTATCCCAAACGCTGGCCCAACCTTAGCAATCCACCGGACACCATGCAGACTTCGCCGACCATCTCCGTCATCGTCACCACCTATAACCGGCCCGATGCCCTGGCCGCCGTGGTGCAGGGCCTGTTCACCCAGACCGACCGCGATTTCGAGATCATCGTCGCCGACGACGGGTCCGGCCCGCCCACCATCGCCTGCGTCGAAGCGCTGGCGGCGTGCTCGCCGCTGCCCTTTCGCCACGTGTGGCAGCCGGACGAGGGCTTCCGCCTGTCGATGGCGCGCAACCGCGGCATCGAAGTGGCGCGCGGCGACTACATCCTGATCCTCGACGGCGACTG
>CAMLFK010000226.1 GCA_946479255.1 uncultured Oxalobacteraceae bacterium
AGCCACAGCAGGCGGTTGCGGTTCGGCTGGGTGATCTTGTTGTAGGTGAAGCTCTTGACCGAGTCGATCTTGTAGAACTCCGGGAAGTCGTGGATTACGCGGTTGGCCAGGGTGGCCAGGTCGGCCGCGGTGGAGAAATTGTCCGGGCTTGGCATGCCGTGCGGGTTGGCGAAGCGGGTGTTCTTGAGGCCCAGGCGCTGGGCTTCGCGGTTCATCAGGAACACGAAAGCGGATTCGTCGCCGGCAACCGCTTCGGCCAGGGCCACGGCGGCGTCGTTACCGGACTGCACCATCAGGCCGTGCAGCAGGTCGCTCACCGACACCGGCACGGCCGGATCGATGAACATCTTGGAACTGCTGGCGTCGACCTTCCAGGCTTTGACCGAGACATTGATCATCTGGTTCATCGCCAGCTTTTTGTCGCGGATGGCGCCGAAGGTCAGGTAGGCCGTCATGATCTTGGTGAGCGAGGCCGGCTCGATGCGCACGTTCGGCTCTTGCGCGGCAATCACCTGGCCGCTGGTGGCGTCCAGCAGCAGCCAGGACCTGGCCGCGAGGGTCGGTGGAGGAACAGTTTGCGCCACGGCGGCGGAAACTAACATGACACTGGCGACCAGGGCCGCAAAGAATTTTTTCATGGGATCTTGGGGAGTTCGATTAGAAGCGGCTTCACATTGAGATGTGGAAAGCGAAGGCGGCAATTATAACGAGCGATCGGTGTCACCGTCGCGCCGCCACAGTTGAATCACCAGGTTTTTTATATGGCCCAGGCGGCGATGGAAAAAGTGGTCGGCGCCCGGAATCACGATGACCGGCAACTCTTGCGGGCGCGCCCAGTCCAATACTTGTTGGAGGGTAATCGTGTCGTCCATCTCGCCGTGGATCACGATGCTGTCCGCCGGCACGTTCGGCATCGGCCATTTGCCGGCCGCGGTGCCGATCAGCACCAGGCGCTCTGCGGCGCGGCCCTCGGCCATCAGGCGCTGCTGCAATTGGGCCTGCACAAAGGTGCCGAAGGAAAAGCCGGCCAGGGTAATCGGCAGGCCCGGATACTCGGCTTGCATGTGTTCCAGCATTAGCAGCATGTCGTCGGTCTCGCCCTTGCCATCGTCGTGCACGCCTTCGGAGGCGCCCACGCCGCGGAAATTAAAGCGCGCCGCCACATAGCCGAGTGCAACGAAGGTGCGCGCCAGGGTCTGGGCCACCTTGTTGTCCATGGTGCCGCCATACAGCGGGTGCGGGTGGGCCACCAGGGCGATGCCGCGCGGCGCCTCGCTTGGCAGGTCGAGCAGGCATTCCATCTTGCCGGCGTGGCCGGTCAGGGTGAATTTTTCCGAGTGTTTATTTAGTACAGTATTCATGAAGTCGCGAATCAAATTTTCAGGCGTCAGAGTTTCAGGCGGTCGACGACCTTGCCGCCGACCAGGTGGGTATCGATGATGTCGTCGATATCGCTGGTGTCCACATAGGTGTACCAGGTGCCTTGCGGATAGACGACCAGCACCGGCCCGTCGTCGCAGCGGTCCAGGCAGCCGGCCTGGTTGATGCGGATTTTGCCGTGGCCGTTCAGGCCCAGTTCCTTGATGCGCCGCTTGGCGTGCTTTTGCGCTTCCTGGGCACCGCGCTCGCCGCAGCATGGGCGCCCGTCTTCGCGCTGATTCATGCAGAAGAACACGTGCTGCTGGAAATATGGCTGGTCGGATTGGTCGCTCATGGCAGTCTCGGTAAGATCAAAACAAGAAAGATAGGGCGCCATGATACGCCCTCTTGGCCGAATAGAGCCTTAGCGGGTGTTAAGTTTGTGTGACGGCAATACCAGGAACCAGATCGCGAAGAAGGGCCACAGCAGCGACAGGAACTGCGCCGCGCCATTGAAGTTGAGGAACTTGCCCTGCACCCAGCCTTGCAGGGTGGCGGTGAAGTAAGGGTTGACCGGAATGCTGTTGACCACCAGCAGGCTGAGCACGAGGGTAACCACGGCCAGCCGCCGTTGCGCCACTACCGGCGCGAAAGCCAGGCCGGACAGCATGATCAGGCCGATCAGGAAACCACCCTGGGCGCCGGGCGTCACCCAGACGAAGGCATTGTCCGGCGTAAAGAGCAAGGAGCTGCTGAGCGCCTTGACCAGCAGCGCCCCGCCCAGCATCGACAGGATCAGCAACAAGCGCGGCGCGCCCTGGCGCACCAGGCACAGCATGGTGAGCACGGCGCCGGTCATGCCGCAGGCGGTGATGATGGTTTCCGACAGCCAGTATTGCTCGACCGTCATGGCGGCACCGGGCCGCATCAGGCTCAGCAGATCGATCTCGCGCTCGGCCAGCCGGGTCAGCCAGTCGGAGAAAATGGGCAGCAATTGTCCGTGGCCGAACATGAAGCCGATCGGATAGATCTGTGCCAGCGGCCACAAGGCCAGCAGCACCAGGCCCTGGCTTGCGTGCGGCGCGAACCATGAGCGGCGCACCTGGTACAGCTTGCTTTCGTTCAGGTAGGAGCGCGCGCCCACGGCGCCGATGCAGGCGCCCATCAGAGCGCCCATGGCATTGGTGATCAGGTCCAGGCTGGACGGCACCCGGCTGGGCAGGTAGGTTTGCCCGGCTTCCATGGCGCCCGAGACCAGCGCGGCCAGGATGGCGCCGGCCAGCAAGGCCAGGATACCGCGCAGGCGCGGATACAGCGACAGCACGATCAGCACGCCCAGCGGAATGTAGCCGACCACGTTGACCATCACGTCGAAGCCGGTCCAGTAGCGCGGCATCTTGAGGGTCAGGAAGCTGAGCGGCGCCAGGCCGCTGTCGCGCCAGCCGGTGAAGGGATACCAGCTGGCGTAGACCACCAGGAACAGATACGCCAGCAAGGCGGCGCGCGCCACCGGCGAACCGCGCGAGCGGGGCGGAGTGGTGACGAGCTGGTTGGCGGTCATGGCTCCGGCTTACTGCTTGGCGGGCGGCAGGGTGGCCAGCCAGGCCAGCATGTCGGCGGCGATGCCATCGGTGGAAGCGGCCAGCGCGCGCGCGCCGCCGGCCGCATTGGCGCTGCCGGCGCTGCTCTGGCGCTGGAAGGATTTCTGGTCGATCAGCTTGTGCCCATGAAACAGCGAGGCGCGCAGGCTGACTTGCCCTTTGCTCTCGGACAAGCTGTCGAAGGCATGGTTGAAGTCGTCGACTTCGATGCGCAGGATGGCCACGCCGTTGGAGGCATCGGTTCCGGACAGCACTTTCAGGCCGGCCTGGGAAAACCGCACCTTCAGGCGCTGGGTCAGCAGTTGCAGCGGGGTGGCGCTCCAGCGGCTGTGGGCATAGGTGCGCGCTTCGAGCGCATCGGCGTAATTGAGGCGGTAATACATGCGTTCGCTGTCGAGCGCGGCGGTGCCGGTGACGTCGGTGACGACCAGGGCGGCAATTGCCGGCTGCGCTGTGGTGGTGGCGACGGGCACGGCCGGGCCGAAGTCGAACACATTGTTGCTGACAGGTTTGTCGCTGGCGCAGCCGGACAGCAGCGCGGCGCAGCACAGGAGGGCGATCAGGCGTCGTTGTAGGGTCATGGTGGTGTCAATCCTTACTTGGTCGGTGCAACGAAGCCGGGTTCGCCCGGTCCCGGCCTGCCATTCGGCGAGCCGAACAGCAAGCTTTGCGGGCGGTCGCTGAAGGTGTTGGCGGTGCGCTTGACGGCGCGCAGCGAGGTGCGCGCTTCGTCGGCCATGGCCACCATGTGCGGCAGGGTCTGCAGTTCCAGGTCGCTGGTGACGCCTTCGAGCGAGCCGCCGACCCGGTCCACCGTCGAATTGATGCGGGCAATCGGGCCGTCCGGCGCCTGCAGGGCGCTGGCCAGCTGGTCGTAATTGCGGATCGCCTTGTTGGCGCTGCTCGAAAGTTCCTGGAACGACGCCATGCTCTGGTCGGCCTGGATCACCAGATCCGGCAGGCGTGCCAGGGTGGAGTCCAGCTTGGGCGGAATGGCCGCATAGGCATCGGCGGCGCGGCTGACATCCGCAAAGGCGCCCAGGATCACTTTCTGGTTGGCAGGGCTGAGCAGCTCGCCGAGCTGGGTGGTGATGTGCTCGGCCTTGTCGAGAATCACCAGGCCGCGCTTTTCCAGCTGGTCCAGGAGGCCTGGGCGCAGCGGGATGCGTGCGATATGTTGCGGCGAACTGGCCAGCAGCGGCGAGCCGGTCTTGTCGTCGTCCAGCTGAATGAAGGCAATCCCGGTCACGCCCTGGTAACCCAAGGTGGCGAAGGTGGTGCGGGTGACGGGCGCTTCAGGGTCCACCGCCAGGCGGATCAGGATCTGTCCAGGAATCTTGGGATCGAAGGCAATCTCGTCGACCTTGCCCACTTCCAGGCCGCGGTAGCGTACCGTCGCTTGTGGGTTCAGGCCGGGAATCGATTGGGTGGTGGCGATCTGGTAGGGCACACGCTCGACCCGGTCGCGGTTGAACCAGATGCCGGCCAGCACGGCCGCAATCAGCAATGCAATCGTGAAAAAGCCCGTCATGAGGGCGTGTGATCGGTTTTCCATATTCAGTTCTCCGGTGCGTTGCGCGGCATATGCTGTATATCCAGCACTTCGAGTGCGCGTTGGCCTCGTTCGCCAAGGAAAAATTGTTTGATGAATGGATGGTCCACCTTGAGCACGTCGCGGGTCGGCCCGAGCGCGATCACGTGCTTTTCGGCCAGGACCGCGATGCGGGTCGACAAGGCGAACAAGGTATCCAGGTCGTGCGTGACCATCACGACAGTCAGGCCCAGTTCGCGGTGCAGCGACTGGATCAGCGCCACGAAGGCGTCCGACAAGTCGGGGTCGAGGCCGGCGGTCGGCTCGTCCAGGAACAGCAGCTGCGGTTCCAGCGCCAGGGCGCGGGCCAGCGAGGCGCGCTTGATCATACCGCCGGACAGATCGGACGGCATTTTGTTCGCGTGTTCCACGCCCAGTCCGACCATATTCATTTTCAGCAGCACGGCGTCGCGGATCACGTCTTCCGGCAATGCCCGCAGTTCGCGCATCGGCTGGGCGATATTGTCGAACACGGTCAGGGCCGAGTACAAGGCGCCTTGCTGGAACAGCATGCCCCAGTGATTGCGCATGCGCTGCAGTTGTTCGGCATCTGCCTCGCTGATGTCCTCGCCGAATACCCGCACGCAGCCTTTGGCCGGATGTTCCAGGCCCAGCATCTGGCGCAGCAGCACGGTCTTGCCGGTGCCGGAGCCGCCCACGATGGACAGGATTTCGCCAGCGTAAATTTCCAGATTCAGGTCCTGGTGCACCACCGTGCGGCCGAACTTGGTCCACAAGTTAGTGATCTGCACCACCGGCGGTCCGACGTCTTCGCTGGGCTTCATGTTCAGGCGCGGTGCGCGCGGGGTCGTGTTCTGGTCCATCAGAAACCCACTCCACTGAAAATGATGGCGTAGACCGCATCGGCCAGGATGACGACCGTGATCGCGGTCACGACCGAGGTGGTGGTGCCACGCCCGAGGCTTTCGGTATTGGGCTTGATGCGCAGGCCGAAGTGGCAGGAGACCAGCGCGATCAGCACGCCGAAGGTGGTGCCTTTCAGCAGGCCGATCAGGTAATTGGCCAGCGGCACCGCGTCCGGCAGCTTTTGCAGGAAGTAGCGGGTCGACAGGTTCAGTTCCGTCTTAGCCGAAAGCATGCCGCCGATCAGGGCCATGGCGTCGGTCCAAACCACGAGGAGCGGCATGGAGATGGCTAGTGCAATGACCTTCGGCATGATGAGCCGGTAGCCATGCGAGATGCCCATGACCAGCATGGCATCGAGTTCTTCGGTCACCCGCATCACGCCGAGCTGGGCGGTGATCGAGGAACCGGAGCGGCCCGCCACCAGGATCGCGGCCAGCAGCGGCCCGAGTTCGCGGATCACGCTCATGCCGAGGATGTTGACGATGTACATGTCGCCGCCAAACATGCTCAGCTGCTGGGCCGAGAGGTAAGACAGCACCACCCCGATCAGGAATCCCACCAGCGCCGTGATGCCTAGCGCCTGGAAGCCGGAATGGAAGATATTGGCGGAAATCTCGCGCCACGGGCCTGAGCTGGGATGGCGGATAAAGCGGCCGATGTCCTGCACCACTTGGCCGATCAGCCGTATAAAGCCATGCAGGTGCTCGAAGAAAGTCATCAGGCCGAAGCCGAGCGACATGACCCAGTTGAAGCGGTTGCGACGGGTGCGCGGCAATTCCAGCTTGCTGGCTTGCTCGATCCGCTCGAACAGTTCTTCCTGGCGCGGCGCCAGCTTGAGCAGGGGCGGGCGCTTCTTGCCCCAGGCGTTCCAGAACATCTGGGCGCCGATGTGGTCCAGGCTGCCTATCTGCGACAGGTCCCACTCAAGGGACGGCTTATCCGTCAGTGATTTGAGTGTCGCCGTAATGGTCTTGATGGCGCCGCAGCGCGCCAGCGCATGAACCTGCCAGATGCCGGTCGCGACGACCGACTGCCCACCGCCATTGTCGGCGTTGTGAACGGTTAATGTTGGCGCATTTTCAATCGGCATTGCGCCAGTGTAAAAGAGAATCGATAAGCCTGCTACCTAAGTTCGTGCGGGGCTAGGCCGCCAGATGACGAGCCTGTCGTGCGGGCGCCACCGTGGCGGGCGAATCGAGCTTGCCGGCGTAATCCTGGCCGACCAGGGCATCGGCCTCTTTAACGCTCATGCCGCGGGTTTGCAGCCATTGGCTAACCAGCTTGGCCAGTCGGTCGAGGGCGATACGGTGAGTGGCGTCGGTTTTCGAATAGATCCAGTCCGCGAAGGCCATGAAGTTATTGAACGGTGCATCGCCCAGCATGACCTTCAATGTATTGACGAAGCGGCCGGAATTGGCCACCAAGTCCCAATAGCGGGCGAAGCGCACCAGCCTTTGCATGGTGGCGAAGTTGATCAGCTTATTGGCCAGGATGGTATAGGGCGGATAAGGATCGTAGACCATGTCGAATTCTTCGGTGTGGCGGATGATCGGCGTGCCGCGCAGACGCTTGAGGATGCCGAACTGGATTTCGTGCGGGCCCAGCGCGACCAGTTTATCGAAGCCGCGCGCGAAGCTGGCCAGGTCTTCGCCCGGCAGGCCGGCAATCAGGTCCACGTGCAGGTGGGCCGTGGAATGCTCGCTGAGCCAGCGGATATTCTCGGCCGCCTTGGCGTTATCCTGCTTGCGGCTGACCAGGGCCTGCACTTCCGGGTTAAAGCTTTGGATGCCGATCTCGAATTGCAGCGCCCCCGGCGGGAACTTGCTGATGCCTTCCTTGAGCGCATCGGGCAGGTGGTCCGGCACCAGCTCGAAGTGGGCGTAGACCGGATCGTCCGGATTCGCGGCCAGCTTATCGAGGAAGAACTGCATGATCTTCAGGCTGGTCTTGATATTCAGGTTAAACGTCCGGTCGACGAACTTGAACAGGCGTGCGCCACGGGCATGCAAGCCTTCCAGCTCGGCCAGGAAGGTATCGAGATTGAAGGGCCAGGCGGTTTTGTCGAGCGCGGACAGGCAGAACTCGCACTTGAACGGGCAGCCACGGGAAGCTTCCACATAGATGGTGCGGTGGGCGATATCGTTGTCGCTATATAGGGAGTAGGGCAGTTTGATCTCAGCCATTGGCGGCTGCACGCCGGCGTGCACCTTCATCAGCGGCTTGGGGCCGTTGAGGATATCGCCGCACAGCTTGGGGAAGGTAATGTCGCCCCAGCCCGTCACCAGATAGTCGGCCAGCTGGACGATCTGCTGTTCGTTCGATTCGTACGACACTTCGGGGCCGCCCAGGACGATCGTCACCTGCGGGGCGACGCGCTTTAACATCGCCACCACTCTGGTGGTTTCTTCGACGTTCCATATATAGATGCCGAAACCGACGATGCGCGGCGCATGCGCCAGCAGGCGTTCGACGATCTCGGTGGTCTTCGCCCCGATGACGAATTCTTCCAGCCTGGTCTGCTCTTGAAGCGGTCCCATGTTCGCCAACAGATAGCGAAGACCCAGCGACGCATGGGCGTAGCGGGCATTGAGAGTCGAAAGAATGATAGTCATGGAGGTAGTCGTCGCGGCAAAACCAACATTGTAATCCGCGCGCTCTTGCAAAGGCTCGGAGGCTTTGCTATAGTTCGCCTCCCCGCAGAAATGTGGGTGTCGCGAAAGCCGAAAGGCAGACAGCGAGTAGTAAAAGAAGGGGTTGACGAATTAAGCAAAACGCCGCATAATCTCACTTCTCTGCTGCTGACAAACACAACGATTTGTCGACAAGTAGCAAGCAGTACCGAATTGAAGTTCTTTAACAATTAACAGTC
>CAMLFK010000227.1 GCA_946479255.1 uncultured Oxalobacteraceae bacterium
AGGCAGGGCAAGCGTATTCAAGGTGCGTTCTCCGGTTGTTTGATGTCCTTGTAGGCGGTCGCCCGCGAAATGCCCAGGTGCGACGCCGCGATTTCCATGGCGCGCCGTACTTCCAGGAAGCCGTCGGCTTTCAGTTCGCGCATCAGGTCGCGGCGCTCCCCGGCCTTCATCAGCCGGGGTGACGAAGCCCGGCCGGCGGCGTATTGATCGATGCGGCGGCGGATCGCTTCGGCATTGGCCGGGTCGAGCGATTCCTCGACCGGCGACGTGTCGGTGGCATTGAATTGCGCGAGTGCGTTCTGCATGGAGCGAAACAAAGTCAGGTCCACATTCAGGCACAGCGAGGCGACATAGTGTCCATCGGCGTCCTTGATGCCGATGGAGGTACTTTTTGCCGGCCGGCCGTCAGGGAACTGGTTCGCGTAATTGGCCACGATTTGCGGGAAATTGTGGTCCGCGATGCGTGCCAAGCCGAGTTCGGTGGCGGGGTCCCTGGGCGCGCGCCCGGACAGGTTGTTGTGAATGGCGAGCACCGCATGGTCCGGGTCGCGCAGGTCGTGCACGACCACCTCGCAGAAGGGCGCGAAGGTTTGGGCCAAACCTTGTGCGATCTGTTTCACCTGGTCGATCAAAGCGGACCGATCCGCATGGCTTGGCCGGCTCATGGCGTTGGCGCGTTCAGATAGTTGTCCTTGACGCGGACGTAGTGTTCGGCCGAGTAGCGCAGGTAGGCGATCTCCGCATCGCTCAAAGGTCGGACTTTTTCGGCTGGCCGGCCGACGTACAGGAATCCGCTTTCCAGCTTCTTGCCCGGTGCGACAAGGCTGCCGGCGCCGATCATGACCCGGTCTGGAACGACAACGTCGTCCATGATGATGCTGCCCATGCCGATCAGACACTCATTGCCGATCCGGCAGCCGTGCAGAATCACCGAGTGGCCGATCGTGACATAGTCGCCGATCACCAGCGGCGAGCCGTCCGGCTTTTGGCTGGACTTGTGGGACACGTGTCCCATCGTCAAGTCCTGGATGTTGGAGCAGCGGCCGATGGTGATCGTGTTGACGTCGCCGCGCAGCACAGCGTTGCACCAGACGGAGCTGTCGGCGCCGAGCGTTACCTGTCCGATCACCTGTGCCGATTCATGGAGGTACACGCGCTCGGCGAGTACCGGTTTCGTGTTCAGATAGCTTGAGAGCGGCATGTCCAGTCCTGTAAGAATAATTGTCTAGTTTGAGACATTATGCCTACATTGAGGGTCAAGCGCCAGACTTGGGAAGCGCGCCGTGTGCTCGCGCAGGTATCAGGATTGTTCAGCTTTGGATTGGTGGCGATAAAATCGAGCAAGGCGCGAACATGCGGCGCTCGACCGGGACGAGTCCCCCGAGGGCGGCGTGGCGCCGTCGGGGGACAATCGGGTGACCGATTGTCAATCAGAACTTGTAGCTGACGCCCAAGCGTAACACAGGCAGCAATTTAAAGTCCTTCAGTTCGTCCTGCAGACTGGCATTTTCGGCCCGCAGGTCGGTAGCGATCTGCGCGCACACGGTCGATGGTGCCGTGCAACCCTGGTTCGTCACCGCGCTGTTTGGCTTGCCTTGGAATACCACGCCGAAATCGCTGGAGAAACCCCAACCTTTATCCTTGGCCACGGCATTGCCAAACCCGAGGCCCAGGTATGGCGCCACTTTGCGGAAATCCACGGTGGCGTTCAGGCTGCCAAAGGTGGAGGCGGCGTAGGTGTGGTCGTTGATGGTGTAGGTGCCATTGCCTTTAGGCCGGCCTTGGCCTTCAAATTTATTACCGTTGTAGACCAGGCCAGCGCTCAGGCGGAACGCGCCCTGCATCGGAAAATAGTCGACCAGCGCATCAACGGTGGCAAGTTTGAGCTTGAAGTCATAGTTGACATCGTCCGTGCTGTCGTCCATGGACCTCGACAGGCCGTTGTAACCGACGCGTACGTTGAACGACTCCGACAGCGGAGTACTCAGGTGTACCGCGGCGCCGGCAGTGCCGACCCCGACCGTCAATCCGACGTCCGCGGCTTGGGCGCTTGCCTGCAGCGAGAGGGCGGCAATCAGAATAATTGCGGTCGAAGTTTTTTTCATGGAAATCCTTTGGAATGATTGAGAATGTGGACTGAAAATTGCGCGCAGTTGGCCGTCGTCTCATGACCGCCAGGCAGCCTTGCGCGAAGCAGGGCCGCGAGCGCGGAGCATGATGTTGCCGAAAAGCAGCATCAACATGCTATCAGGAAGCATGCATTCAAGAAAGGAAAGTGCCGTGATTTCTGGCCTGATTGCAACAGTGCAAGAAATGAGTGCGATGGGCGCACGCTGGCATGGCGACTATGGGGTTTATCTCAAGATGGCTAGATTGTCGCGAAGGCGTTGCGTCATCATGACCCAGAGTTTCGTGCCAAGTAGCGCTTCGAGTTCGGCGAACGCCTGTTCGACACGGTCCATCTTTGCGTCGAGGTATGCGGCTGCTTCAGCGTGACTGTCAAAACCGAAGCGTACGGCGTCGGCGAGCACGGTTTCCCGGGATATATCGAAGTTGAATGGTTCTTCTTCGCCAATCACCGGAATGTCGATGCATCCGCGAACAAAAAACATCTCCTCGTCGATCACACAATCGCCGCTGCCCAAGTCGCACCGGCTGTCCCGTTCATCCTGGGGAACATCGTAATAGCTCAGAGGCGCATGGGCGCCGAAATTGGGCATGCCTTCGTGAACTTCGCCGCAGGAGGCGCATTTGAAAGAAAACATTCTACGAGTCACCTTCCTTGGAATTTGCCACCACGGACTCCGGAAACGACAAAGCCCCAGTGGGCTGGGGCTTTTCTAAGTCCTTGACTTACAGAGGAACTTTGGTCGGGGTGAGAAGATTCGAACTTCCGGCCTCTGCGTCCCGAACGCAGCGCTCTACCAGGCTGAGCCACACCCCGACGGGTAGTAGAATTTTGTAGGTATAAAATTAACGCCGCTCAGTGGGTCCTGTCAACTGCGAACTTGCATAGCTGGAGCAGGCTGTCTTTGTATGCACTCGGCGGCAGATCGGCGATCACGGAGCGCGCCCGTTCCGCCGCATCGAGCGCGTGACGGCGGGTGTAATCGAGTGCGCCGCTATTGGTTACCGCAGCCAGGATCGCATCGAAATGCTGCTCATCACCCTGTTCGATGCAGTTGCGCACCAGCTCGCGTTGTTCCGCGGTTCCGTTTTCCATCAGATAAATCAGCGGCAGGGTAGGCTTGCCTTCGCGCAGGTCGTCGCCGACGTTCTTGCCGATCTCGGCGGCATCGCCCGCATAGTCCAGCACGTCATCGATGAGCTGGAAGGCGGTGCCCAGCGAGCGGCCGTATTCGCCGGCGGCATCGACCTGGGCATCGGTAGCGCCCGAAATCAAGGCACCCAGCTGGGCGGCCGCTTCGAACAGCTTGGCGGTCTTGGACTCGATGACCTTCAGATAGCTGTCCTGGGTCACGTCCGGGTCGTGCATGTTCAGCAGTTGCAGCACTTCGCCTTCGGCAATCACGTTGGTCGCATCCGACAGGATTTGCATGACCCGCATATTGTTCAGGCCAACCATCATCTGGAAGGCGCGCGAATACAAGAAGTCACCGACCAGCACCGAAGCGGCGTTGCCGAACAGCGCGTTGGCGGTCTGGCGCCCGCGCCGCATGGACGATTCATCGACCACGTCGTCGTGCAGCAGGGTCGCGGTGTGGATGAATTCCACCACGGCCGCCAGTTCGTGGTGCGCCACGCCCTTGTAGCCGTAGGCGTTGGCCACCAGCAGTACCAATACTGGACGGATGCGCTTGCCGCCGGCGCTGATGATGTACTCCGCAATCTGGTTGACCAGCGCGACTTCGGAATGCAGGCGCGCACGGATCACCGTGTTGACCGCCTCCATGTCCGAGGCGATCGATTGGGCGATGTTGTTCTGTTGTGCTTGGAGTGGGGCGGCGGACAAGGCAAACCTGCAATAGTCGTTAGGTGCGGCGATTATACGACATCGGGTGCTTCGGCGCGCCCTTCGGCAGCGCCTGCCTGCGCTCTATGATTGTGGCTTCCACGGGAGGCAATCTTGTCGTTGTGTCCATGCCACGCCGAGCTCGAATCGACGATGGGTTTTGACGTCAAAATCGATCCCATGTATAATCAGCGGTTCCCCGGACTCCGGTCAGGGGATTCTTTCAACATTTGATGAGGTTTCAAATCATGTACGCGGTCATAAAAACCGGTGGCAAACAATACAAAGTTGTCGCTGGCGAAAAACTTAAAGTAGAACAGATACCGGCAGACATTGGTTCCGAAATCACCATCGATCAAGTTCTCGCAGTAGGCGCGGGCGACACCATCAAGTTTGGTGCGCCATTGGTCGAAGGTGCAACGGTACTGGTAACTGTTGTGGCACAGGGTCGTCACGATAAAGTGAAGATTTTCAAGATGCGTCGTCGTAAGCACTACCAGAAGCATCAGGGCCATCGCCAGAATTTCACTGAAATCCAAATCGTATCGATCAACGGCTAATCGCCGTTTGCCCGATTTCACCAGCTATCAAGGAGTTATAAATGGCACACAAAAAAGGCGGCGGTACTACCCGCAACGGCCGTGATTCAGAATCAAAGCGCCTTGGCGTGAAGGTTTACGGCGGCCAGTCGATCAATGCAGGCGGCATCATCATTCGTCAGCGCGGCACCCCAGTGCGCGCCGGTGAAAATGTCGGCACCGGCAAGGACCACACCCTGTTCGCCCTCGTGGACGGCAAGGTCAAGTTCGTTGTCAAAGGCGTTGGCTCGAAGCAGTTCGTTACCGTCGTTCCAAACGAAGCAGCCGCAGTCGCTGCTTAAGTAAGTATCTGCGCCGCTCGCGGCGCACACCTTGTAAGGCGCAAGCCTTCCATTGAAAGGCTCTGCCCACGGTAGGGCCTTTTTAGTTTTAAGGCGGCACAAAACATGAAGTTTATCGACGAAGCAAAAATCGAGGTCATCGGCGGTGATGGCGGCAATGGCTGTGCCTCCTTCTGCCGTGAGAAATTCCGGCCCTTCGGCGGCCCCGATGGCGGCGACGGCGGCAAGGGCGGCTCGATCTGGGCCGTGGCGGACCGTAACATCAATACTTTGGTGGATTTCCGCTACTCCAAGATGCACAAGGGTAGAGATGGCGAGCCGGGCCGCGGTGCCGATTGCTACGGCAAGGGCGCGGACGACATCTACCTGCGCATGCCGGTCGGCACGCTCATCGTCGATAACAATAACGGCGAGATCATCGCCGACCTGACCGAACACGGCCAGACCGAACTGCTGGCCAAGGGCGGCGAGGGCGGCTGGGGCAACATCCACTTCAAGTCGTCCACCAACCGCGCCCCGCGTCAAAAGACCGAGGGTAAGGAAGGCGAACGCCGCGAACTGCGCCTCGAACTGAAGGTCCTGGCCGACGTCGGCCTGCTGGGCATGCCCAACGCCGGCAAGTCGACCTTCATCACGGCCGTCTCCAACGCCAAGCCGAAGATCGCCGACTACCCGTTCACCACTTTGCACCCGAACCTGGGCGTGGTGCGCGTGTCGCACGAGAAGAGCTTCGTCATCGCCGACATTCCCGGGCTGATCGAAGGCGCGTCGGAAGGCGCGGGCCTGGGCCACCAGTTCCTGCGCCACCTGCAGCGCACCGGCCTCCTGCTGCACATCGTCGACCTGGCCCCGTTCGAGACCAACGTCGATCCGGTCAAGGAAGCCAAGGCCCTGGTCAAGGAGCTGGAAAAGTACGACGAGTCGCTGGTCGACAAGCCGCGCTGGCTGGTGCTCAACAAGCTCGACGTGGTGCCCGAAGAAGAGCGCAAGAAGCGCGTCAAGGATTTTGTCAAGCGCATGGGCTTCAAAGGCCCGGTGTTCGAGATCTCCGCGCTGTCGCACGAAGGCTGCCAGGAACTGGTCAACGCCATCTACCTGCACCTTGAAGCCAAGCGCAATACCGAGCATCGCGCCGAAGAGACGCAGATGACCGAAGAGGCACGCGGCATCGCGTCGATCGACCCGGACGATCCGCGCTTTAAGATCATCGATTAAAATTGGCGGTCTCCCTGTTCCGCGGGGCGCTGCGCCAGCAGCTGCTGCGCCTGGTCGCCCTTGCCTCGTCGCTGGCCGCATTCACGGCCATGCTGGACCCGGAGTGGGTGGCGCTGAACATGGGAGTCTTTCTCGTCGGCGTGAACGGCTACAGCCAGTTCTACGCCACGTTTGTCGGCGTCAGGTTCGCTACCGCGGCCCTGGCGCTGTTCGCATCCTGGCACGGCGACCAGCCGCTCCTCGGCGATATCACAGCCCTGTTTGTCCTGGCGCAGCCGGCCGGCCGCTTGACCGCGGCCTTCGTGATCGGTCTGCCCACCGGATTGTTATTAGCCGTTTGCGGGATCGAACTGGCTTGCGGCCTCTTGCTGCTTGCGCTGCGCCCGCGTAGACCAGAGCCGCATCGATGAAATCAGTCATACAAACCGCTACCCGCATCATTATCAAGGTCGGCTCCTCGCTTGTGACCAACGATGGGCGTGGACTCGATCACGCCGCCATCGCCCGCTGGGCCTCGCAGATTGCCGGCCTGCGTGCCCTCGGCAAGCAGGTCGTGCTGGTGAGCTCAGGCGCCATTGCCGAAGGCATGCTGCGTCTCGGTTTCGAGAAACGTCCAACCGATATCCATGAACTGCAGGCCTGCGCCGCGGTCGGTCAGATGGGCCTGGCCCAGATCTACGAATCGAGCTTCCGCGCGCACGGCATCGGCACCGCCCAGGTCCTGCTGACGCACGCCGACCTGGCCGACCGCGAACGCTACCTCAATGCCCGCTCGACGCTCACCACCTTGCTGCGCATGGGCGTGGTCCCGATCATCAACGAGAACGACACCGTCGTCACCGATGAAATCAAGTTCGGCGACAACGACACCCTGGGCGCGCTGGTCGCCAACCTGATCGAAGCCGATGCGCTCATCATCCTCACCGACCAGCATGGCCTGTTTTCCGCCGACCCGCGCAAGGACCCGAACGCCGTCCTGATCGCCAACGGCACCGCCGGCGACCCGGCGCTCGAAGCCATGGCCGGCGGCGCCGGCAGCAGCCTTGGACGCGGCGGCATGCTGACCAAGATCCTGGCCGCCAAGCGCGCAGCCGGATCTGGCGCACACACCATCATCGCCTGGGGCCGCGACAGCGATGTGCTGACCCGCCTGGCCCAGGGCGAAGCGATCGGCACCCAGCTGAGCGCCCAGACCGGCCACCTTACCGCCCGCAAGCAGTGGATGGCCGACCACTTGCACACCGCCGGCAAGGTGGTGCTCGACGCGGGGGCGGTGCAGAAGCTGTCCAAGGAAGGTAAATCGCTGCTGCCGATCGGCGTGACCGAGGTGCGCGGCGAATTCGGCCGCGGCGCGGTGATCACCTGCCTGACGGAAGACGGCGTTGCCGTAGCGCGCGGCATCAGCAACTACACCAGCTCGGAAACGCGCCGCATCATGCGCAAGCCCTCGTCGGAAATCGAGGCGGTACTGGGCTTCCTGGAAGGCCCTGAACTGATCCATCGCGACAACCTGGTCCTGCTCTGATGATCGAATCGTTCAAGCGCCTGTTTGGCCGCAAGCGGCCGGATGCGCCTTCAGTACCTGTCGGCGAGACGGTGCTGGTCAACGCCTACTGTACGCGCCTGGTGATTCCGCAGCCGACGTTTGCGCACATCCTGCATGCGCACAGCGACCTGGCCGATCCCGACCTGTTCGAGCATCTGAACGCTTTCTGTGACTATGTGTTTGGCCGCGGCGACGGCAAGATGTCGGTCGATAAGTACCACGTGATCCTGCACCTGCAGCGCGTGCAGCATCACCTGAGCATCAGCGTCGGCATCGACGACACGGCGGCCTTGTACGCGTGGGCACGCGAGGCCAATGCGCTGCTGTCCGTCGAAGATGGCCATGTGCGCGATCCGGACGGGCTGATTCTGGTGCATGCCGAGGATGGCAAGGCCGAGCCGCACGCGCAACTGCCGCATCCGCCGCAGGCATGGGCGCGCAAGGCCGCGACCGAAGCCTTGCTGGCCGCGCGCGGCATTACCGTACCGGCTACCTTGCCGCCACTGATCTGCGAAGAAGAGCTGGCCCTGCGCGGGCAGGGCGAGATCGTCGGACGTGCGCGCGCGCTGCTGCTGGTGGCTCTGCGCGCGGAATCGGTGGCGTCGAGCGAGGCGATGAGCGTTGACGATTTGCTGGTCAAGATGCCGCTGGCCGACGATCATCTGTCGC
>CAMLFK010000228.1 GCA_946479255.1 uncultured Oxalobacteraceae bacterium
TGAACAGGCGGTCGTACAGGCGCACTTCGGTTTCCAGCGCGGTGGCCGCGCTGACCCAGTGAATATTGCCTTTGACCTTGTAGTTGTTCGAGCCTTCCGTGCCCGACTTACTGTCCGGGAAGTAGTTCACGTGGACTGCCGAGACCCTGCCGTCGGCATCCTTGTCGTAGCCGGTGCATTCCACCACGTAACCGTGGCGCAGGCGTACCCGGCTGCCCGGCGCATCGCCGATCGGCGGGAAGAAGCGGAAGTAACCCTTGCTCGGCACTTCCATGAAGTCATCCTGTTCGATCCACAGTTCGCGCGTGATCGGGAAAGTGCGCAGGCCGCGCTCCGGAAAGTGCGGATGGACCGGGCTGCTGCATTCGATCGATTCGCCTTCGGGGAAATTGTCGATGATCAGCTTCAAAGGACGCAACACGGCGGTGGCGCGCGGCGCCTTCGGGTCGAGGTCGTCGCGCAGGCAGCCTTCCAGCACGCTCATGTCGATCCAGCCATCGGCCTTGGACACGCCGATGCGCTCGCAGAACAGCTGGATCGATTCCGGCGTGTAACCGCGGCGGCGCAAGCCGACGATGGTCGGCATGCGCGGATCGTCCCAGCCCGAGACGATGCCGTCGTCGACCAGCTGGCGCAGCTTGCGTTTGCTGGTCACCACATAGGTCAGGTTCAGGCGCGCGAACTCGTACTGGCGCGGCACCGGCTGCTGGAAGAAGCCGCCCTCGGCCAAGGTCGCCAGCAGCCAGTCGTAGAAGGGCCGGTGGTCCTGGAATTCCAGCGTGCACAGCGAATGGGTGATGTTTTCCAGCGCATCCGAAATCGGATGGGTGTAGTCGTACATCGGATAGATGCACCAGTCGTCGCCGGTCCGGTGGTGATGGGCATGGCGAATCCGGTAGATGGCCGGGTCGCGCATGTTCATATTGGGCGAGGCCATCGCGTCTTCGCTGATCTTGGCGCGCAGGATGTGTTCGCCATCCTTGTACTTACCGGCGCGCATCTCGCGCAGCAGGGCCAGCGACTCCGCGGCCGGACGGTTGCGAAACGGCGAATTCACGCCCGGCGTACCGAAATTGCCGCGGTTCTTCGCCATGTCCTCGGCACTCTGGCTGTCCACGTAGGCGTGGCCGGCCTGGATCAGGTATTCGGCCATCTGGTACAGCTGCTCGAAATAATCGCTGGCGAAGTGCAGGTGTTCCTGGCCGCCGTGCTTCCAGCTAAAGCCCAGCCACTGTACGGTGTCGATGATGGTGTCGACGTATTCCTGGTCTTCCTTGGCCGGATTGGTATCGTCGAAACGCAGGTGGCAGCGTCCCTGGTAGTCGCGCGCCAGCCCGAAATTGACGCAGATCGACTTGGCGTGGCCGATGTGCAGATAGCCGTTAGGCTCAGGCGGGAAGCGGGTAATTACGCTGGGCAAGCCCTCGCGCGCATGGGTTCCCGCCGCCATATCGTTCTCGACGATGGCGCGAAGGAAATTGGACGAAGGCGCATTCGCCGGCGCGCCGTTTGGTTTTTCGTTGCTCATGAGGGTGATTTCGGGCTGATCAGATTGCGGCATTTTACCGTAGACGGGCGCGATCAGCCGGGCTGTATCGACAAGTGCCGCCCGGGGGCGCGTGTTCTATAGGATAATCTCGCTTTATTGTTTTAGGCAGTCGCCGGGAGTTTCCAAGTGGAAAATTTATACGCGGTTCTCGGAGTCGCGCCCAACGCCAGCGACGACGAGATCAAAAAGGTCTATCGCTCGCTGGCGATGCGCTACCACCCCGACCGCAACGACGCGCCGGGTGCCAAGGCGCGCTTCCAGGCCATCACCAAGGCGTACGAAGTGTTGTCCGATCCGGTCAAACGCGACGAGTACAACCAGAGCGTCAACCACCGCATCATCCTCGATGCCGAAGAAGAAGCGTACGCCCTGTGGCACGCGCTGTTCGGCATGCACGGCGTTGTGTTGCCGGCCTAAGCGGCGCGCCCGCGCCAAGTCACACCACCAGGAATCAACATGAGAAAAGTACATCCCGAATTTGCCTACCAGTCGCGCGAGCTTGGCGGCCAGATCGAAGGCATTCTCGGCGACCCGCCGAACCAGAAGAATTACGACCTGATGGTCAATGCCCTGATGGGCGAATACGCCAGCGGCGGCGGCATTGAAGACGTCAACATGATGAGCTTTGCGCTGGTCGATTCGATCGCCTTCAGCGACAGCAAGGGCCTGCTGCGCGAAGCGGCCGAATACGAAGGCGGCGATCCCGAGAAGGTATTCGCCATGGCCGCCTGCGAAGGCGAAGCCGAAGCCATGTACGCCGCCATCACCGAGAATCACCCCGACCTGGCGCGCCAGGCCATCATCACCGCATTCCTGTACAAGAATCCGCGCCTGTGGGACGAGGACGATACCTCGTTCGACCAGCTCGGCGAAAACGACGATGGCGACGACGAGCACGATGACGAAGGCACGGTCACCGACGACTTCGCCCAGATGTTCGACCAGGAGGACGACTGAGATGAATGACACTACCGAGAATAAACCTAACCTGCCCGCACTGACCCGCCAGGTCAGCGAACTGGTACTGGCAGGCTCGCTGCATCACGCCGAGCAGGCGTTTTCCGAAGCGGTCGAAAGCCACGGCGACCTGGCCGTGATGGAAGTGCTGGGCGGCCTGCCGCCGCAAGTGACGGCGCTGCACCTGGCCGGCTTCGACGGCGGCAAGACCTCGCTGGCGACCCTGCTGGTGCCGCCCAGGGCCTGGGCCGACAGCCTGGCCTTCTTCGCCGCCACCTGGTCCGACGACATGATCGAGGACGATCCCGAGCGCCTGGCCGAAGCGCTGTTCGCGCACGTCCATGGCATCGTGTTTTCCACCGACGATGTGGAACGCCGCCACGAACTGCTGGCCGAAGCCTCGGCCACCGACCATGGCGCGACCATCTTCGCCATCCTGTTCTCGATGGCGCCCAAAGAGATGCTGGAGCTGGCCGGCGAAGTGCTGGCCAAGGGTTCCTACATCACCGCCCACACCAATTCCGACAGCGACATTGCGCCACTGGCGGTGGAACTGGTCAAGGCCAGCGAAGACGGCTGGGACCGCTCCCTGTTCGAACTGTTCCCGGACTTTCGCCACAGCGGCGACCTGGCCGACGCCGAGTACAACGACGATCCGGACGAAGAGCAGAAATTCCTGCAGCGTTCGACCAAGGAACTGCTGTACCGCCTGCGCAAGCAGGTACCGTCCTCGCGCAGCAGCGTACCGAAGCGCGGCGCTCGCAAGAGCCTCGGCACGGGCATCTTCTCGTGAGCGAGGGCATAGCGACGATGCTTCCAGCTTTAGTTGTCGAAAGTCTGCCGCGGCTGGTACGCGCCATCCGCTGCCTGTCCGCGCGCGCGCCTGGTGATGAAGCGGTGATGCTGGCCGACGAACTGGCCGGGATTACCGCCATGGTGGCCGAAAAGTTCACCAACGACCGCACCGCCGAAGGTATCCAGCGGGCTTACTTCCTGACGGTGGGCGGCGTCTCGCTCGGCCTCGATCATTTGATGATGACCGAGGGTGACGAGGCCGCGCTCGACTTCCTGATCGACGAAGGCGCCGAGCATGCTTTCCAGGCCGGCTTCCGGCTGATCCGCGATCTGTCCGCGCTGCCTGAGGATAGCCTGGTCGGCGAATACGACCAGGACCCGATTTATTCGCAGCGCCGCCTGAAGGAACTGTTCGTCGACATCTGCTATGCCGATCCCACCCAGAACTGGGATGGCTACGCGCGCTTCGACGCCCAGTTCAGGCAGCGCAAGGCGGTGCAGGCGATCGTGCGCGCGGCCGGCTGGCTGCGCCGCCACCACTACCGCGGCCCGATCAACGATCCGGACCTGAATGCCGAAGGCGTGATTGCGCTGGCCATCATCTTCGCCATCGAAGGGGGAGGGCGCATCGTGGCGCGCACCGGGCAGAAGGAGTTCGAGGCGCTGGTGAAATCGGTGCGGAAAGCCAAGCCGGATTACGAGGCCGGATGGGCCCAGCTGATGGAAAAGATCCCGGCGCAGCACCAGCCGGTGATCGCCGAACGGATTGCCTCGTACCGTGAACACTGCACCGTGATCCAGAAAATCCGCACGCGCACGGCGATGAAGACGCTGTTTGCGGAGCTGGAGAATTATGCGGGTTCCGAGCTCGATGCCGACTACGATTAGCCCTGCGCGGGAATGACAGCGGTGGGGCCAACAATGAATACAATACCCGCAGCCGCCGGCTCACCCACCTTCAAACGCATCAACCGCGCCATGCTGTCCGGCGGGTTTTCCGCGTTCGCGCTGCTGTATTGCGTGCAGCCCTTGCTGCCCATGCTCTCTAGCCAGTTTCGCCTCACGCCGGCGCAAACCAGCTGGTCGCTGTCGATTTCCACGCTGGCCATGGCGGTCTCGCTGATCATCAGCAGCATTCTCTCCGACCGCATCGGCCGCAAACGCCTGATGACCATGGCGCTGAGCCTGGCCGCCGTATTTACTTTTCTCTCCGCCTTCGCCCAGGACTTCGCCCAGCTGCTGGTGCTGCGCGCGCTGCTCGGCTTCGCCCTGGGCGGCATGCCCGCCGTGGCCATGGCCTACATGAGCGAGGAAGTCGAAGGCCGTTCGCTTGGCCACTCAATGGGCATGTACATCGGCGGCACCGCGGTGGGCGGCATGGCCGGGCGCGTGGCCGCCTCAAGCATCAGCGACTTCTATTCCTGGCGCCTGGCCTTCGCCTTGATGGGCGCGATGGGCGTGTACGCGGCCTGGGAGTTTGCCCGCAACCTGCCCGAGTCATCCCGCTTCACCCAAGGCCAGCGCGGCTGGCCCGCGATCCGCTCGGGCGCGCGCAAGCACCTGACCGACGCCGGCCTGCCGTGGCTGTACGCCATCGCCTTCCTGCTGATGGGCGTATTCGTCAGCCTGTTCAACTACATCGGCTACCGCATGTCCGGCGCGCCGTTCGGCTGGGGCCAGAGCGCCATCGGCGCGCTGTCGATCCTTTACATGGTCGGCATGTTCAGCTCCGTGTGGGCCGGCCGCCTGGCCGACCGCCTGGGGAGGCGCCGCGTCTTGTGGATCACGCTCACCGTCATGCTCGGCGGCCTGCTGCTGACGCTCTCCGATGCCGTGCCGGTGATCGTGCTCGGCTCCGGCATCTATACTTTCGGTTTCTTCGCCACGCACACCATCGCCAGCAGCTGGGTAGGGCGGCGCGCCGGGCCGCCGCAGGCGCTGGCTTCGGCGCTCTATTTATTCTTCTATTACCTCGGGGCCAGCGTGATCGGCTCCTTGTGCGGGATGGTGTGGAGCGGCGGCGGCTGGAGCAGCGTGGTGCTGTTGCTCGCGCTGGCACTCGGTGGCGCGGCCTTGATTGCGCTGCGCCTGCGCAAGCTGCTGCCCTTGCCGGAACCCGCCGTCAGCGGGACCAGCTAGTATTTTTCGAACCAGGATCGGTTTCACGAGTCCAACAATATCGGCACCGGTTGTGCCCTTATAAACAGGAGATACCGATCATGTTACAAGCCAACGAAATCCAGCAGCGTTTCAACAGCATCCAGCAAGCCATCGGGCAGGCCGCCCAGATTTGCCAGCGCGAAACTGGCGCACCTCAGCAACTCAAAGAGTGCATCGAACAACTGGACCGGCAATCGAGCCAGGCTGGCCAGGTGATGCGGTCAAGCGACGAATCGCGCATCAGCCAGTGCGTGGAAGACCTGGAGTCACTGGGCGACCAAGCCAAGCGCGTGGTCCGTACCGACACCCAGGTCACACCACAGCTGAAAGAAGCGGTGATGCGGGTGCACGACGAACTGTCGGACCTTAAACACCAGCTGCACTAAGGCAAGCTTTTAAACCCGGCTTCAAATGACGCCTTGCGCGCGCAATTGCGCAAGGTCGTCCTCGCTGCGGCCCAGCAGTCCCCGCAGCACCTCGTCGGTATGCTGCCCCAGCAGGGGCGGGGCTAGTTCGGCCCTTGCTGGCGTGGCCGACAAGTTCATCGGGCTGCGCACCAGCTTGACTTTCCCGGCCGTCGGGTGCGGCATCTCGACCGCCATGGCGCGCGCCTCTACCTGCGGGTTCGCGAACACTTCCGCCACATTGTTGATCGGGCCGCAGGGCACGCCCACGGCTTCCAGCAGTTCGATCCATTCGGCCCGGCTGCGGGTCAGCACCATCTCGGACAGCAGCGGTACCAGCAGTTCGCGGTGCTGGACGCGCGCCGGATTGGTGGCGAAGCGCGCATCGTTCGCCAGTTCCGGCCGCCCGCCGGTCTCGACAAATTTCTGGTATTGGCCATCGTTACCGGTCGCGACAATGATGTGGCCATCCGAGCAGGCAAAGGTCTGATAGGGCACGATGTTGGCGTGCGCATTGCCCCAGCGCTTGGGCGGCTGCCCACTGTTGAGGTAATTGCTGCCCACGTTGGCCAGCATGGCCACCTGGGTATCGAGCAGCGCCATGTCGATGTTTTGCCCCTCGCCACTGCGATCGCGGTGGGTGAGGGCGGCCAGCACGGCAATGGTGGCGTACATACCGGTCATCAGGTCGGTCAGCGCAACGCCGACTTTCTGCGGCCCGCCCCCAGGCAGGTCGTCGCGCTCGCCGGTGATCGACATCAGCCCGCCCATGCCCTGAATCAGGAAATCATAGCCGGCTCGGTGAGCGTAAGGGCCGTCCTGGCCGAAACCCGTGACGGAGCAATACACCAGGTCCGGCTTGATGGTTTTCAGCGTCGCGTAGTCCAGGCCGTAGCGCTTGAGCTGGCCAACCTTGAAATTCTCCAGCACCACATCCGAGCTCTTCACGAGTTCACGGATCAGGTCCTGGCCGGCCGGGCTGGCGATGTCGATCGTCACCGAGCGCTTGCCGCGGTTGGCGGAAAGGTAATACGCCGATTCGCTGGTGTTCTCGCCGCGCTCATCCCTGGCGTAGGGCGGTCCCCAGGCGCGGGTGTCGTCGCCGCTGCCGGGACGCTCGATCTTGATGACGTCGGCGCCGAGGTCGGCCAGGTTCTGGGAGCACCACGGCCCGGCGAGCACGCGCGAGAGGTCGAGTACACGGATGTGGCCGAGTGCTTTTGGCTGGCCGGAAGCTTGCTGTGTCATTGTACGAGCACCTGTTGCAAAACAAGCAGCGATTATAGCCGCCATCCGGGCATGCCTGTACCCGTCAGATGTTGCAGCAGCGCCAAGGGATGGTCCGGTGTAGACAAGTGATTTTTCCATCCATTGCAATTTTCTAACTGGTATGGCCAAAGTAAAGTGGTCGGACCAAATTGCAGTTCTGGACTAGCCAATTATCGCGAAAAGTGGCATACTGTCTCTGCGTTTACACACTGGCCATCGATGCCCTTCAAGGGGGCGATGGCAAATTCAAGGCTCTGGCATGACTGACACCATCAAAACACCGCTTTATATCCGCATGCACCCCAACGACAATGTGGCCATCGTCGTCAATGACGGGGGCTTGCCGGCGGGCGCTGTGTTCCCCGATGGGCTGGTGCTGGTCGATGCCGTGCCACAGGGGCACAAGGTCGCCCTGGCCGACCTGGCCGAAGGCCAGGCCGTCACGCGCTATAACGTCACCATCGGCTTTGCCGCCCGCGCGCTGCCGCGCGGCAGCTGGGTGTCCGAAGCGACCCTGCAGATGCCGGGCGCGCGCGAACTCGAAGGCCTGCCGATCGCCACCATCACCGCCCCCAAACTCGAGCCGCTCGAAGGCTACACCTTCCAAGGATACCGCAATCCCGATGGAAGCGTCGGTACACGAAATATCCTGGCCATTACCACCACCGTGCAATGCGTATCCGGGGTGGTCGAATTCGCGGTCAAGCGCATCAAGGACGAACTGCTCAAGAAGTACCCCAATGTGGACGACGTGGTCGGCCTCGAACACACTTACGGCTGCGGCGTGGCGATTGAAGCGCCGGGCGCCGAGATCCCGATCCGCACGCTGCGCAACATCAGCCAGAACCCCAACTTCGGCGGCCGTGCCATGGTCGTCTCGCTGGGCTGCGAAAAGCTGCAGCCGGCGCGCCTGTTCCCGAAAGGCTCGATCCCGATCGCCAGCGGCGGCGATCCTGCGCAGGTGTGCCTGCAGGACGAGGCCCACGTCGGCTTCATGTCGATGATCGACTCGATCATGCGTACCGCCGAAGTGCACCTGGAAGCGCTTAACGCGCGCCAGCGCGAGACCTGCCCGGCCTCCGACCTGGTGGTCGGCGTGCAGTGCGGCGGCAGCGATGCCTTCTCCGGCGTGACCGCCA
>CAMLFK010000229.1 GCA_946479255.1 uncultured Oxalobacteraceae bacterium
GACACGTAGTCGGCCGCGTTCTCGCCGCAGAACTTGCCGTACACGAAGGCGCCGAGCATGTAGTTGTGCGGGATGCTGGCGCAGTCGCCGGCGGCGTACAGGCCGGGAATCGAGCATTCGCCTTTTTCGTTGGTCCAGATGCCGGAGGCGCTGTGGCCGCTGCAAAAGCCGATTTCCGAGATGTGCATCTCGATTGCCTTCTTGCGGTAGTCGGTGCCGCGCCGTTCGTGAAAGCGCCCGCGGCTGGGGCGTTCGTTGGTGTGCAGGATGTGCTCGATCTCGGCGATGGTTTCCTCGGCCAGGTGGTCGAGCTTGAGGAACACCGGCCCGCGTCCGCCTTCGAGTTCGTTGAAGAACTCCAGCATCATCTGGCCGCTCCAGTAGTCGCACTCGATGAAGCGCTGGCCGGTGGAGTTGGCGGTGTAGCCGCCGAACGGGCCGGTGACGTAGGCGCAGGCCGGGCCGTTGTAATCCTTGATCAGCGGGTTGATCTGGAAGCATTCGAGGTTGGTCAGCTCGGCGCCGGCGTGGTACGCCATGACGTGGCCTTCGCCGCTGTTGGTGGGGTTTTCGTAGGTGCCCCACAGGTAGCCCGATGCGGGCAAGCCGAGCCGCCCGGCCGCGCCGGTGCACAGCACCACCGCCTTGGCCTTGATGACGTAGAAGTCGGCGGTGCGGCAGTCGAAGCCCATGACCCCGCAGATCTCGCCGCCAGGGCCGGTCAGCAGGCGCGTGGCCACCACCCGGTTGGTGATTTCCACCCGCGCGCGCTTGAGCTGGCGGTACAGCACCCGCTTCATGTGGTGGCCTTCGGGCATGGGCAGCACGTAGCTGCCCAGGTGGTGCACCTTGCGCACCGCGTAGTCGCCGGTCTCGTCTTTCTCGAACTTGATGCCCCAGCGGTCCAGTTCCTCGATCATCGCAAAGCTGTTGGCGGCATAGGCGTACACGCCTTTCTGGTCGACGATGCCGTCGTTGGCCACCGTGATCTCCTTGGTGTACTGCTCCGGCGTGGCGTGGCCCGGAATGACCGCATTGTTCAAGCCGTCCATCCCCATCGAAATGGCGCCGCTGCGCTTGACGTTGGCTTTTTCCAGCACCAGCACGCGCAGCGCCGGATTCTTTTCCTTGGCCTTGACGGCCGCCATCGGCCCTCCGGTGCCACCGCCTACAATCACGAGGTCATATTCAAGTTCAATGGTATTCATTGTGGTCCTTGTCAGAGAGGGTCGAAAAAAGAGCGTGTTTATAGTGGTACCCGGTCCACCCGGACCCGATACTGGAAGGCGTCGCCGCGGTAATACAGGTTTTCGTGATCGATCGGTACGCCGTCGGCGCTGTGGGTAGTGCGTTCTATGCACAGCACCGACGATCCTTCGGCGACGTGCAGGTGGCGGGCCAGCGCGGCGTCGGCCAGGGCGGCGCCGATTTCGAGGTCGGCGTGGCCGAGCTGCAGGCCAAGGTCGTTTTCGAGAATGGCGAAGACGTCGCGCGTGGCCAGGTCGTGCCGTACCAGCCGGTGCCCGAGCGCCACCGGCAGATAGCTGACGTCGAGCGAGATCGGTTCGCGGTTCAGAAAGCGCACGCGCTGCAGTTCGGTGACGTGGGCCCGCTTGCCCAGCTGGAGCCGGTCGCGCACGTGCGCCGAAGGCACGATGTTGCGCATGCCGATCACTTGGGCGAAGGTCTCGTAGCCCTTCTGGCGCATCGCTTCGCCGAAGCCCTGCAGCTGGCCCAGGTCCTGGAAGGCCTTGGGCTTGGAGACGAAGCTGCCCTTGCCGTGCAGGCGGAAGATCAGGCCTTCGGCTTCGAGGTCGCCGAGCGCCTGGCGCACCGTGATGCGGCTGACGTTAAAGCGCGCGATCATCTCGGCCTCGGACGGCAGCTGCTCGTGCGGGCGGTAGGTGCCGTCCAGGATCTGGCCGCGCAGGCGGTCCTTGATCTGCACGTACAGCGGCCGGCTGGAGAGCAGTTCGGTGGCGGGCTCGGACGGATGCAGTGCGAGGACCTTGGCGGGTTTGTTATGACTTGTCATGATGAGTTGTCATATGCAATACACGTGCCATGCACGCGATTAGCAAGCCGCAGAGTGAAGCAGCTGATTGCGCTCTACCCGGATGCCATATTTGGGGGATCTAAAACGGGGAATCGGCACCAGACTGGCGCCCTGTTGTGGAGCGTTGACGCCGGGCTAATCCCGGCGATCTTACTTTATTTTGCGCCGTACATGCTGCAAATGGCTGCTAACTTCTAACGGCGGCGTCCGGCGATCAAGAGCCCGATCATGGCGATGGCGAACAGGATCATCGAGCCCGGCTCGGGCACTTCGGTCAGGCGCATCAGGCCGGTCGCGCCGTGGCAGTCGTTGCTCCACAAGTCGCAGCCGCCCCCGCTGCCAAGGTCGCTGCGCACGGAGTCGACGGTGAAGAGGGTGCCGGCACTGCTCATGGCAAAATTACTTTCGGTATTATTGGCGGCGATGCGGCCCGACAGGTAGCCGCCCGGTTCAAACACCACCGAGATCCACAGCGAAGCATAGGGGTTCATGTCCTGGGTCTGCGGGAAGTAGCTGATGGGTGGTGTCACGCCGGAAAACAGGAAGCGCGACACCGGCGACTGTTTGTCCGGGCCACAAAACTCGGGCAGGCCGCAGTGGTCGATCACATAGTCGACGTTTCCCGCCGCTACCGCCGCATCGGTGAATTCAATCTCCAGCACCAGGCCCATCGGCAGGGCGTGCGGACCGCTGTCGACGTTCTGCCAGGTGTACAGTACGCCGGCGCTGGCCTGGCAACAGGTGAACAGCAAGGCTGCCAGCACGGCGGTCATTCGAGAAATCATGGTCGATCCTATTCCAATCCAAAAGCAGTCCATTATGAGAAATAGATGTTTTTTTGTCAAACTTATTGTTAACTTTTTTCACAATTGTTCAACAAATGTCGTTTATTGATGAGTTGTGGATGAGCCGTACAATGGGTTTCTTGTGCTAGAATTTTGTTAGCGCTACCACGATTTCGACAGTAATTAATCTTACCGAGACCCCCGCCCATGGCCCATACCGTCTTCGCAGCCCAGTTCCCCTCCGTCCATCCACAAGCTCGTGCGCGCCTGGTGCTCGGCGCCGGCGCGCTGATCCTGCTGGCCGGACTGCAGGGCGCGGCCGCCAACGCGGCCAGCTGCGGCGCGGCGCCGAGCGGCGACCTGGTGGCCACGCGCGTCACCGCGGCCAACACCACCCGCACGGAACCCGGCCTGTTCGAAGGCCCGGTGTGGGTCAAGGACGCGCTGTACTTTTCCGACTTCACCTTCGGCAAAGGCTTCCCTTCGCGGATCCGGAAGCTGGCGCCCGATGGCACCGTGAGCACCGTGCTGGAAGACGGCGGCAGCAATGGCCTGGCGGTGGACGCCAATGGCGACCTGGTGGCCGGCACCCACAAGTACAAGGCGCTGTCGCGCTACACGCTCAAGGGCTTCAAGCGCACGCCGATCGCCGAGCGTTATGAGGGCAATGTCTTCAACTCGCCCAACGACATGACCATCGCGGCCGATGGCACCATCTACTTCACCGACCCCGCTTACCAGAAGGATGCGGCGCCGGGCGGGCAGCCGACCACCAATGTCTACCGCGTAGGCACCGACGGCAAGCTCAGCGTGGTCGACAACACGCTGAAGGACCCGAACGGCATCGCGCTGTCGCACAAGGGCGACGTCTTGTATGTGAATGCCGGCAGTGTGCTGCGCGCTTACCCGGTGGTCAAAGGCGTGCCGCAAGCCGGCCGCGACATCGTCACCAGCCTGCAGGGCGCGGACGGCATGGCGCTCGACTGCCACGGCAACCTGTACGTCACCGAGCACGGCGCCAAGCGCCTGCGCGTGTTCACCCCGGAGGGCAAGGAGCTGGCCACCATTCGCGTGGACGCCAACATCACCAATGCGGCCTTCGGCGGCGCCGACGGCAAGACCTTGTACATGACCGGCGCCGGCGCCTTGTGGCAGATCCGCCTGGACGTCACCGGCACGCCTTACTAAGGCGCGCCTTGGTATACCATAGCTGTTTTTCACGGCAGCGAAGAGCGGCGCATGGACCAGGGCAAAGCAGGGCAGGGTGAACAAACGGTAGCGCGCGCGCTCCAATTGGCGCGCCGCGTCGACAATATCGAACCCTTCCGCGTGATGGAAATGGTCAAGGCGGCGGGCGAGATGCGCCGCGCCGGCGTCGACGTGATCAGCCTGTCCGTTGGCGAGCCCGACTTCACGGCGCCGGAACTGGTGGCCGAGGCCGCGGTCGCGGCCATCCGCGCCGGCGCCACCCAGTACACCGATTCGCTTGGCCTCCTGGCCCTGCGCGAAGCCATCGCCGCACATTACGCGACGGCGTTCGGCATCACGGTCGCCCCTACCCGCATCGTCATCACTGCCGGTGCCTCGGCCGCGCTGCTGCTGGCCTGCGCGGCGCTGGTGGACGAGGGCGACGAAGTACTCATGCCCGACCCCTGCTATCCGTGCAACCGCCACTTCGTGAGCGCATTCGGCGGCGCGCCGGTGCTGGTGCCGTCCGATGCTGCGCAGCGCTACCAGCTGACCGCCGCCGACATTCAAGAGCGCTGGAGCGCGCGCACGCGCGGCGTGATCGTCGCTTCGCCATCCAATCCAACCGGCACCTCGATGAGCGAAGCGCAGCTGCGCGCCATGCTGGCGGCGGTGCGCGAGCGCGGCGGCTTTGCCGTGGTCGACGAGATCTATCAGGGCCTGTCCTATGATCATGCGCCCGTCAGCGCGTTGAAGTTCGACCCGGACGTCATCACCGTCAACAGCTTCTCCAAGTACTTCAACATGACCGGCTGGCGGCTGGGCTGGCTGGTGGTGCCCGACGCGCTGGTCCCTGCCATCGAAAAGCTGGCGCAGAACCTGTTCATCTGCGCGCCGGCAGTCGCCCAGCACGCCGCGCTGGCCTGCTTCGCCCCCGCCTCGATCGCCTTGTACGAAGAACGCCGCCTGGAATTCAAACGGCGCCGCGACTTCCTGGTGCCGCGCCTGCGCGAGCTCGGTTTCGGCGTGCCGGTCATGCCCGACGGCGCCTTCTACGTGTATGCCGATATCGGCGCTGTAGCGCACCCGGAAAGCGGCGGCAGCGCCGCCTTCAGCATGGCGCTGCTGCGCGACGCCGCCGTGGCGATCGTGCCCGGCGACGACTTCGGCGTGGCCGCGCCGGCGCGCCATGTGCGCCTGTCGTATGCCAATAAATACGAGCGCATCGAAGAAGCGGTGGACCGCATTGCCCGCCTGCTGGGACAGTAGCGGCCTGCCGGACACAAGTTTGCCTGACACACGAGGGTTCGAATACGGTAGGATGTTTGCAGGTCGCTTACATTAACGAAATCGAAAGGTTGTCGTATGCGAGTCAGGCGCTGTGCAGTGTTGTTCATCGAACCGCGTGAAGACCTGGGGATCGACTGGTCGGCGCTGTTCTCCGGCGTCAGCGCGCTGGGCGCGACCATGCGCTGGATCGCGCTGGCTCCGCACCTGGAAGGCGAATGCGACATCGACGCCACCGAACTGGGCCTGCTCGGCAGCGTCGGCCAGACCCAGTGGTGTGAGCGCGCAGGCCTCGAACAGCGTGGCGGCGCGGTGGCGGTGGAGCGCCTGCTGGCGCTGGGCCTGCTCATCAGCGACGACCCCTGGCATGCGCATCAGCGCGAACGTGACGACAGCTTGCGCAGCCAGCACTGGCGGCCCTTGTCGGCGCTGATCCACGGCTTTAGCCGCTGGGAGGGCATGAAGGTCGACTCGGGCATGCAGTTCCCCACCTTCGAGCAACTGGTCGACAATTACGGCACGCCGCCGCTGCCCGCGGTCGACCGCGGCGACCTTGGCGCGGCCATCGCCTTGCCGCCGGCGGGCGCCGGCGCGCTCGATGAGTATTTGCTGCACCGTTACACCGGCCGCAATTTCGACAAGCAGGCCGTGCTGCCTTTGGCCGTCGCCGCGCGCATGCTGCAGCGCGCCTTCGGTGCCCAGGCCCAGCGCGAGATGGCACCGGGCGCCTTCGTGTTCAAGAAGACCAGCCCTTCGGCCGGCGGCCTGCACCCGATCGAAGCCTATGTGCTGGCGCAGCGCGTGGAAGGCCTGGCCAGCGGCCTGTATCACTACCATCCGGTCAAGCACACCCTGGCGCCGGTAAAGGCGCTGAGCGCGGAGGACGCGGCCACGCTGGCGTTGACGGCCGTGGCTGACCAGGACTGGTTTGCCGACGCACCGCTCATGGTCATTTTGTCCGCGCGGGTGGAGCGCAACTTCTGGAAGTACCGCAATCACGTCAAGGCCTATCGCGCCGTGCTGCTCGACGCCGGCCACCTGTCGCAAACCTGGTACCTGCTGGCGACCGAGGCGGGCATGCCGGCGTTTATCACGGCCGCGATCAACGAGATCGACCTGGAGAAGGCGCTGGGGCTCGATCCGCTGCGCGATGCGGTCATTGCGGTGTGCGGCTGCGGGCTCTCGAGCGGGGCGCAGGATACGATCGAAATGCGCTACGGCGAGGCTTGACCATTCGGCGTGGTCACAGCAAAAATCGATGACCCGCCTCGCTGGCCAGACTTTCCACCTCAGCCGATTCGTCCTTGAGCTCAACACCCGAAAGCCGGCGCCGCCGCGCTTCCGAGAGCAGGTAATGCAGCTTGTGCGCGGCCGCTTCTTGGTCCATGCCGGCCGGCCGTATATTGGAGATGCAGTTGCGGCTGGCGTCGGTGAGGCCGACGCGCGGTTGCCACGTCAGGTACGCGCCCATGCTGTCCGGTGAACTCAGGCCCGGGCGTTCGCCGATCAGCACTACAACGGCGCGCGCCCCCAGCAGTTCGCCCACCGCGTCACCCAGCGCCACCCTGGCCTGGCGCACTATGCACAGCGGTGCAATGCGCCAGCCATCCATGGCCAGGCGTCCGATCAGCACCCGCAGGAAGGGCAAGGCATTCTGTTCGATAGCCAGCGCCGACAGGCCGTCGGCGGCCACGATCGCCAGGTCCCATGGCTCAGCCGGTGCCGGCAGCGCCTGCAAGGCCGCGCGCGAGGCCGCATCGAGTTGCCGTCCGAGGTCAGGGCGCTGCAGATAGACGGCGCGGCTTTCAGCGGCGCTGTGCAACAGCATTGGCGTTTGCGGCAGCAGGGGAAAGCCGCTTGCGCAGGCCTGCCGCAGCGCTTCGGCATCGAGTGCATGGTGCACGGCGTCGCGCGCCTGGGCGTGGGCCAGCTGGAAGTCAAGCTGAGTGGCCGTGGGCTGGCTGATGCCGGCGCGGCCGAGGGCGATGCGCGCCGCCGTGAACTGGCGCAGGCTGTGCCACGGATTACTGGTGACGTGCTTTCTCGATTCGCTCATTGGCGCTCCTTCATGCCAGGCGCGGCATCGCGCTTTGAAAGCGGGCCGGGATGTCCTTGCCCAGGCTGGGGACCTCGGCGGCAGTGAAGATCTCCATGTCCCTGAGCCAGGCTTCGAATTCGGGCGCGGGCCCAAGGCCGAGGATGCGGCGCGCGTACAGGGCGTCGTGGAAGGAAGTGCTCTGATAGTTGAGCATGATGTCGTCGGAGCCGGGCACGCCCATGATGAAGGTGCAGCCGGCGGCGCCCAGCAGGGTCAGAAGCACGTCCATGTCATCCTGGTCGGCTTCTGCGTGGTTGGTGTAGCAGACGTCGCAGCCCATCGGCAGGCCCAGCAGCTTGGCGCAGAAGTGATCTTCCAGTCCGGCGCGGATGATCTGCTTGCCGTCATAGAGGTATTCAGGGCCGATGAATCCGACGACGGTGTTCACCAGCAAAGGCTGAAAGTGCCGCGCGACCGCATAGGCGCGGGCTTCGCAGGTTTGCTGATCGACCCCATGGTGGCCATTGGCCGACAGGGCGCTGCCTTGTCCCGTCTCGAAATACATGACATTGTTGCCCACCGTGCCGCGCCCGAGCGACAGGGCTGCTTGCTGCGCTTCGGCCAGCAGGGCCAGGTTGACGCCGAAATTCCTGTTGGCCGCTTCGGTTCCGGCGATCGACTGGAACACCAGGTCCACCGGCGCGCCACGTTCGATGGCGGCAATCGTGTTGGTCACATGGGTGAGCACGCAGGACTGGGTGGGGATGCCGTAGCGGGCGATGATTTCATCTAGCATGCTGACGATGCGCATGACTTGCGGCACGTTGTCCGTGGCGGGATTGATGCCGATGACGGCGTCGCCGCTGCCGTACAGCAAACCGTCGAGCACGCTGG
>CAMLFK010000230.1 GCA_946479255.1 uncultured Oxalobacteraceae bacterium
AGCGGGAAAATGTGGACCATGCATATTCACTTCTTGCCCGTCAAGAGGGGTGTTTGTGTTGCACTGCACAATAGAATTTTTCATCTATTTATAGGGAAGGGGCGTGTTGATGCCCGCTTTTATATTGCGCCGCCTCTGGCAAATGCTGCCCACCATGGCCGGGGTGGTGCTGCTGGTATTCCTGCTGTTTAACTGGGTGGGCGGCGATCCGGCCTATCTGCTGGCCGGCAAGATGGCCAATGCCGAGGACATCGCCAACATCCGCCGCCAGCTCGGCACCGACCTGTCCTATCCGCGCCAGCTGGCCATTTTCGTGCGCCAGATCGTCACCTTCGACTTTGGCAATTCCTGGAGTACCGGCGAGCCAGTCGGGCACATCGTCGCCAGCCGCCTGGGCCCCTCGCTCACGGTGCTCATTCCGCTGACCATCATCGAAACCCTGCTCGGGGTCGCCCTGGCGCTGGCGCTGGCCTTCGTGCGCGGCAGCCTGACCGACCGTCTGGTGATGGTCGCCTGCACGGTGGGCATGTCGATCAGCATCCTGGTCTATATCATCGTGTTGCAATACGGCCTGGCTTACCGGCTCGGCTGGTTCCCGGTCCAGGGCTGGGGCAACAGTCTTGGAGAGAACTTGCTGCGCTACGCCAGCCTGCCTATCCTGATCGGCCTGGCGGTGTCGATCGCGCCAACCCTGCGCCTGTACCGCAGCTTCGTGCTCGACGAAGCCGGGCGCGACTACGTGCGCACGGCGCGCGCCAAGGGCTTGTCCGAGCGGCGCATCCTGTGGGTGCATGTGCTGCGCAACGCCGCCATCCCGATCGTCACCCACGTCATGGCCAACCTGCCGGCGCTGTTGATCGGCGCCTTCCTGCTGGAGCGCTTCTTCGGCATTCCGGGCATCGGGCGCGAGGTGATCCTGGCGGTCGAGCGCAGCGACTTCCCGGTCATCAAGGCGATCACGGTGTACGTGGCGGCGGCCACGATGATCTTCAACCTGTTGACCGACCTGCTGTACCAGGCGCTCGACCCGCGCGTGAAGCTGGCATGATGATGATGCAGCCGTCCGCCGGTCTGTGGACCCTGGCCTGGCGGCGCCTGCGCGCCGACCGGGTGGCGATGCTGGCGCTGGCGGTGGTCGCCGCTTTCCTGCTGCTGCTGGCACTGTCGCGCGCCGGAGTGGTGGCGGCCGACTGGGAGGAGGAGGTGGCGCAAAATTACGCGCCACCGGCCTTCATGGGGCCGGATCCAGAGCTGGCCGCCGTTGCGCGCCCCGAAGCGCCGCCGCGGCTTAATCCTTTTGATCCGCTTGCCACGGACATCAAGGAATTAAGCACCGGAGCAGCACCAGCCAGCGCCACACCGCGCCGCGCCACCCTGCCTTTCGGCGCCGATAAATGGGGCCACGATATCGTCAAGAAAACCATCAAGGGCGCCGAGACCTCGATCGTGGTCGGCCTGGTGGCGGCGCTGCTGGCGGTCGGCCTGGGCACGCTGTTCGGTGCGCTGGCCGGTTTTCACGGGGGCGTGGTGGACGATCTGTTCAACTGGTTCTACAGCGTGTTCACCTCGATCCCGGCCATCCTGATGATCCTGGCGGTGGCCGCCGTCCTTCAGCAAAAGGGCTTGATGACCATCGTATGGATTCTCGGGCTGACCGGCTGGACCGGTCCGTTCCGCCTGATCCGCGCCGAGTACATCAAGCACAAGGGCCGCGAGTATGTGCTGGCGGCCGACGCGATCGGGGCCTCAAGCTGGCGCAAGATGGTCGGCCATATCCTGCCCAACGTCAGCCACGTGGCACTGGTGCAGTTGTCGATACTGGTGGTCGGCTTCATCAAGGCCGAGGTGATCCTGAGCTTTCTCGGCTTCGGCGTGCCGGTCGGCGTGGTGTCGTGGGGCAGTATGCTCAACGAGGCGCAGAATGAACTCATCCTCGGCAAGTGGTGGCAACTGGCCGCCGCTGCCGGTGCGATGGCGGTGCTGGTGACCGCATTCTCCATCCTGACCGATGCGCTGCGCGACGCGCTCGATCCTCAACTGGTCCATTGAAAGGCGCCGCCCCCATGCTGCTCGCAGTCCGCAATTTGCGCATCGCCTTCCGGCGCGGGAAGGATGCCTTGATCGAAGCGGTCAAGGGCCTGTCCTTCGACGTGCCCGAACGTGCGACGGTAGCGCTGGTGGGCGAGTCGGGCAGCGGCAAGTCGGTCAGTTCGCTGGCGGTCATGGGCCTGCTGCCGGCGCGCCAGAGCGTCATCGACCCGGCATCGTCGATCCGCTTCGATGGCCGCGACCTGCTGGCGCTTGGCGAGGCCGAGCGGCGCGGCCTGTGCGGGCGCGATATCGCGATGATCTTCCAGGAGCCGATGTCCTCGCTTAATCCGGTGTTCACAGTGGGCTTTCAGATCGCCGAGGTGCTGCGCCTGCATATGCGCATGAACGCGCGCCAGGCGCGTGCGCGGGCGTTGAAGCTGCTGGAAGAAGTCGGCATTCCCGAGCCGGCCCGGCGCATCGACGCTTATCCCAGCCAGCTCTCGGGCGGCCAGCAGCAGCGGGTGATGATCGCGATGGCGATTGCCTGCGAGCCGCGCCTGTTGATCGCCGACGAGCCGACCACCGCGCTGGACGTGACGATCCAGCAGCAGATCGTCGAGCTGCTGGCGGACCTGCAGCGGCGCCGCGCCATGTCGATGCTGTTCATCACCCATGACCTCGGCCTGGTGGGGGAAATAGCTGATCAGGTCGTGGTGATGCGCCATGGCGAAATCCGCGAGCAGGGGCCGGCGGCGAAAGTGCTGGCCAATCCCGCCGATGCCTATACGCGCGCGCTGCTGCAGTGCCGCCCGCGCCTGGACCGCCGCCCGCTGCGCCTGCCGGTGATCGACGATGTGCTGCATGGCCGCGCCGTCAGCGCGGAACGCCCACCCCGCCCGCGCGAAGGCCCGCCCGCTTTGGTAGTACGTAATCTCTCCAAGAGTTTCCCGGTACGCGAGGGCTGGTTCGGCCGGCGCGACTTTCATGCGGTGGCCGATGTATCGTTCGAGCTGGCGCGCGGCCGCACGCTCGGCATCGTGGGCGAGTCGGGCTCGGGCAAGAGCACCCTGGGCCTGACCCTGCTGCGCCTGCACCGGGCCAGCGCCGGCAGTGTGCTGTTCGAGGGGAAGGACTTGCTGGCCATGCCGGCGCGCGATTTTCTGGCTTATAAACGGCGTATCCAGATCGTGTTCCAGAATCCCTATGCCTCGCTTAATCCGCGCTTCACGGTCGGCCAGATCCTGCTCGAACCGATGCGCATTCACCGCCTCGGTCTAGGGGATGGCGAGCGCCAGCGCACTTGCGCGCGCCTGCTGGAACGCGTCGGTCTGCCGCTTGATGCGCTGCACCGCTATCCGCATGAATTTTCGGGTGGCCAGCGCCAGCGCATCGCGATTGCGCGCTGCCTGACCATGCAGCCGGAGGTGCTGGTATGCGACGAGTCGGTGTCGGCGCTGGACGTGTCGGTGCAGGCGCAGGTGCTGAACCTGCTGCAGGACCTGCAGGACGAGTACGGCATCAGCTACCTGTTCATCTCGCACGACCTGGCGGTGGTCAAGTATATGGCCGACGAAGTGATGGTGATGCGGCAGGGCAGGGTGGTGGAAATGGCCGACGCCGAAACCCTGTACCGCGCGCCGCAACATCCTTACACCAAGGCGCTGCTGGCGGCCATTCCCGCTGCCGTTTTCAGTTAAGATGGGCGTATGCCCAAGCTTATTCTTCTCATCCAGACTTATGGCGTGCTGATTGTCTTCGGCACCGTGGTCGTTGAGCAGATGGGCTTGCCGATCCCGGCCGTCCCGATCCTGATCCTGGCCGGCGCCATGGCGATGAACGGCGAGATCAGCTGGCCGCTGTGCTGGGCCGCCGCCGTCGGCGCCTGCCTGGTCAGCGACTTGTTCTGGTTCCGCGCGGGCCGTTTCTACGGCAAGCGCATCCTGAAACTCCTGTGCCGGATTTCCTTGTCTCCCGACATTTGCGTCAGCCAGACCGAGACCAAGTTCACCCGCTATGGCGTGAAGTCCCTGATCTTTTCCAAGTTTATCCCCGGGGTGAATACGGTGGCTTCGCCATTGGCCGGCGCGCTGGGCATCGGCATGCCGCGTTTTTTGATGTTCAGCATCACCGGCAGCTTGTTGTGGAGCGGGGTGGGCCTGGCCATCGGCGCTTACTTCCACAAAAGCGTGGACAAGGTGCTGGACGTGCTGGCAAGCAGCGGCAGCAGCGCACTGATCGTGCTGGGCGGGCTGCTCACCGGTTTCATCCTCTATAAGTATGTCGAGCGGCGCCGCCACCGGGCCTCGCTGGCGGTCGAACGCATCAGTATCGAGGAACTCAGCGATTTACTGGACGGCGGCCACGACCCGGTCATCATCGATGCGCGCAGTGCGACCGCCATGGACCTGGAGCAGGCGGTACCTGGGGCGATCCTGCTGCACACCTGCGGCGCGGGCGAACTGATGGCCGCGCTCGACAAGGACCGGCATATCGTCGTCTATTGCAACTGCCCGGACGACGTGACCGCGGCCCAGGTCGCCAAGCAGTTCATCAGCAACGGTTTCCACCGCGCACGCCCGCTGCATGGCGGGCTGGATGCCTGGAATGCCCATTTCAGCACGGGAAAAAGTGCGCCAGATAGCATGGATTCGGCTGAGCCAAGCCCAAGTGTTATATAACGTAGTAAGGCAACTACTAAACAGAAACGTTTCCATTTTAGGTAAATTCCAACAGCTGTACCCAAACTACAAAGAAAACTTGCGCGAAACTGGGCTAATCCATTAAGCTTCACAGTATTTTTTACAACACTTGCCGCCATGACCGAACAGCTCTATCCCGCGCCTCCAGTCTCGATGTCGTCTGCCGCGTTTCCGGGTGGTCCGCGTTTGCTCGCCGATGTTGGCGGTACCAATGCCCGCTTTGCGCTTGAGCTGTCGCCCGGCGAAGTGGATGTGATTGAAGTGCTTGCCTGCGCCAAATACCCGACCCTGGCGGACGCGATGCGGGCCTACCTGGCCATGCCTAAGGTGGTGGCCGCCAGCCGCGGCGCGATCCGCAACGGCGCCATCGCGATTGCCAATCCGGTCATCGGCGACCTGGTGCGCATGACCAACCATCACTGGCAATTCTCGATCGAAGCGCTGCGCGTGGAAATCGGCTTCGACGTGCTGGTGGTGGCCAACGATTTCACCGCGCTGGCGCGCGCCTTGCCCCATCTGGGCGAGCACAAGCGCCAGATCGGCGGCGGCAAAGTATGTCCTGGCACGCCGCTGGGCCTGCTGGGCGCCGGCACCGGCCTGGGCGTATCGGGCTTGATTCCATCGGGCATCAGCTGGACGGCCTTGCTGAGCGAGGGTGGCCATGTGACGTTTTCGCCAGCCAACGAGACCGAAGTGGCGATCCTGCAATTCGCCTGGAAGCATTTCGAGCACGTGTCGGCCGAGCGTTTCCTGTCCGGCGCCGGCATCGAATTGCTGTACCGCGCGCTGGCCCACATCAAGGGCCAGCCGGACGAGGGTCTGGACGCGGCCACGATTTCCAAGCGCGCTCTGGCCGGCGAGTGCCCGCTGTGCGACGCGGTCATCGATGTGTTTTGCGGCATGCTTGGCACCGTGGCCGGCAACCTGGCCATCACCCTGGGTGCGCAGGGCGGGGTGTATATCGGCGGCGGCATCGTGCCGCGCCTGGGTGCGCGTTTCGACCAGTCGCGCTTCCGCGCCCGCTTCGAGCAGAAGGGACGTTTCGTCAGTTATCTGGCGCAAGTGCCGACCTTTGTGATCACGGCCGAGTACCCCGCGTTCATCGGCGTGTCGGCCATCCTGGCGGACAAACTCGCTGTCCAAGCCTGAAAAACCACCATCGGCGCCCGGCTCGCAGGGGCGTCGATGTGTGCGGAATGCGCCACTTCCTCTTTTATCGGTTACAATGGCCCCCGTTGAAGTAAAACGGGAGGCCGGCCGTTCGCGCAGTGCGACGCCACATTGCCCGTTTCGCTTGTTAATCAACGATGTAGGCGTGCCTGTCCGGCGCGCCCGCGGTTGAGTTCCGCGGCTGAGTACATTCCTCGCCGCCCCGTTCCCGTCCAGCGTGCTTCGGCCTGGGCGACGGATTCCAGTTTCAACGTGCCCGGTTCGATTGACAGCGTCATCCAATGACGATCGTCATGGTGTACTCAAATTTGCAAGATCCGCATCCGACATCGTGATGAATACTGATGAGGCCAAACGCGTCCTCGAAACCGCCTTGCTGTGCGCGCGCGAGCCGATGTCGATTCACGCGATGAAAAAGCTGTTTGCCGATGCCGACGACAATGGCCGCCCGATGGGCGCCGGCGTCGGTGCCGATACCATCAAGCTGCTGTTGGAGGAGTTGCGCCACGACTGGCGCGACCGCGGCATCGAAATCGTCAGCCTGGCCAGCGGATGGCGCTTCCAGAGCCGGCCGGAAATGAAGCAGTACCTGGACCGCCTGAGCCCGGAAAAGCCGCAGCGCTATTCGCGCGCCACACTGGAAACCCTGGCCATCATCGCCTACCGCCAGCCTGTCACGCGCGGCGATATCGAGGAAATCCGCGGCGTGACCGTCAATTCGCAGACGATCAAGATGCTGGAGGACCGCGGCTGGATCGACGTGATCGGCCACCGCGAAGTAATCGGGCGGCCGGCCTTGCTGGGCACGACCCGGCAGTTCCTCGACGACCTGGGCCTCGCTTCGCTGGCCCAGCTGCCGCCCTTGCAGCAACTTAGCGAAATGCAAAGTGGCGCCGAGATGGAAGTACTCGAAGCAGCATTACAGGAAAATTTTGAAAAAGCTGCGGCCACGGCCGCGGCTGTACCACCCGAAGTTATCATTCACGACCCAGCGCCGGAAAACGCGGTTGACGCTGCGCCAGGTCAGCACAACCAAGAAACGAACAATGAATCCAACTAAATCGACAGAGACGAGCGCCGCCGACGCGGCAGGGCAAACCGAAGCCGCGGCCAAGCCGAAGCGCCGCACCAAGGCGCAGATCGAGGCCGACGCGGCCGCGGGCATCGAGGCGCCGAAGAAGCGTGCGGTCAAAAAGGCCGCCGTCGAAGGCGAGGCCGAGCCGGCCGCCAAAGCGCTGCCTAAGCCGCGCGCCAAGAAAGTAGCCGCTCCGGCAGCCGATTCCGCTCCCGCCCTGGCCGCCGCTGAGCCCGCGGCCGCCCCGGCACCGCGCAAGCCGCGCGCGCCAAAGGCCGCCGCTGCTCCTGTTGAAGCCGCCGCACCTGCGCCGGCGCCGGCACCAGCGGTTTCCGCTGAAGCCGCTCCCGCGCCTGCAAGCGACGGCCAGCAGCCGCCGCGCCAGGACCGTGGTCCACGCACTCCGCGCGGCCCGCGCCAGATGCGCGAACAGCGTAACCAGCGTGAAGCACGCAAGCAGCAAGCCGCGCCAGGCGAAGCCGCGGGCGCCGAAGCGCCTGCCGCCGAAGCGCTCGCCCCCACCGAGCGTCCGGAGCGCGGTCCGCGCCCGGAGCGCAGCGCCGAGCAGCGCAACCGCCCTAAAAAGAACAAGAAGGGCAATCCCGGCCTGCAGCACCACAAGGGCAAGGGCAAGCTGAACGACGCCGATGCCGCATTCTCCTTCGTCACCTCGGACGCGTTCGACGCCAACGAAGGCGCCCGCACTCAGCCGGCCAAGGCCGTACGGCGCGACCTGACCTCGGACGACGACGCGCCGAAATTGCACAAGGTGCTGGCCGAAGCCGGCCTGGGTTCGCGCCGCGACATGGAAGAACTGATCATCGCCGGCCGCGTGTCGGTCAATGGCGAGCCGGCCCACATCGGCCAGCGCATCCTGCCGACCGATGCCGTGCGTATCAACGGCAAGCTGATTCACCGGAAAGTGAGCACAAAGCCGCCACGCGTGCTGGTGTACCACAAGCCAGCCGGCGAAATCGTCAGCGCCGACGATCCGGAAGGCCGTCCATCGGTATTCGACCGCCTGCCGACCATGAAAGCCGGCAAGTGGCTGGCCGTGGGCCGTCTGGACTTTAATACCGAAGGCTTGCTGCTGTTCACCACCTCGGGCGACCTGGCCAACCGGCTGATGCACCCGCGCTACAACATCGACCGCGAGTACGCCGTGCGTACCCTGGGCGAGCTGGAAGAGGGCATGCGCCAGAAACTGCTGGCCGGCGTCGAGCTCGACGACGGCA
>CAMLFK010000231.1 GCA_946479255.1 uncultured Oxalobacteraceae bacterium
GTGCCAGCGCCTGCTCCAGCTCGCGCATGGTGGCGGCGGCGTTATCGAAGAAGATATGCAGCAGGCGGCGCATGGTATCGGGGTCGTTGTCGACCAGCGCCGCCAGCACGCTCAAGGAGATGGTCTCGTCGGTGCAGGGCGCGGGGGCGGCGCCAAGCGGCGCCTGCGCCTGGCCGCGCCCGCCGATCCAGCGCGCCAGCGTGCGGTAGAACAGCTCGGCGTCGATCGGCTTGACCAGGAAGTCATCCATGCCGGCCGCCAGGCACTCATCGCGGTGATGGGAAAAAGCGTTGGCCGTCAGGGCAAGCACGGGCAGGCCGTCCAGGCGCGCATCGGCGCGGATATGGCGGCTGGCGGCAATGCCGTCCATGACCGGCATCTGGACGTCCATCAAGACACAGTTGAAGCGGCTGCCGGCCAGCGCCACCAGGGCGTCGGCGCCGTTGGCGACGATGGAGAGGTGGGCTCCGGCACGCTCGACCAGAATGCGCGCCAGTTCCTGGTTAAGCGGGTTGTCTTCGGCCAGCAGAAGGTGGGCTCCCGCCAGGCGCGCCATGGCCGCTTCGGTGGCCGGCTGGTCCGGCTGGCGCGTGCGTGCCGGAGCCGTTGCGGGCACCTCGGCCAGGCGCACGTCGAACCAGAACAGGCTGCCGGCGCCGCCGCTGACCACGCCAACCGTCCCGCCCATCATTTCGGCCAGCTGACGGCAGATCGCCAGCCCCAGGCCGGTGCCGCCGTACTTGCGGGTGGTGGAGCTGTCGGCCTGGTGAAAGGGCTGGAACAGGCTGGCCTGCTGCTCCGCCGACAGGCCGATGCCGCTGTCCTGCACCTCGACCCGGATGTGGTAGCCGGCACGGCCCTTGTCCACCAGCCGGGCATGCACACTGATCTGGCCGCGCTCGGTGAACTTGATGGCATTGCCGATGTAGTTGCTGATGATCTGGGCGATCCGCAGGCCGTCGCCCATCGCCTGCTCCGGCATGTCGGGCGAGATCGTCACGTGCAGCGCCAGGGCCTTCTCGTGGGCCAGCGCGCCGAAGCCGGCGGCCGTCTCGGCGATGAGCGCGCGCGGATTGATCGGCAGGTGTTCGATCTGCAGCTTGCCGGCATCCATTTTGCAGAAGTCGAGGATCTCGCTGACAATGCGCAGCACATGCCGCCCGGACTGCGCGATGTTTTCGATGTAGTGCCGCTGCGACGGGTCGCGCGCCTGTTCCAATGCGAGGTGGGCCATGCCGAGAATGCAGTTGAGCGGGGTGCGGATTTCATGGCTCATATTGGCCAGGAAGGCATTCTTGGCGCGCACCGCCGCCTCGGCCTGGGCCAGCGCGTCTTCGAGCAGGCTGGTACGCTCGGCCACGCGCTGTTCGAGCGTGGCCGCGGCCTGCTCGGCCTGGCGTTTGGCCTGCAGCAGTTCGCGCTCGTAGCGGCGCCGCTCGCTGGCGTTAAACACCGACATTTCGATCATCTGCGGACGGCCCTCGCTGTCGCGCCGCAGCATCGAGTTCACCAGCACGGGCAGCAGCGCACCGTCGCGGGCGCGCAGGTCGATGGCGATCTCGTTCACAAAGCCCTGCATCAGCAGCAGCGGCATGTGATGCGTGTCGAAGAATATGCGGGCGCCGGCGCCGATCAGGTCGTGAAAGCGGCGCTGCCCGACCAGGTCCTCGCGGGGGTAGGCGAGCCAGTCGAGCAGGGTCTGGTTGAGTTTGCCGATCACCCCGTCTGCCGTCAGGCACAGGAAGCCCACAGGGCCGTGCTCGTACTGTTCGGCGGCGCCGGCATCCATGGTGGCCAGCAGGTCCGCGTCAATTGCCGCTGGCATGCTCATGGGCGTGCCCCGGGTCCATGGCCGCCGATGGAAACTTTGTGCTTGATCAATACCGACATACCGATTTTCCAGTACCAAGCGCCCTTGGACGCGATGGAATCAGTATTGACTAGTGGAAATACTCTGGCTATCGTGCTTTTGTGTGATCGCGTGTCGGATGAAACTCCGGGCCGGCCGTAGTGGATCCCCTACAGCGCCGGCGCGGGCTCGCAGGACTTAAGGGGACCTCGAAAAACCGTAGCGAGCAGGCCCGATATTGCATCGAGTAGCGGAGCCGTACGAAGGTACGGTGAGCAACGCAGATGCAATAGCGGGCCGCGCAGTAGGTTATTCGAGGTTCCCTTAAGAGAGCATGCCGTGGTCGAGGGCGTAGCGGGTCAGATCGGCATTGCTTTTCATGCCCATCTTTTCGAGAATGCGGGTGCGGTAGGTGGTGACGGTACTGGGACTCAGGTGCAGGCAGGCGGCGATGCCGACCAGGCTGTCGCCGCAAGCAATCCTGCGGAAAATCTCCAGCTCGCGGTCGGTGAGCGATTCGTGCGACACCTTCGCCGGGCCCGAACCGAGCATGCCGGCCAGTTTTTGCAGCAGCGATGGGGTGACATACTTGCCGCCCGCCGCCACCTTGCGCACCGCGTCGCGCAGCGTTGCGCTATTGCACTGCTTGGTCAGGTAGCCAGCCGCGCCCAGCTTGAGCGCGCGCACGGCATACAGATCTTCGGCATAGGCGCTCACCACCAGCACCGCCGTGCCGGGACATATGTCGCGGACCTGCTTCAAGACTTCCAGGCCACATTTATCGGGCAGGCCGATATCGAGCAGCAGCACATCGAACCGGGCGCAGCGCAGCAATTGCAGCCCGTCTGCCGCGCAGTCGGCCTCGCCGGTCACTTGGAGGTCGGGATCGGCCGCCAGCATGCGCCGCAGGCCTTCGCGCGCCACCGTGTGGTCATCAATGATCCCCACCCGGATTGCCTGGCTCATCCTGCGCCTCCCATTTCACCGCTCTTGCCAGACCATTTTAGGTGAAGGTCAGTGGACCTGTCAGTTGCGGGACGCGGCTAATTCTCGGGCAGGGGACTGGAGTGTAGGCCCGGATGGCCAGCCCAACAAAAAGCCCGGCACCAAGGCCGGGCTTGTTGTTGGTCTGGACCAGACCTTAAAAGTTGCTGACGTCCAGCTCCGCCTGGGTCGCTTCACGTACTTGCGCGACCGTGACGTCCGGCGCCAGTTCCTTGAGCACCAGCCCGGCCGGGGTCACTTCGATCACCCCCAGGTCGGTAACGATCAGGTCCACCACGCCCACGCCGGTCAGCGGCAGGTCGCATTTTTTCAGGATCTTGTGCGAGGTGCTGCCGTCCTTGGCGGTAGCCACATGCTCCATCACTACCACCACCCGCTTGACGCCGGCCACCAGGTCCATCGCCCCGCCCATGCCCTTGACCATCTTGCCTGGGATCATCCAGTTAGCCAGGTCGCCACGCTCGGACACTTGCATCGCGCCGAGAATCGCCAGGTTGATCTTGCCGCCGCGAATCATCCCGAAGGAGTCCGCCGAACTGAAGTAAGCCGCACCCGGCAGCGCCGTCACGGTCTGCTTGCCGGCGTTGATCACGTCCGCGTCGACTTCGTCTTCGGTCGGGAACGGGCCGATGCCGAGCAAGCCGTTTTCCGATTGCAGGAACACTTCGATGTCGCTCGGCACGTAATTGGCCACCAGGGTGGGCAAGCCGATGCCGAGGTTGACGTAAAAGCCGTCCTGCAATTCTTTGGCTGCGCGGGCAGCCATCTGGTCACGAGTCCATGCCATGTTGATTCTCCGTATCAGGTCAGGTTGGCACGCACGGTGCGTTGTTCGATGCGCTTCTCGGGATTGGGATTGACCACGATGCGGTGCACGAAAATGCTGGGCGTATGCACCTGGTCCGGATCGATCTCGCCGACCTCGACCAGCTGCTCCACTTCAACGATGGTGATCTTGCCGGCCATCGCCACGTTCGGATTGAAGTTGCGGGCGGTTTTGCGGTACACCAGGTTGCCGTAGCGGTCAGCCTTATAAGCCTTGACCAGCGCCACGTCAGCCACCAGGCTGCGTTCCATCACATATTGTTCGCCATCGAATTCGCGCACTTCTTTACCATCGGCAACAATGGTACCCACGCCGGTCTTGGTGAAGAAGGCCGGGATACCGGCGCCGCCGGCGCGCAGTTTTTCGGCCAGCGTGCCTTGCGGGGTGAATTCGAGTTCCAGTTCGCCGGCCAGGTATTGGCGGGCGAATTCCTTGTTTTCGCCCACGTAGGACGAAATCATTTTTTTGATCTGACGGGTCGTCAGCAGCTGGCCAAGACCGAAATCGTCCACGCCGGCGTTGTTGGAAATGGCGGTCAGGCCGGTGACACCGGAATCGCGCAGCGCCAGGATCAGCGCTTCGGGAATGCCGCACAGGCCAAAACCACCCACTGCGATAGTCTGGCCATCGGCCACGATGCCGGCCAGTGCCGATGCCGCGTCAGGATAAACTTTGTTCATTACGCGTCCCTTTTGTTGATTTAACGAGCTGGCCGAGCGGCCAAAGTCGTACGCCCTGTGCACCAGAGCAGAAACTCAGCATAAAATACCTCAGTCGAAAGCACAATACCGTAGAAATACGCGCCAAGACCGTCTCAATACCCACTAACGAAGGCCTTTGACTTGCATCAATTGAACGCACCTTACGCCATCGATTACGAGATCATTTTTAAGCATGCGCCGGTCGGCATGTGCATCTCGCTCGACCGCGTCATTCAAGCCAGCAACGATGTACTGACATCGATGTTCGGCTATGCCCACGGTGCCCTGGACGGCCAGTCGTTTCGCGTACTCTACCCCACGATGGACGAATTCCTGCGCACGGGCGGCCGCATCGTGCCGGTGATGAATATGAAGGGCGTCTATTCGGATGAGCGCATCATGCGGCGCGCCAATGGCGAACTGTTCTGGTGCCATGTGAGCGGGCGGGCGCTCGATCCGCGCGAGCCGCTCGGGGCAGGTATCTGGACCTTCGAGGATGTCAGCGAAAAGCGCCCGGTCACGGCTGAACTGACACCGCGCGAACGCGAAATCGCCGCCCTGCTCGTCGAGGGCAAGACCAGCAAGCTGATCGCCCGCGATACCGGTCTTTCGCCGCGCACGGTGGAAATGCACCGCGCCAAGCTGATGAAGAAGTTTTCGGCCTCCACCTCGTCCGAGCTGGTGCACAAGCTGGTCGGTGTCAGCCGCTGATTACGCTTCCATCAGATGGAAAAAGATGGGCTGCCGCAAGGGCTGCGCGCTGCATAAGGTGATCGACAGAGCGGGATGGCGCAGCCGTACACAATGCCCGTCGGCGCCCAGCTTGAAGCGTGCCTCCTGCCCGGTCCAGGCCTGGTAGAAGGCATCGGCATCGTCAAAGCTCGCAGCGGGACCGAATGCATGCTGCGCCACGGTGCGCCAGTCGCGCGCCAGGTCGATGCGTTCGATGTCCAGGCCCAGCGCCGTATCGCTGCTCAGCGCACAGGCGATCCACCGTCCGCTGTGCGAAATACTGAAATGCGGCTGGCGCTCGCCCTGCAGCAGCGGCGCCTGGCCAGGCCGGTCGTCGAGCACAAAGGAGCGCGCCGGAAGGCCATACAGATTGCCAAGCATACTGCGCAGCAGCACCCGGCCAAGCACAAACTGGCGCTGCCGCTCGCGGCGTACGAAGCGCGCAAAACGCGCCGCTTCGCTCTCGCTGAGCCACGGGACCATGGCGGCGAACTGCGTGTCGTCGATGGCATCACCATCGACCAGCCACACCGCCGCCTCGGCCCGTGGGGTCTCCAATTTACTTCTTGTCGGCGATGCGCACGAAATCGGCCTTCAGCGCGACGCCGCCGACCACGTTACCGACGTGGCATTCGAACTCGGTCTCGCTGGAGAACTCGTTGTTGCCGTAGTTGCTCTGGATGTTGACGACCGCGTTCGCACCCAGGTCGCGCGCGCGCTTCTGCAGGGCCAGCATGGCCGACAGGAAGGCCCAGTTGCAGACCTTGGCGTCCGACTTGGCGAAGGCATTGGTCTTCTGGCTGGTCTTGTCCGAGCCGCGCTTTTCCAGCACTTTCGGGGTCTGCTGCTTACCCCAGTAGAAGGCGATTTCGTCGCCCAGGCGTGCCTTGGCGTCGTTGTCGTTCATGGCCTCGGCGATCGGCACCATGACTTTCTTGTCGGCCGAATGGGCGGGAGCGATGGCGCTGAATGCGGCGATGACGGCGAGAGTCGAAATCAGTTTTTTCATCGTTATTTTCCTTGTTGGTTAGACTTCAGGACTTCTTAAAAATCAGCGACGTATTAATGCCGCCGAACGCAAAATTATTCGACATGACATAGTCGCACGAGAGCGCCCTGCCCTCGCCGCGGATGTAGTCCAGCTGCCCGCAGCGCGCATCGACCTGCTCCAGGTTCAGGGTCGGCGCAAACCAGCCCTCGCGCATCATCTCGATGCAGATCCACGCTTCCAGCACGCCGCAGGCGCCCAGCGTATGGCCCATATAGCTCTTCAGGGAGCTGATCGGCATGCTTGGCCCGAACACATCAAAGGTGGCCTGGGTCTCGGCGATGTCGCCCTGCTCGGTCGCGGTGCCGTGCGCGTTCACGTAACCGATCGCTGAAGGTTCAAGCCCTGCATCGGCCAGGGCCAGCTGCATGGCGCCCTTCATGGTCGCCGCGTTGGGCTGGGTCACATGGCAGCCGTCGCTGTTGGTGCCGAAGCCTACCAGTTCGGCATGAATGAGCGCGCCGCGCGCGAGCGCATGCTCATACTCTTCCAGCACCAGGCAGCCGGCGCCCTCGCCGATCACCAGGCCGTCGCGCGTGCCATCGAACGGGCGCGGCGTGACTCCTGGGGTCTCGTTACGCACGCTGGTGGCGAACAGGGTATCGAAAACCGCCGCTTCGGTGGCGCACAACTCGTCCGCGCCGCCGGCCAGCATGGCCACCTGCTTGCCGCTCTGGATGGCCTCAAAGGCATAGCCGATGCCCTGGCTACCCGAGGTGCATGCCGACGAGGTGGTGATCACGCGCCCCGTCAGGCCGAAGAACACACCGATGTTGACCGGCGCCGTGTGCGCCATCATCTTGATGTAGGTGGTCGCAGTGATGCCGCGCGTGCTGCGCTCTTCCATCATGCGGCCGAAGTCGCCGATGGCGCTCGGCGTACCGGCCGAGGAGCCGAAAGAGATACCCATCGCGCCGCTTTTGACGATCGGATGGTCGAGCAGGCCAGCGTGGGCCAGCGCCATTTCGCTGGCGCGCGTGGCCATCACGGCAACGCGCCCCATGCTGCGCATCGCCTTGCGGTTGAAGCGCTCGCCCAGTTCGAACGGCGCCGCCGGCGCACCCAGCTTGGTGTTCAGGCCTTCATAATCGGCCCACTCGTCCATGCGGGTAATCGCATTGCGGTACTCGCCCAGGCGCGTGCGGATCGCGGCCCAGTCATTGCCCAGCGGGCTGATACCGGCCATGCCGGTGACGACAACGCGGCGCTTCATGCCATGCCTCCGTTGACCGAAATGACCTGGCGCGTCACATAGCCGGCGTCAGGGCTGACCAGAAAGCTCACCGCGGCGGCGACTTCTTCGGGCTTGCCGACCCGGCGCGCGGGAATCAGCTTGAGCGCTTCGTCCAGCGGCACCTCGCCGATCATGTCGGTCTCGATCAGCCCGGGCGCCACGCAATTGACCGTGATGGCGCGCTTGGCCAGCTCCAGCGCAAGCGCCTTGGTGGCGCCGATGATGCCGGCCTTGGCGGCGCTGTAGTTCACCTGCCCGCGGTTGCCGATCACGCCCGATACCGAGGCCAACGTAACGATGCGGCCCGGTTTGCGGCGCTGGACCATCGGCATGACCAGAGGGTTCAACACATTGTAGAAGCCGTCCAGATTAGTCTTGAGGACGATGTCCCAGTCCTCGCCGCTCATGGCCGGGAAGGCATTGTCGCGCGCCACGCCGGCGTTGCAGACCACGCCGTAATAGCAGCCGTGCGCTTCGACGTCGGCCGCCAGCGCGGCGGCGGTGGCCTCACGCTCGCCGATATCGAACTGCAGCACGCGCGCCTGGCGTCCCAGCGCCTCGATGTCGCGCGCCACCTGCTCGGCTTCTTCGCGCTTGCTGCGGCAATGGACCACGACATCGTAGCCATCGCGCGCCAGGCGCAAGGCGATGGCCTTGCCGATCCCGCGCGACGATCCCGTCA
>CAMLFK010000232.1 GCA_946479255.1 uncultured Oxalobacteraceae bacterium
CCCTGGGCGACGGCCGCCAGTCCGGCACCTCGGACAGCCCGTCGATCCTGAACGCCTCGCCGGAAAGCGCGGCGGGCGGTGGCCTCGCATTCCTGCAGACCGGCGACACCATCCGCATCAACCTGAACAAGGGAACTTGCGACGTGCTGATCGCGGACGAGGAATGGGCAAAACGCCAGACCCAGCCGCTGCCGGAGATTCCGGAAAGCCAGACCCCATGGCAGGAAATCTACCGTGCCACCGTGGGCCAGCTGGAAACCGGCGCCTGCATGGAAACGGCGCTGAAGTATCGCGGTGTGGCCGAGAAAATGCCGCGCCACAATCACTAAGCTGAGCGAGAGCAAGATGACGATATCCGGAAACCAGCTGATCGGCGGCCGTGAAGTCCGCGGCAGCGATGCCCCGTTTCAGGCGGTCGATCCTTCCACCGGCGAAAAGCTGGAGCCGGCCTTTACCGGAGCCGGCAAGGCGGAAGTGGAGCTGGCTTGCGCGCTGGCTGCGCAGGCATTTACGACGTATCGGCAAACCACGCTGGACGAGCGTGCTGATTTTCTCGATCGCATCGCCATCAATATCCTTGGCCTGGGCGACGAGCTGATCGACGCTGCCATGCGCGAGTCCGGTTTGCCGCGCGGCAGGCTGGAAGGCGAGCGTGGGCGTACGGTCAATCAGTTGCGCATGTTTAGTGCCTTGGTGCGTTCGGGCGACTGGCAGGGGATTCGCCACGACCCGGCGCTGCCGGACCGGCAGCCGCTGCCGCGTTCGGATTTGCGTTTGCGCCATATCGGCATTGGTCCAGTGGCGGTCTTTGGTGCGAGTAATTTCCCGCTGGCGTTTTCGGTGGCCGGCGGCGATACCGCGTCGGCGCTGGCGGCTGGCTGCCCGGTCGTGTTGAAGGCTCACCCGGCGCATCCGGCCACCTCCGAACTGGTCGGCCGTGCGGTGCAGAAAGCGGTCATCGACTGCGGCCTGCATGCGGGCGTGTTTGCTTTGCTGGCCGGCGCGACCATCGAACTTGGTGGCGCGCTGGTGGCCGATCCGCGCATCAAGGCGGTGGGCTTTACTGGTTCGCGCGGGGGCGGCTTGGCGCTGATGCGCATTGCCGCTTCGCGTCCTGAACCGATTCCCGTATTTGCCGAGATGAGCAGTATTAATCCGGTGATCCTGCTGCCGGGTGCGCTGGCTGCCCGTGCGGACAAGATCGGTAAGGATTTTGTCGCCTCGCTGACCATGGGTTCGGGGCAGTACTGCACCAATCCTGGCCTGGTGCTGGCCATTGATGGTCCTGGCTTTGAAGAATTCATGAAGTCGGCGTCGGCGGCGGTCACTGCGTCGCCGGCCACGACCATGTTGACGCCTGCTATTCATGGCATGTTCACCGAGCAGACGGCCAGGCTGGCCGAGCACGGTGCGCTGCGCCAGGTGGCGCGCGGCCAGCCGGGGCATGGCCCGCATGAGTGCCAGGCGGCGCTGATGCTGGTGGAGTCGAACGATTTCCTGGCCGATCCGATCTGGCATAACGAGGTGTTTGGCGCGTCGTCGGTGGTGGTGCGCTGCCCGGACCTGGCCACGGTGCAGCAGGTGATCAGCCACCTGGAAGGCCAGCTGACCGGTACCTTGCAGATGGATGCGCTTGATCTGCCGCTGGCGCAGCAATTGCTGCCGCAGCTGGAGGAGAAGGTTGGGCGGATCCTGGTCAATGGCTATCCGACCGGCGTGGAAGTGGCCAGTGCGATGGTGCATGGCGGGCCGTTCCCGGCGACGTCCGATGCGCGCATTACCTCGGTGGGGACCCTGGCGATCGTGCGCTTCTTGCGGCCGATCTGCTATCAGGATTTCCCGGATGCGTTGCTGCCGGATGTGTTGCAGAACGCTTCACTGTCCACTTGAATCAACACCACTGTCATCCCCGCGGAGGCGGGGACCCATACCATCTCGATCGAAGTGGTATAGGTTCCCGCCAAGGGGGCGGCCGTCCGCCGGGAATGACAGCGGATCATAAATTTTTCAGAAATAAGCAGGAGTAGTTGATGTACTGATTGGTTTCACCCACATAACGGAGATACAAAGCATGAAAAAACTGATGACTGCAGCTGCGGCTGCTGTTGCGATGGCACTTGTGAGCGGCGCGGCCATGGCCGATGCCAAGAATCCGAAGATCGGCTTTTCGATCGATGACTTGCGCCTGGAGCGCTGGGCCAAGGACCGTGACTACTTCACTGCGGCAGCCGAAAAGCTGGGCGGAAAAGTCTACGTGCAATCGGCCGATGCCAGCGAGCAGCGCCAGATCGCCCAGATCGAAAACCTCATCTCGCGCGGTGTCGACGTGCTGGTGATTGTTCCCTTCAACGCCACCGTGTTGAACAATGCTATCCGTGAAGCCAAGAAGGCCAAGATCAAGGTGCTGTCCTATGACCGCCTGATCATGAACGCCGATGTCGATGCCTACATCTCCTTCGACAACCAGCAAGTCGGCGAACTGCAAGCCTCCAGCGTGGTCTCCGTCAAACCAAAAGGCAACTACTACCTGCTCGGCGGCGCGCCCACCGACAACAACGCCAAGATGCTGCGCGACGGCCAGATGAAAGTGCTGCAGCCGCTGATCGACAAGGGCGACATCAAAGTCGTCGGCAAGCAGTGGGTCAAGGAATGGAGCCCGTCCGAAGCCATGGCCATCGTGGAAAACGCGCTGACGGCGAACGCCAACAAGATCGATGCCGTGGTCGCCTCCAACGACGGTACCGCGGGCGGCGCCATCCAGGCGCTGGCGTCGCAAAAGCTGGCCGGCAAGGTTGCCGTGTCCGGCCAGGATGCCGACCTCGCCGCTGTCAAGCGCGTGGCCGCCGGCACCCAGACCATGACGGTCTACAAGCCGCTCAAACTGATCGCCACCGAAGCGGCCAAGCTGGCCGTGCAACTGGTGCGCAATGAAAAGCCTACCTACAACGGTAACTACAACAACGGCTTCAAAAAGGTCGATACGCTGCTGCTCAAGCCGATTCCATTGACCAAAGCCAATCTCGACATCCTGGTCAAAGACGGCTTCTACACCAAGCAACAGCTCGGCATGTAAGCAATGGCTGACTACTTGTTAGAAATGAAGGGCATCGTCAAGACATTTGGCGGTGTGCCTGCGCTCAATGGTATCGACCTGAAGATCCGTCCCGGCGAATGCGTCGGCCTGTGCGGCGAGAACGGCGCCGGCAAGTCGACGCTGATGAAGGTGCTGTCTGCGGTCTACCCGCACGGCACCTGGGATGGCGAGATCTTGTGGAACGGCCAGCCGCTCAAAGCCCAGTCGATCCGCGATACGGAAGCGGCCGGCATCATCATCATCCACCAGGAACTGATGCTGGTGCCGGAACTGTCGGTGGCGGAGAACATTTTCCTCGGCAATGAAATCACCTTGCCGGGCGGCCGCATGGATTATCCGGCCATGAACCGCCGCGCCGAGCAGCTGTTGAAAGAACTCAAGCTGCCCGACGTGAACGTGGTACTGCCGGTAATGAATTACGGCGGCGGCCACCAGCAACTAATCGAAATCGCCAAGGCGCTCAACAAGAACGCCAAGCTGCTGATCCTGGACGAGCCTTCGTCCTCGCTGACGGCGTCCGAGATTGCCGTGCTGCTCGACATCGTGCGCGACCTGAAGGCCAAGGGCGTCGCTTGCGTCTACATCTCGCACAAGCTGGACGAAGTGGAAGCCGTGTGCGACACCATTTCGGTGATCCGCGACGGCAAGCACATCGCCACCACGCCGATGAGCGAGCTGAACGTGGACCGCATCATCGCCCAGATGGTCGGCCGCGAAATGAACCAGCTGTATCCGAAGCAGGACCATGCTTTGGGCGAGGTGATCTTCGAAGCGAAGAACGTCACCTGCTACGACACCGAAAAGCCGCTCAGGAAGCGCGTGGACAATGTGTCCTTCGAGCTGCGCCGTGGCGAGATTCTCGGCATTGCCGGGCTGGTGGGGGCAGGGCGCACGGAACTGGTCACGGCCATCTTCGGTTCCTACCCCGGCCGCTACGAGGCCGAGGTGCTGCTGGAAGGTAAGGCCATTGATACTTCCACGCCGCAGCGCGCCATCCGCGCCGGCCTCGCGCTGGTGCCGGAAGACCGCAAGCAGCACGGCATCGTGGCCGACTTGTCGGTAGGTCAGAACATTACCTTGTCGGTGCTGGACCAGTTCTCAAAACTGACGCGCATTGACCCCGAGGCGGAACTTGTCACCATCCGCGAGCAGATCGCCCGGCTGGGCCTGAAGACGGCCAGCCCCTTCCTGCCGATCACCGCGCTGTCCGGCGGCAATCAGCAAAAAGCGGTGCTGTCCAAGATGCTGCTGACCCGGCCCAAGGTGCTGATCCTGGACGAGCCGACCCGCGGCGTGGACGTGGGCGCCAAGTACGAGATCTACAAGCTCATGTTCGAGCTGGCCAAGCAGGGCATGGCTATCGTTATGGTGTCGTCGGAACTGGCCGAAGTGCTGGGCATTTCCGACCGCGTGCTGGTGATGGGCGAAGGCCAATTGCGCGGCAATTTCGTCAACCAGAATCTGACCCAGGAAACCCTGCTGGCCGCCGCCATTGGACAAGGCGAGACGGCGCCGCATTGAAAAGAAGACTATGAATAAATTGAATATCAAGCAGCTTTTCACGCAGTACAAGATCCTGGCGCTGTTGATTGCCATCGCCGTGATCTGGGCTTTCTTTACCTGGAAGACCGAAGGCGGTTTCATCTCCGCACGCAATCTGTCGAACCTGATGCGCCAGATGGCGGTGACTGGCATTGTCGCCTGCGGCATGGCCTTCGTCATCATTGCCGGCGAAATCGATTTGTCGGTCGGCTCGCTATTGGGATTGTTGGGCGGCATTGCCGCCGTGATGGACGTCAGCCATTCCTTGCCGCTCAGTGCCACCATTGCGCTGGTGCTGGTGTGCGGGCTGGTGCTGGGCCTGTTCAATGGTTACCTGACGGCCTATGTGGGGATTCCATCCTTCATTGTCGGCCTGGGCGGCATGCTGGCGTATCGCGGCATGGTGCTGGGCATTACCGGCGGCTCGACGATTGCGCCGGTGTCGGAACCGATGCAGCAGCTGGGGCAGGGCTATCTGTCGGTGCAGCTGGGTGTGGTGCTGGGCGTGGTGCTGGTGCTGCTGGCGGCCTTGCTGATCTGGCGCCAGCGTGCAAGCCTTGCCCATCACGGCTTGCCATTGGCGCCCCTGTGGCGCGACGGCCTGCGCCTTGCGCTCGTGGCGGCGGTGATCTATGCCTTCGTGCAAACCATGAACAGCTACGAAGGCATTCCGCTGCCGGTGCTGCTGGTGCTGGTGTTGCTGGGTATCTTCAGCTATGTGGCGAACCAGACCGTGTTTGGGCGGCGCATTTATTCGGTCGGCAGCAATATGGAAGCGACCCGCTTGTCCGGCGTGAACGTGCGCGCGGTGAAGATGTGGATCTTCGGGATCATGGGCCTGATGTGCGCGCTGGCTGGTTTGATCAACACGGCGCGGCTGGCCGCAGGGTCGCCTTCGGCCGGTACCTCGGGCGAGCTGGATGCGATTGCGGCTTGCTTTATCGGCGGCACGTCGATGCGCGGTGGCTCGGGCACGGTGTACGGTGCCTTGATCGGGGCGCTGGTCATGGCCAGTCTGGATAACGGTATGTCGATGCTCGACGTGGATACTTACTGGCAGATGATCGTCAAGGGCTTCATCCTTACCCTCGCGGTGTGGGTGGATGTGGCGACGCGGGCCAGCCGGCGGTAGGCAGATATGGCGGTGCCCGTTTAATTCGTCATCGTCAAGAACCAGGTCGCCGGCGCGCTGGAGCGGGTCAACAAACCGGAAGCCAAGGAGCGCAGGACCAGGGTGCAGGGCAAGGCTTGAGGCGCCAACGTCGTGCGGCTTTTTCTTAGCAGCTAAAAATAGAAGCCGTCCCAGCATCCGCGCGAAGCAGCGGGTTGGGGACGGCTTTTTTGTTAAGAAGAGAGACTGCTGGCGTAGCTGCGGACGTGTAACTTTGTTGGCACTGACCCCGATGCCTTTGTCGTGCCTTTGTCGGAAGGTTCACTGATGTCCGATTGCTGCCTGACCTGACCCCGCGCCTGCAGGCTGCTAGGTACCAAAGCTTTCTAACCTCTCGCGGATAGTTGGCCAGGTATCTTCAAAAAAGCTCTTTGATTCTTGGCTCTTTTCGGCCTCCTGACGCAATAAGGTATCTATGGATCGCACATGAACTGCTGTACTGCCCAACACAGATTTCTCAATCAAGCATTGCGCAATGCTAAAGTCGTCGGGCTCATCAATTTCTTGAGCAACTGGAAGGCCCCAGTTTTCAAATTCCTTCTTATGCCATAAACTCAAATTGTTGATTAGGCCACGACCAAGTCGACTTGATGCGCCATCGAGCCCATGCGACTTCAGTTCATTCAGGTCAACGTCAACGATAAGCTGCGAAGAAGCGCCAAGACGATCGACTTTTGCAATGCAAAGCTTTGAATTTTCATCCAAATAAATTTCCAATCTCGGAACATTCATCTCTAAACTCACTTTCCGTCACAATCCCTAAGCTGTTGAGCGTACCGATTGGCAGCGCGGGTCTTACAGGCACGCCAAGTGTTCACGCCGAATACCTTGTAATACGAGTCGCACTCTGTCACGTCGTTGGTGTAATCTTCAAGAGCTTGCTTCTTACACTCCTCATTGGAAGTGCCATCGCTGCACATCCAATACCCAATGCCAATGCCAATGCCTGTTCCAATCAATGCACCAGCGACTGTGCCAGGGCCTGGAAGAATAAGTGTACCGATACCCGCACCAGCGGCGGTTCCAGGATTCAAGCCTTGCGGATCCGTCAAACTAATCGGATTTCCCTCAACGTAGGCATAAGTGTTGATGCCGCCCGCCAACCCGATCGGATCGGACTGCAAATACCGCCCAGTCTGCGGATCATCATCCCTGTAGTAAGTGTAGTGGTTGTTCGTCTCCCTGTCATACACCTGTCCCGGGAAACGCGGGTTGTAGGTGAACTTCGGCAAGCCGGCCGGGCTTTCGTGCGGCTGGTGCATACCGAACGGATCCGCATTGTCCCAACGCCAGACCATCCGGTTGTCGCTGGCCCGCGTGATGACCCTTGGCGTGAGAATGTGATCGGCGTACACGTTGTAGACGTCGACGATCGCCTGGTTCGCGGCAGTCCCATCCGCGAGGCGTCCGCCGCCGATTTGCTCGTAGCAGCGGCACTCCAGACAAGACCACAAATGGCCTCCATCGTCCAAGCCCGCGCCCGCCCACGAGTACCCAAAAGTTCGGGCATGTCCAATCGCCGGACCTGCCCCGTTTCCCTCTCCTGCCGTTTAGAAAAAAGGTCGCTTGGCGCATATCGCTAGTCGGAATGCCCAATCGCCGCGCGATAGCGCTCAACTAACTCCGGTGGGCAAAACCCCCGAGGAATTTCCTCGAGGATTTCGTGGAACAGCCTGGAATCGACTTCGAACTCCCGACCGGAATTGACATCTTGGATTAGCTCTTCCATCGCAGTTGCAAAAAGACCGGAATCGCTCAATCGAATGCCGATCCAGGCCTGCTCGCTCAATGCGGATCGTACCCATACATTTTTCTGTCGGGCCATCTGTACGGCTTCGGCAATTGTCCGCTTCGCTTCATCTCCATACGCGGGCGTCGAAGCGGCACTATAGCTAAGTCGTCGAGCCACCTCAATCTGTACTAGTAAGTCGCGGGGAAGATTCAACATCCGACGACGAGCTGTCTCTAGCTGCTGTTCGTACATTCCGGCTCGCGCATACTCGCCCGAAATCTCTGCCAGTACCTCATCGGCATCGTAGGGGGCACCCTGTGCCGCTAACAGTTCCTCCAGAAAAATGACACTTCCGGGAACACAAATGCCACCCCAATCCGCGAGTGTATCGGTGCGTGTCAAGGTAGTTGTCGCGTAAAACAATTCAGAATGCATTTTTTTCTGGCAGGTTATGCAGCACGCTGCTGGTCAAGCTTAGACGGCGGGTTGAGCCACAC
>CAMLFK010000233.1 GCA_946479255.1 uncultured Oxalobacteraceae bacterium
TCGAGAAGATCTTCCCGGGCTGCCGCATCATGGACATCCACGAGTACCTGCTGGAAAAAGGCGTCAAGCTGGAAGGCGTCAACGGTACCCGCTATATGTACCATGAGCCATGCCACAACCCGATGAAGCTGGGCGACTCGGTCAAGACCGTCAACGCGCTCGTGTCGACCGTGGACAATGTGAAGATCGAGAAGAACGAGCGCTGCTGCGGCGAGTCGGGCACCTTCGCTCTCAGCCGTCCGGACATCGCCACACAGGTGCGCTTCCGCAAGGAAGGCGAGATGACCGCCGGCGCCGACAAGCTGCGCGAAGACGGCTTCAAGGGCGACGTCAAGATCCTGACCAGCTGCCCGTCTTGCCTGCAAGGCCTGTCGCGCTACAACGAAGACTCGGGCACTACCGCCGACTACATCGTCGTCGAGATCGCCAAGCACCTGCTGGGCGAGAACTGGCTGCCTGAGTACGTGGCGAAAGCCAATTCCGGCGGCATCGAACGAGTATTGGTATGACGGCTGCCGTGCCTGGCTGCGAGCTGTGCAATCTCACCGTTGCACCCGTGTACCGGAATGACAAGCTGTCCGTCATCCTGGTGGACGACGCCGCCTACCCGGGTTTTTGCCGGGTCATCTGGAACGAGCACGTCAAGGAAATGAGCGACCTGGCGCCCGCCGACCGCATGGCCTTGAACGATGCGGTCTGGCACGTCGAACTGGCGCTGCGCGACGTCATGGCGCCGGGCAAGGTCAACGTGGCCAGCCTGGGCAATATGACGCCGCACCTGCACTGGCATGTGATTCCGCGCTTTGCCGACGATGCGCATTTCCCGAACCCGGTGTGGACCCCGGCGGTGCGCACTACCGAAGAACCGATCCTGGCGGCACGCCGCGCGCTGCTGCCGCAACTGGCCGCCAATATCGCGCGCCGAATGGGGCAGGCATGATACCGACCGCGTTCACCGTGCATCAAAAGTCGCGCGTGCTCGACATTGCGTTCGACGACGGCAGCGCGTTTTCGCTGCCCTTCGAATTACTGCGCGTGTATTCGCCATCGGCCGAAGTGCGCGGCCATGGGCAAGGTCAGGAAGTGCTTCAGCTGGGCAAGCGCGAAGTTGGCATCACCGACCTTGAGCCGGTTGGCAACTACGCCGTCAAGCCGACTTTCAGCGATGGGCATAACACTGGTTTGTACACCTGGGAATATCTGTACAAGCTGGGCAATGAGCAGAGCCAGCTGTGGGCGGAGTATATGGACAAGCTGCATGCTGCAGGGTTTGAGGGCGAGGCCGGGCGTGAGCCGGGTGCTGTGATTCCGGGTGCCCCTACCGCAGGCAAGGGCTGCGGCCACAAGCACTAAACAACAAACCCGCCAGATGGCGGGTTTGTTTTATTCGGGGTGGTCCCGCAGTCAGGACCCAAAAACCAAGCTAGTGTCATCACCAGTATGGAAGCTGGGAGAGGACAAAGCCTAGGGCTGCACACGCAGAATATCAGCATGATTCAAGCCGATCAAAGATGATGCGCTATGAACTGGGCGGCGCCATCGTCAGGCGAAGCGAGAGGTTGACCAGCCGGCGGCGCAGCACGCGCTACTTGCCGGCGGCGTTACGTTTGTTCTGCGAATAGACCACGACGGCGAGCACGGCGAAAACCACGCCGAGCGCCACGCTGGTCATCCACGACGAGGGCTCGGGCCGGGTGAACTGGACGGCCGCCGTGACGAACCACAGAAGCGCGCAGAAAATATTGATCTTGACGCCCATGGTCAACGCAGATACAGCTTTACTCACCCCGGCTCCGATTGTGAAAGACTCAAGGTTTCGATTCTCTTTTCAATCGAAAACCCTGTCAATCTATTCCGCCGGGCGCGTGCGCGGCAGGGTCACCTTGAAGCTTGTGCCGCGTCCGCAGGCACTGTCGACCTCGATCTTGCCATTGTGGCTCTGGACAATGCCATACACGATCGACAGGCCCAGCCCGGTACCCTTGCCGATTGGCTTGGTGGTGAAGAAGGGTTCGAAGATGTGATCGAGATGCTGAGGGGCGATGCCACTGCCGTTGTCCTCGACCTCCACCCACACATTGTCCGCATCGAAATTGGTGCGCACGATGATCTGGCCGCGGTCTTCGATGGCGTGGGCGGCATTGATGAGCAGGTTGAGGAATACCTGGTTGATCTGCGAAGGCAGGCAGCTGACGGCAGGCAGGCCGCCGTATTCCTTGACGACATCGGCCTTGTACTTGATCTCGTTCCACGCCACGTTCAGCGTGCTGTCCAGCCCCTCTTCAAGGTTGGACATTTCGTATTCGGTTCCCCCTACGCGCGAGAAATCCTTCAGGCTTTGCACAATGTGCTTGACCCGCTTGAGGCCATCGAGAGATTCGCGCAGCATGTCGTCCATGTCCAGCCGGATGTCTTCCAGCCCCATGTCCTGCTTGCGCACCTCGATCGGGGCGAGGGCCGCGGCCGGCAGCAGGGTTTCCACCCGCTCGTAGGCACCGATCAGGTCGAGTATGTCCTGGGCATCGCGCTCCAGGGCGCTGAAGTTGGAACTGATGAAGGCCAGCGGATTGTTGATTTCGTGCGCCACGCCTGCCGCCAGCAAACCGATCGACGCCATCTTTTCCGACTGCAGCAGCTGGCCCTGCATGTCGCCCAGCCGCCGGATCAGGATCTGCTGCTGTTCCTTTTCGATCCGTAGATTGGCATTCGCCATTTCCAGCTCTTCGCCGCGTACGCGCAGCCGCTCTTCCATCTGCTTGCGCTGGGTGACGTCGTAGCCGATCCCGACCACGCCGGTGACCTCGCCTTCGTCGTTGCGCAACAATACCTTGGTGGTCACGGTCCAGCCCAGCTCGCCGGTGTCCTGGTCTTCAACCAGTTCCTCGTAGTCGAGCAGGCCTTCGCCGGATTGCAGCACATGCATTTCGTCGGCGAAGTACTTGGCGGCCAGTTCGGCCGGAAAGAAATCGTAATCGGTCTTGCCGGACAAATCGGCGGGGGTGGCGACGCCGGCCAGCCGGGCCATGCGCATATTGCCGAACAAGAAGCGGCTCTCGTGGTCCTTGGCGTAGATGCGGAATGGAATATTCTCGACCAGCGTGCGCAGCAGGTTCTGCTTGAATGCCAGCTCGGCCTCCGACTTGCGGTGCACATCGCTGTCGCGCCGCATGTGCTCGCGCAGGCGCAGGTTGTCGAGCGCGCCAGCGGCGCTGGTGGCAAGGATACTCAGCGCCGCCGTCTGCGCCGCCTTGTCGGGGCGCGGCTCGACCAGGTCATCCAGGTACACCAGGCCCAGCACCTTGTCCTTGCTCATCAAAGGCAGGCACAGGGGCGCGGTGCCGTCGATGGCGGCGGGACCGGCCGCAAATCGGCCAGAGCGCGCGCCGGTAATCGCGCAGGCGGCCTCCAGCACGGCTTGTCCGATCAATTCGGCGGAAGTCTGCGCGGCGATCTTCTGCAGGCTGATCGCAAGCGCCTGCAAAGAAGTGTTCGGTTCCCATTTGTTCATCATCATTCCCGCAACATTGACCGGCTAGCCACTAAGGAAATTGCTCAGTGTTTACAAACGATTCTCACAGAAAGCATATTGACTAACAAGATTATTCATAGTTTTAAGTGCTTATGTACCATGGATAAACGCCGGGCGCGCAACACATTAGGTTAGAGTGCCAACCTTACCGGAATAACCGGCTTTATCGATTAACAATGGAAGCATTGGAAAAAACATGATCATCGCGACGCACAGTGGTAAATTTCACGCCGACGATGCCTGGGCAGTAGCCGTACTGGACGTGCTGTTTCCCGGCAGCGAGGTGATTCGCACGCGCGACACCGCCACCATCGAAGCGGCCGACTTCGCCATCGACGTGGGCGGCATCTGGGACCCCGCCAGCGGCCGCTTCGACCACCACCAGAAAGGTTTCGCCGGCGCCCGGCCGAGCGGCGTGACTTACGCCAGTGCGGGTCTGGTGTGGAAAGAATTTGGCGCGCGCTGCGTCAGCACGCTGGCGCTCGCGCATACCGGGCAACAGCTGTCCGATGAAACCGCCACCCAGATCGCCGCCGCGATCGATGGCGACATCGTGCAGTACCTCGATATGTCCGATACGGGCGCGGCGAAGAACGCCCCGGGCGGATACGGCTTGTCGGCCGTGGTGTCGGGCTTTAATCCCAACTGGCTCGATGAGCAGCGCCTTGGCTATGGACAGGCCACCGAGGATTACCGGCTGGCCCAGTTCCGCCGTGCCATGGCCTTCCTGACCGACATTATCGTCAACGCCGTCAAGTACCGGGTCGGCGCCTTGCTGGCATTAAGACAAGTGCGCGAGTCGCAAGTGCTGGAGGGCGGCCGCCTGCTGTTCCTGGCCAACAGCGCCTTGCCATGGGCGAGCGTGGTGCGCACCGAGATGCCGGCGGTCCTGTTCGTCATCAGCCATAGCCTGGCGGAACAGCGCTACATGCTGCATACGGTATCGGCAGCCCCGGACAGCTTTGCCGCGCGCGCCGATCTGCCGGCGCCATGGGCGGGCCTGCGCGATGCCGAGCTGGCGGCCGTAACGGGCGTGCCAGATGCGATCTTTTGTCATAACGGCAGGTTTATCGCGGCGGCCAAGTCATATGAAGGGGTGTACGCGATGGCGCTGCAGGCGCTCCAGGCAGTCGACGCGGCGCCGCCGGGGTGAGAAGGGCGGGAGCGCTTGGCTTGTATAATGCAAGCAAACACACATCACCCAAAGCACATGACCAACACCACGCATTTCGGCTACAAAACGGTTTCCGAGGACGATAAAGTCAAGGAAGTTGCCAAGGTTTTCCATTCGGTCGCATCCAAGTACGACGTGATGAACGATCTCATGTCGGGCGGTCTGCACCGGCTCTGGAAGACCTTCACCATCGCCAACGCCGGTGTGCGTCCAGGCATGAAGGTGCTCGACATCGCCGGCGGCACGGGCGACCTGGCCAAGGCTTTTGCCAAGCAGGCCGGTCCGAGCGGCGAAGTGTGGCTCACCGATATCAATGAATCCATGCTGCGGGTGGGCCGCGACCGTCTATTGAATAAGGGAATGGTGACCCCCACCTTGCTGTGTGACGCGGAAAAATTGCCGTTCCCCGACAATTATTTCGACCGGGTCAGCGTGGCCTTTGGCCTGCGCAACATGACGCACAAGGACCAGGCCCTGGCCGAAATGCGCCGCGTGCTCAAACCGGGCGGCAAGCTGCTGGTGCTGGAGTTCTCGAAAGTAGCGTCCGCCCTGCAGAAGCCATACGATGTATATTCGTTTTCAGTGCTGCCCTGGCTGGGGCAGAAGATTGCCGGCGATGCCGAGAGTTATCGCTACCTGGCTGAATCGATCCGCATGCATCCTGACCAGGAAACGCTGAAGTCGATGATGCAGGCAGCCGGCCTTGAGCGGGTGGATTACTTCAACCTGACAGCAGGTGTGGCCGCGCTTCATACCGGCATTAAATTATAGAAATAGAGAAGGGCTGCGATGAAAAAATTCTTGGTCAATATGATGATCGCCACCACCGCCCTGACGATGGTGGTGGAAGCGACCGCCCGTCCGCTGGGCGGTGGCCGCTCGATCGGCCGCCAGTCGCAGTCGGTGACGCGCAACGCCACCCCGCCGGCCGCCTCGCCGCAGATGCAGCAGCAGGCACAGCGCCAAGGTAGCCCAGCGCCGGCGCCGGCCGCCGCGGCTGCCCGCCCCAGCCCCTGGAAGGGCATCCTGGGGGGCGCGCTGGCCGGCCTCGGCCTTGGCCTGCTGTTCTCCCACCTCGGCCTTGGCGGCGCCATGGCCAATATCCTGGGCTCGGTGCTGATGATCGCGCTGCTGGCCATGGCCGGCCTGTTCATCTACCGCATGTTCAAGCGTAAGGACACCCCGGCCAATACCGGTTTCAGCGGCTTTAACCAGAATCCGCTGCCGGCCGGCGCCACGCCTGAAATCGGCGCCAACCTGAAAAAACCGGCCGCCTTCCAGCCGGCCCAGCAGCCAGTTGCCAGCGGCTCCGGCCAGCAGGCACCGGCCGCGCCGTGGGGCGTGCCGTCCGATTTCGACACCAACGCCTTCCTGCGCCAGGCCAAGTCCAGCTTTATCCGCATGCAGGCCGCGTGGGACAAGGCCGATGTGAGCGACCTGCGCGAGTTCACCACGCCGGAAGTGTTTGCCGAACTGCGCATGCAGATCCAGGAACGCGGCGACGTGGCCGACTTCACCGATGTGGTCAAGATCGACGCGGCCTTGCTGGGCATCGAGAACGTGGGCAAGGAATACCTGGCCAGCGTGCGCTTCGACGGCATGATCAAGCCGGCACCGGATGCCGATGCGCAGCTGTTTGCCGAGGTGTGGAATATGTCCAAGCCGCATGATGGCAGTACGGGTTGGGTGCTTGCGGGGATTCAGCAGCTGTCCTGACGTAAGCCCCCGAAAGTTCCCCAGCTAAAGCAAATACCGCTAGCAAACTGGTAAGATCGAAACCGCCCGCATTTCCGGGCGGTTTTGTTTTTTATGCGTCGAGAGAATGCCAACCACCTCCAACCCGACATCGCCCCTGACAGCGCCCCTGGCTACCCCCGCCGTGGCGGCCATCAACCATCTTCTGGCGCAGGAAGCCTGGGCGCGTGATGCCTTGCGGCGGCATGCCGGCAAGGAAGCCTGCATCGATGCCAGCGGCGTGGCCGTGCGTATGCGGGTAAGCGGCGACGGCATGTTAGAGGCCAGCAGCGCCGACACGCCTGCCAACGTCACCATCCGGGTCAAACTGGCCGACGTGCCGCTGATCCTCCAGAATCGCGAACGTGCGTTTTCATACGTTAAGATCGAGGGCGATGCCGAGTTTGCCAACACCATCTCGCAACTGAGCAAGGGGCTGCGCTGGGAAGCCGAGGTCGACCTGGAGCGCTGGATCGGCCCGATCGCCGCCAACCGGGTGGCCGGCGGCGCCCGCGGCGCCCTTGAACTGATCCGGGGGACCCACCGCAAGGCCGCCGAACACCTGGCCGAGTTCCTCACCGAAGAACAGCCGGTGCTGATCCGTCCGCCGCAGGTGGAGGAATTCGGCAGCGAGGTGGTCAGACTGCGCGACGATGTCGAACGCGCCGCCAAGCGTATCGCGCGCCTGGAGCTGACCCTGCAACAGAAATTGGACTCTGAATGATATTGAAATTCCTGCGCCTGCTGAAAATTCTGCGTGTTGCCGTCAAATATGGGCTCGATGAAATCGCCATCTCCGGCCTCAAGGTGCCGCGTACCGCCAAACTGATCGACACCGTCATTTTCTGGCGCGACCTGTCCGCGCCGCGCGGCGAGCGCCTGCGCAAGGCACTGGAAGAGCTCGGTCCCATCTTCGTCAAATTCGGCCAGGTGCTGTCGACCCGGCGTGATCTGATGCCGCCCGATATCGCCGACGAGCTGGCGCGCCTGCAGGACCGCGTTCCGCCTTTCCCGACCGAACTGGCCATCGCCCAGATCACCCGCTCGCTGCATGCCCACCCGGACGAACTGTTCGCCAGCTTCGAACGCACCCCGGTGGCGTCCGCCTCGATCGCCCAGGTCCACTTCGCGGTGCTCAAAGACGGCAAGGAAGTGGCAGTCAAGGTGCTACGTCCAGGCATGAAGAAGCTGATCGACGAAGACGTGGCCCTGATGCACATCGCCGCCGAATGGACCAACCGCGTATGGGCCGAGAGCAAGCGCTTGAAGCCGCGCGAAGTGGTGGCGGAATTCGACAAATACCTGCACGACGAACTCGACCTGATGCGCGAGGCCGCCAACGCCAGCCAGCTGCGCCGCAATTTTGCCGACTCGACCCTGCTGATGGTGCCGGAAATGTTCTGGGATTATTGCTCCAGCAGCGTGATCGTGATGGAACGCATGCACGGCATTCCCGTGTCGC
>CAMLFK010000234.1 GCA_946479255.1 uncultured Oxalobacteraceae bacterium
GACGCGGCGGGCCTGTGCATCAAGAGCGGCAACGCCACCATCCTGCGCGGCGGCTCGGAAGCCATCAACTGCAACCGCGCGCTGGCGAAGATCGTGGCCGAAGGCTTGGCTGGCGCCGGCCTGCCTGCCAACGGCGTGCAGATCGTCGACACCACCGACCGCGCCGCCGTCGGCGCCATGATCACCATGCCGGAATACGTGGACGTGATCGTGCCGCGCGGCGGCAAGGGCCTGATCGCGCGCCTGATGGAAGAGGCGACCGTCCCGATGATCAAGCACCTGGACGGCATCTGCCACGTCTTCATCGACGCCAAGGCCGACCTGGCCAAGGCGGTGCCGGTGGCGTTTAACGCCAAGTGCCACCGCTACGGCACCTGCAACACCATGGAAACCCTGCTGGTGGCGCGCGCCATCGCCCCTGCCGTGCTGCCGCAGCTGGCCAAACTGTATGCCGAAAAGCAGGTCGAACTGCGCGCCGACGACGAGGCTTACGCCATCCTGGCCGGCTATCCGCACCTGGCGCATGCCGTCGAAGAAGACTGGAAGACCGAATACCTGGCGCCTATCCTGGCGGTCAAGGTGGTGGACGGCATCGATGCGGCCATCGATCACATCAACACCTACTCGTCCAAGCACACCGATTCGATCATCACCGAAGACTACAGCGACGCCCTGAAATTCCTGCGCGAAGTCGATTCGGCCTCGGTCATGGTGAATGCGTCGACCCGCTTTGCGGACGGCTTCGAATATGGCCTGGGCGCGGAAATCGGCATTTCCAACGACAAGCTGCACGCGCGCGGCCCGGTCGGCCTGGAAGGCCTGACGTCGCTCAAGTACGTGGTGTTCGGCCACGGCGAAGTACGCACATAAGCCGGGACCGGCCATGCTCTGGATTAAAGCCTTCCATATCGTCTTCATCGCCTCGTGGTTCGCCGGCCTGTTTTACCTGCCGCGCATCTTCGTGAACCTGGCGATGGAGAGTAATGCGGTGGTGACGGAGCGATTGCTGCTGATGGCGCGCAAGCTGTACCGCTTCACCACCATGCTGGCGATCCCCGCGCTGGTGCTGGGGATCTGGCTGTGGCTCGGCTACGGCTTCGCCGGCGGCTGGCTGCATGCCAAGCTGGCGCTGGTGCTGCTGGTGCTGGGCTACCATCATGCATGCGGAAAGCTCCTCAAGAAGTTCGAGAACGGTGTGAACACCCGTTCGCACAAGTGGTTCCGCTATTTCAATGAAGTGCCGGTTGTGCTGCTGACGGCGATCGTGCTGCTGGTGGTGGTCAAACCCTTCTGACGGAGGCGGACATGAGCAAGACAGTCCAGTATTTCATGTCGCCACAGTCGCCATGGACCTATCTCGGCCATGCGCGCCTGGTGGCGCTGGCCCGCGACAAGGGCGCGCTGGTGGACATCAAGCCTTTCGACCTGGGCAAGGTGTTCAGCGTGTCCGGCGGGCTGCCCTTGTCCAAGCGCGCGCCGCAGCGCCAGGCTTACCGGCTGCTTGAGATGGCGCGCTTCTCAAAGCACCTGGGCGTGCCGATGAATGTGCAGCCGAAGTTCTTCCCGGTCGCGCCGGAGAATGCATCGAACCTGATCATCGCCGCACGCACCAGCCTTGGGGCAGATGCGGCCCTGGAGCTGGCAGGGGCGATCATGCGCGGCCTGTGGGCGGAAGAAAAGAACATCGCCGACGAGGCCACGCTGGCGCAGATCGCCGACCTGTGCGGACTCGATGGACGCATGCTGGTCAAGTCCGCGGCCACGCCCGGCGTGCAGCAGCAGTATGAAAGAAATACCGACGAAGCCATGGCAGCCAGTGTCTTTGGGGTGCCGTGGTATGTCGTCGATGGCGAGGCATTTTGGGGGCAGGACAGGCTTGATTTTGTAGCCCGCGCCCTCGAATAAACCGCGCTTTCTCTTGTCATTCCCGCGAAAGCGGGAACCTATGCCACTTCGAGCGAAATGTTATGGGTTCCCGCCTTCGCGGGAATGACAGCGGAGGCGCGGATTTTTATAACGGACAAAAGGTACCCCAGATGGCATCATTTTTTTGCCCATGCCCGCGCGGCATGGAAGCGGCGTTGGCCGAGGAACTTGGCGAGATCGCCCAGACCAGCACCACCATGAAGGTGCACAACCAGGTCCCCGGCGGAGTGCACTGCTCCGGCGACCTGACCGACTCCTATCGCATCAACCTGCACTCGCGTATCGCTTCGCGCGTGCTGCTGCGCATGGCGCACCAGAGCTACAACAACGAGAACGACATCTACGACCTGACCCTGGCCCAGCCCTGGGAAGATTGGTTTACCTACGACCACACCATCCGCGTGGACGTCACCGCCGTCAAGTCGCCGCTGCGCAGCCTGGAATTCACCACGCTCAAGATCAAGGACGCCATCTGCGACCGCTTCCGCGACCAATGGGACAAGCGCCCGTCGGTCAACACGCGCGAGCCGGACATGCGCATCGTCGGCTTCCTCGACCAGCGTAACTTCACCATCTATCTCGACACCTCCGGCGAGGCCCTGTTCAAGCGCGGCTGGCGCGAAGAGACGGGCGACGCGCCATTGCGCGAGAACCTGGCCGCCGGCATGCTGCGCGTGGCGGGCTGGAAGCCGGGCACGCCGCTGTTCGACCCGATGTGCGGCTCGGGCACCATCCTGGTCGAAGCCGCCCAGATGGTGCAGGGCATTCCACCGGGCGCCCGCCGCCGCTTCGCTTTCGAGAAGTTCAACAGCTTCGACGCCGGCCCATGGCAGGCGATGAAGAATGCGATCAAGCCGAACCCGCTGCCGGAATCGCCGACCATCTTCGGCTCCGACATCTCGGGCGACATGATCGCCATGACGCGGCATAACCTCAAGGTGGCCGGCATCATGTTCGACGTGCCGCTCAAGCAGATCGAGGCGCAGGAAGTCAAACCGCCGACCGAACAGCCAGGCATCCTCCTGACCAACCCGCCGTACGGCGAGCGGATCGGCGTGCGCGGCGACTCCACCATTCCGGCCGACGAGATGGCGGTGTCGTTCTACACGGCCCTGTCGTCCACCCTCAAGCAGCGCTTCGCCGGCTGGACCGTGTTCCTGTTCACCGCCGACCTGTCCTTGCCGAAGCTGCTGCGCCTGAAAGAGTCGCGCAAGACGCCGTTCTTTAACGGCGCGCTTGAGTGCCGCCTGTTCCGCTTCGACATGGTCGCAGGCTTTAACCGCCGCGAGGCCGCCAAGCCGAAGCCGACGTCGTCAGAAGACTAAGGCATGTTCCCGAACCAGCCGCCCAATTTGCCGCCGGACCCGGTCACCCCGGTTCCGCTGCCGCGGGTCCACAAGATCGCCATCCTGGGCAATGCGGCGCTGGCGTCCCTGCTGGCCGGCATGTCGATGCTGGGTCCATTCTCCATCGATGCCTATCTGCCGGCCTTCCCGCAGATCCAGGCCTCGCTGGGCGCCACCCCGATCGAGGTGCAGCAGACCTTGACCGCCTATATGCTGGCCTTTGCCGGCATGGTGCTGTGGCATGGCGCGCTGGCCGACGCTTTCGGGCGCCGCAACGTGATCCTGTGCGCGCTGGTGGTGTTCGCCATCGGCACTTTCGGCTGCGCGGCCTCGCATTCGGTGCATTACCTGTGGGTGTTCCGCATCATGCAGGGGGTATCGGCCGGGGCTGGGGTGGTGGTGGGGCGCGCGCTGATCCGCGACCTGTACGCCGACGCGGCGGCGGCGCGCCTGCTGTCGCTGGTGACGATGATCTTCACCATCGCGCCGGCGATTGCGCCTATCCTGGGCGGCTGGATCGTCAAGTACTCCGACTGGCGCACCATTTTCCTGGCGCTGCTGGTCTACACCATCGTGCTGTTCGTGGTGGTGTACCGCCGCCTGCCCGAAACGCTGCCGCCTGAAAAACGCCAGCCCTTCAATCCGCGCTACCTGGCGCGCAACTACGCCGACATTTTCAGTTCGCCGCTGTTCCACATGAAGGCCGGGGTGGTGGCCTGCAATTTCGCCGGCCTGTTCCTGTACATTACCGCCGCGCCGGTGCTGCTGCCGGAGCACCTGCTCCTGGGCCCCGACCAGTTCGGGTGGCTGTTCATCCCATCGGTGGCGGGCATTTTCATCGGCGCGCTGGCGGCCAACCGCATCGCCGGCAAGATCAGCTTCGCGCGCCAGATCCGCATTGGCTTCTGCTTCCTGCTGGCGGCGGTCACCGTCAACGTCCTTTATGCCGCGTTGTATCCGCCGGCCCTGCCGTGGAGCGTGGCGCCGCTGTTCTTCTACACCTTCGGCATGAGCTTCATCGCGCCCGGCGCCACCTTGCTGACGCTGGACCTGTTCCCGCACATCCGCGGTACCGTGGCCTCATGCCAGTCCTTCGCGCAAACCCTGCTGGGGGCCGTGGTGGCCGGCGTGATCGCGCCCTTCTTGTCGCATTCGGTGCTGTGGCTGGCCTTGGGCCAGGCAGCGTTCGCAGTCATGGCGCTGGCTTTGTGGATGGCGGCCCGGGCTTATCGGCGGGCCCTGGTGCGCCGCGGCGGGGCATAATGCGGGCTCAACTGTGGTTATCGGAGAGATTATTTTTCGAAAGTAATATGCTCTGAGTCAACTTTCGTGTATATATGCTAAGATAAGTGGGTATATAACCGAACACAAGCCCAAAAACCGCTCTGTTCGGGGCAAGGCGTAGCAAACATGTGTGGCAGCTTAGCCGTTGGGCACCACACCTCGAAACCATCGATATTGGCGGCAGTGCTTGAAAAAATGCAACAACCAGACCAGGACATCCGCAATCGTCTTTTGATTGCCCGTCTGCCGGCCATGCCGCAGATCCTTATCAAGCTGATTGAGCACTTGCAGGCTGACGACCTCGGCATGGCGGAACTTGCCGCCCTGGTGGCCAAGGACGCCGGCATGACCAGCAAGGTCCTGGCGGTGGCCAACAGCTCGGCCTACCATCGCGGCAGCCGCGCGGCCGGGCTGGAGCAGTCGCTGGTGTCGCTCGGCACCGACATGATCAAGACCCTGGTGATCAGCGAATCGGTATTCCAGACCTTTAACAGCTTCCCGCATTCGGGCAGCACCGACCTGCGCGCCTTCTGGAAGAATTCCCTCTCCGCCGCGGTGATCGCGCGCGACCTGGCCAAGCGCATGGAATACCCGCAGGTCGAGGAAGCCTACCTGGCGGGCCTCTTACACAACGTCGGCCGCCTGGCCTTGCTCGCCACCGCGCCGAAAGAGTATGCCTATAACTTCACCGCGCGCGACGACGAAGACTTGTGCGCGGTCGAGCAGCGCACCCTGCAGATCACCCATACCGAAGCGGGCGCCTGGCTGATCGAGCGCTGGAGCCTGGATTCCTTCCTGGCCGATTCGGTGCTGTACCACCACGAGCCAAGCAGCCGGTTGGAGTCGGCCCATCCCCTGATCCGCATCGTGCGCGTGGCGCACCTGATGGCGACCCACTCCCCGGACGAGCCGGTGGTGCTTGATGCCATGGCACTGTGCGGCCTCGCGCCGGACGACATCGGCCCCATCCTGGCCGCGGCCCAGCGCCAGGTCGACAAGTCGGCCGCGCACCTGGGCATCGACCTGGCCGGCGCCGACGACATTCCGAGCCCGCCGGCCGTGGCGGCGACGGCCCGCGATCCGGTCCAGCAGCGCCTGTCGGAAGAAGTGCGCAATCTGGTGCTGGTGTCCGAAGTGGGCCAGAGTTTTTCACGCCAGCAGGGCGAAAGCGGCCTGCTCGAATCGATGACCCGATCGGCGCGCATCCTGTTCGACTTCGGGAACACCGTGATTTTGCTGGAGAACCCGACCGGCCACGCGCTGGTGGGCATGCCCAGCGCCGAACAGCAGCGCATCGCCGAGTTCTCGATCCCGCTGGCCAAGGGCGGCGTGATCGCCGCCGCCGCGCTGCAGCGCCGCCTGGCCTTCATCGGACGCGACAGCACCGGCCTGGGCCTGCCGGAAGAGCAGCTGTTCCGCATCCTCGGCAGCGACAGCCTGGTGTGCCTGCCGCTGGTGGCCGGCGCGCGCTGCCTGGGCGTGATGATCGGCGGCGTGGCCAGCTGGCAGGTGGCCAATTGCCAGAAGCGCGAGCGCTTCATGCAGGCTTTCGGCGCGCAGGCCGCCAGCGCGCTGGAAACCGCCTTGTCCGAACGCGGCCACGCACGGCGCCAGCTGGCTCACGTGGCCGAGGAATACCGCGAGGCTTCGCGCCGTGTGGTGCACGAGGTGAACAACCCGCTCTCGATCATCAAGAACTACCTGTCGGTGCTGGACCATAAGCTGGCGCGGCGCGAGCCGGTGGTCGGCGAGATGTCGATCCTGAACGAGGAAATCGACCGCGTCGGCCAGCTGATCAGCGGCCTGGCCGACCTGCAGCCATCCGATGGCATGCGCGCCACCGACGTCGGTAAAGTGGTGGACGACGTGCTGCGCCTGTTCCGCGCCACCGAATTCGTGCCGGGCTCGGTCCATATCAGCGCCACCGCCGATCCGGAGCACCACGCCATCGACGGCGACGCCGACATCCTCAAGCAGATCCTGGTCAACCTGGTCAAGAACGCGGTCGAAGCTTTGGGGAGCGCCGGCGGGCGCATCGAGATCGCCAACCGCGGCCACGTCAACCGCGAACGCAAGCTGTACCTGGAGCTGGTGGTCAGCGATACCGGCCCCGGCCTGTCCAGCGAGGTGCTGGCCAACCTGTTCTCGCCGGTCAAGAGCACCAAGGATGGCGCCCACCATGGCCTGGGCCTGTCGATCGTCCACAGCCTGGTGAAGAAGCTCGATGGCCTGATCAGCTGCCGCAGCGGACGCCATGGCACCACTTTTGAAATCCTGCTGCCCGCGCGAGCCGGCGCAGCCATCGTTACCGGCGTGCAGGCGCGCGCGATTAATACCGTATGAAGGACCCGATGAACGTCAACACCGGCAACGTTACCACGCTGCCTCTGGGGGCGGAGCCGTCCCACCTGCCAGCCAGCCGCGAAGCGGACCTGCCGCGCATCCTGCTGGTCGACGACGAACCGCGCCTGCTGTCGTCGCTGTACGAACTGCTGCGCGACCGCGACTATCACCTGGTCACCGCCAGCTGCGGCAAGGAAGCCGTGGCTTACCTGTCGCGCACCCGCTTCGACCTGGTGCTGCTGGACCTGCGCCTGCCGGACATGAGCGGCCATGAAATCATGGACTACATCAACGACAAGGGCATCGGCGCCGATGTGATCGTGATGAGCGGCGAGGTCGGCATCGAGGCGGCCATCGGCGCGCTGCGGCGCGGCGCCTACGATTACCTGCGCAAACCCTACAGCCGCGAAGAGCTGTTGAAGACCGTGGCCAATGCGCTGCAGCAGCGCCGCCTGGAGATCACCAACGCCCACATCGCCTCGCAGCTGGAAAACTCCGAAAAGCTGTACCGCTACCTGGTCGACAGCTCGCCCGACATCATTTATACGCTCAACCATGAAGGCCGCTTCACTTTTGTGAACGACCGCGCCTACCAGCTGCTGGGCTTTGCGCGCGAAGACCTGATCGGCAAGCACTACTCGATCCTGGTGCATGATGAAGACCTGGAACGCGCGCGCTATGTGTTCAACGAGCGCCGCGTCGACGAGCGCGCCTCGCGCAATGTCGAACTGCGCCTGAAGTGCCACAGCGGCAGCGGCCAGGACCGCACCTTCAACAACACCCTGATGATGATCTCGCTCAATTCGATCGGCATGCACGTGCCCGACCACGATGTGAAGAAGCTCGAATTCTTCGGTACCTACGGCGTGGCGCGCGACATCACCGACCGCAAGCGCGCCGAGGAAGTGATCTCTTACCAGGCCTACCACGACATCCTGACCGACCTGCCGAACCGCATGCTGTTCAAGGACCG
>CAMLFK010000235.1 GCA_946479255.1 uncultured Oxalobacteraceae bacterium
CGAAGCCGATCCGGGTCAGGAACATCTTCATCTGTTCGACGGTGGTGTTCTGCGCTTCATCCAGGATCACGAAAGCGTGGTTGAGCGTGCGTCCGCGCATATAGGCCAGCGGCGCGATCTCGATCACCTGTTTCTCGAACATCTTCTGGGTGCGGTCGAAGCCCAGCAGGTCGTACAGCGCGTCGTACAGCGGGCGCAGGTAAGGGTCGACTTTCTGGGCCAGGTCGCCCGGCAGGAAACCCAGGCGTTCGCCGGCTTCCACGGCCGGGCGGGTCAGCACGATGCGCTTGACCACGTCGCGCTCTAAGGCGTCGACCGCGCAGGCGACAGCCAGGTAGGTCTTGCCGGTGCCGGCCGGGCCGACGCCGAAGCTGATGTCGTGTTCGAGGATAGCGCGCAGGTACTGGATCTGGTGCGGGGTGCGTCCGCGCAGGTCTTGGCGGCGGGTCTTGAGGGCCGGACTGTTGATTTCGATCTCGGGCAGGGCTTCGACCGGGGTGGCGTCGGCATGCTGGGGGCGCAGGCCGGAGCGCTGCTCGACCAGGGCCAGCTGCACTTCCTCGATCGGCACGATCTTGTTGGCGACCGCGTAGAAGCGTTCGAGGATCTCGACCGCATGAAAGGCGTTGTGGCCGCTGACGATGAATTTTTCGCCGCGCCGGAAGATGGTGACGTCCAGGGCCGCCGAAATCTGGCGCAGGTTTTCGTCGAGCGGGCCGCACAGGTGCGCCAGGCGGTTGTTATCGAGCGGCTCGGGAATGAAGTATTCGGGCTGGATGGGAGTCTTGGTTTTCAAGTTGCGCAGGCTTCCGTGACGGCGCAGGCGACCAGTTCGCCGCGCAGGGTGTAGTTAAAGCTTTCGGTAATGCGCACTTCGATCATCTGTCCGGTCAGGGTGCTGGCGCCGGCGAAGTTGACCACGCGGTTGTTTTCAGTGCGGCCCTGCAGTTCGCCGGGGTCCTTCTTGGACGGGCCTTCGACCAGAATGCGCTGCACCGTGCCGACCATGGCGGCGCTGTAGCGGCGCGTGTTGGCGTCGATTGCCGCCTGCAGGCGCTGCAGGCGCGCCAGCTTGACCTCGTGCGGGGTGTCGTCTTCCAGGCTGGCGGCGGGGGTGCCGGGACGCTTGCTGAAGATGAAGCTGTAACTGGTGTCGAAGCCGACATCTTCAATGAGCTTCATCATCGCTTCGAAGTCGGCCTCGGTTTCGCCGGGGAAGCCGACGATGAAGTCGGACGAAATCGCCATGTTCGGGCGCACCGCGCGGATGCGCCGGATGATCGATTTGTATTCCAGCGCGGTGTAGCCGCGCTTCATCGCGCCCAGTACCTTGTCGGCGCCATGCTGGGCGGGCAGGTAGAGGTGGTCGACCAGCTGCGGGATGCGCGCGTAGGCGTCGATCAGGCGCTGGGTGAATTCCTTGGGGTGGCTGGTGACGAAGCGGATCCTTTCGATGCCGGGAATTTCGGCCACGTATTCGAGCAGCAGCGCAAAGTCGGCGATCTCGCCGCCTTCCATGTGGCCGCGGAAGGCGTTCACGTTCTGCCCCAGCAGGGTGATTTCCTTGACTCCCTGCGCGGCCAGCCCGGCCACTTCGGTGAGCACGTCGTCGAAGCGGCGCGAGACTTCCTCGCCGCGCGTGTAAGGCACCACGCAGTAGCTGCAGTACTTGCTGCAGCCTTCCATGATCGAGACGAAAGCGGCGCTGCCTTCCACCCGCGCAGGCGGCAGGTGGTCGAACTTTTCGATTTCGGGAAAGCTGATGTCGACCTGGGCGTCGCCGCTGCTGCGCCGCTCGCGCATCATGGCGGGCAGCCGGTGCAGGGTCTGCGGGCCGAACACCATGTCGACATACGGCGCGCGCTTGACGATGGCCGCGCCTTCCTGCGAGGCGACGCAGCCGCCGACGCCGATCAGCAGGTCGGGGCGCGCGAGTTTCAATTCGCGCAGGCGGCCCAAATCGGAAAATACTTTTTCCTGGGCCTTTTCGCGCACCGAACAGGTGTTGAGCAGAATCACATCAGCCTCTTCGGCGATATCGGTGCGGACCAGGCCGTCGGACGCGCCGAGCACATCGGCCATTTTGTCCGAGTCGTACTCGTTCATCTGGCAGCCGAAGGTTTTGATGAATACTTTTTTCTGCATGGAATTGTTGCTTGATAAATGTTAATTAACAAAGGAGGGGTGCCAGTTTACCGTAAATCGCCTGTGCCGGCGAACATTGCACATTCAGGCGAAGCGGCTCTTGAAATGTTTGAATTGCGGCATTAATTTATTGGGGTATTCAGTGATTTCCATGCAGAAGGGGAATCGAACATTGATGAAACGCAATATTCACAATTCAGTTAATCGCGCACTAAGTATTACTGCTTTGAGAATCAAGGAGTTCCGTGCGAAAGTACGACACAAAGTTAAACGAAGAAAACTCTTGCGTGCGCCACAAATAATCCCCATGTGTTGAAATGACGATGTGACAAGCTTTCCCTACGATAGCTTGATTTCGAACAATGACATCCTAGCCAGCTTCAGTTGTACTAAAGGCATATGAGTCTAATAAGCTGTTCGGAAGCGGGTGCGTGGGAGAAGCGGGTAGCGCAGAGCGCATACGCATCTGAAACGTGCTTACGGCAGGTATCAGGCTTGTTCTGTCGAAACATGTCAAAGGGCGTAGTTTTTCCGGGAACTAATCGAGACGAAGGATGGTCTTTAACACAGTTCGTAACGGCATTATTTCAATCACACACGAGACGAGGTAAATCATGGCACACCATGCTCTGGCATCACAAGAAAGCTACAATCCCAACCACCTGCTCGACATTCTGTTGGGCAAAATGCAGCTGAAGAACGACGCTGCGCTGTCGCGCATGCTGGAAGTCGCGCCACCGGTCATCAGCAAAATCCGCCACCACCGCCTGCCGGTTGGCGCTTCGCTGCTGATCCGCATGCACGAAGTGACCGGCATGAGCATCCGCGACCTGCGCGACCTGATGGGCGACCGCCGCACCAAGTATCGCCTGTCCGACGCCCAGGGCCGTCCAAAAGCTACCGAAGAGAAGAGCAGCGAAGCACCTGCCTCGTCCTCGACCGGTAACTATGCGCACTAATGCGCCCGGCATGACGGCTCCGCCTGTCATGTCCGTGGTGCGGCATCGCTGACGCCCGCCCTTGCGAATTTCTTTTAGTCTGCAAGAGCGGGAGTTCAGTTCATCAGGACCAGTGCGATTTCATCGAAATGCAGTTCGGTTTCGCGGAAGACGTGCAAGTATGCTTCTTCGTTCAGTCCCAGTGCGGTCCATGCGGCCGATGACACTGCGGGCACCAGTTCGTCCGGATCCCGCGCCACATCCAGCGCGTGAGCGATCGCGTCGGCCACGTGCACCAGCGTGGCAAGCAAGCCTGCGCCTGCCGCATCAGGATCATGATGGTAGGCGATGGCCATTTTCATGGTGTCCGAAAACTGCCAGTGTTCGGCCAGCGCCACGCCGGCCGCCACATGGTCCACTCCCAGCACCGCATGTTCGGCTTGCAGCACATAACTATCGTGCGCGCGCCGGTATGCCATCGCCTCGGCATATTGCTCCGGAAAACTGCTGACCAGCACCAGCCGGCCTATATCGTGCAGCAAGCCGGCCGTGAAGGCGTAATCCTGGTTGAAGCGCAGCCGGCGCGCCAGCACCTTGGCGCAGGCCGCGGTGGCGATGGAATGGCGCCAGAAACTCTTGTGGTCGAAGCCCGGGCAGCCCTGCTCGGCAAAACAGCCGGTGACGGCGGCCGCGGTGATCAGCTTGCGCGTGGTCTGGAAACCCAGGAAGGTGATCGCCTGCTGGATGGTGGTGACCTTGATCTGCAAACCGTACAGCGAGGAATTGGCCAGGCGCAGGGTCTTGGCGGTGAGCGCCTGATCGTGCGACACCTTTTTGGCCAGCACCGAAATATCCACGTCTTCCTGGTCGATGCAGCCCAGCAGTTCCATCACCACCGCGGGCAGCGAGGGCAGGTCTTGCATGCGGGTGATCACTTCGTCGAGGGTCAGGGCGCTCGTTGTCGGCATACTCGTTGTTGTCATGCTCATAGCTCGATCTCCCGGTCCAGCCGATAGTCGCTGACGTAGCGGCGCAGGATGCCGGTGGCCCAGTCGCCGGCGTCGTCCGGGTCGTTTTTGCGGAACAGCTGATCCAGGCGGGCGGCCAGCTCGCCTGTGTCGGCCGGCGGCGCCGCTGCGGCGTCGCATTGTACGGCCACCATCTCGATGCCATGCGAAGGAAGCAGGGCGATCGTGCGCTCGGTCAGCACCGCGCCTTTCGGCAACAGGACTTGTCCCTGTTTGTCGAGCAATTCATCCGATAAGATCATGCCCGGCTTGACCGCGCTCAGCGCCAGATGCTGGTATGGCTGCATGCCGTTCTCCTGAAAAATTTCCATGCTTCATGATTACCTTTCGATCTTAGCATTGTCTCCGGAATCTGTGCTGCCCAGAAGAATCATTACTTGCGACAATGCGACATTCCCTTCGTCTGCGCGCCGATTGCGTGCGCCCAAGTGCGCGGCAGCGCCGTGTTGTACGCTTGACACGCTTTGCCGTATGCGCCCTTCCTTCCCATATTTCTTCAAGGATGATCATGAAACTCTACTTCAGCCCCGGTGCCTGCTCGCTGTCTCCCCGTATCGTCCTGCTCGAGACCGGGCTGCCGTTCACCACCGAGCAGGTGGACCTGCACAGCAAACGCATGACCGGCGGCGGCGATTATCGCGCGGTCAATCCGAACGGCTATGTGCCGGCCCTTGAGATCGCGGCGGGGCAGGTGTTAACCGAGGGGCCTGCAATTGTCCAGTACCTGGCCGACCAGGCGCCCGAGAAGGGCCTGGCGCCGCCGGCAGGCACCCTGGCCCGCTATCAACTGATGAGCATGCTTAACTTCATCGCGGCGGAGATCCACAAGAACTACACCCCCCTGTTCCTGCCCGACACGCTTGACGCGGTCCGCGAAGCCGCGCGCGCCAACCTGACCCGGCGCTACGCCTACCTCGATACCCACCTGGCCGGGCGTACCTACCTGGTAGGCGAGCAGTTCAGCGTAGCCGACGCTTTCCTGTTTACCGTGACCAGCTGGGCAGGCTTTGTCCAGCTGGACCTTTCCGCCTGGCCCCATGTCGAAGCCTTCCAGCAGCGCATCGGCGCGCGTCCCGCGGTGCTTCAGGCCATGCGCGATGAGGGGCTGATCGATTGACGAAGCGCGCTTCTCGGATCAACCCTGCGCCATCCATGCGCGGGCCTGAAGTAACATGCGCGAATGACAAGCCGGCGCTACATCGCATTGTTTAGAGGAATCAACGTTGGCCGCGCCAAACGGGTGGCGATGGCGGATCTGCGCCAGCTGATCGGCCAGCTTGGCTTTACCCAGGTGCGCAGCTTGCAAAACAGCGGCAACGTGGTGTTTTCCGGCACGCCGCCATCGGCCGCCGCCGCTGCCCAGGCCATCGAGGAAGCGCTGGTCATCAAATTAGGGGTGGCGGCACGCGTCACGGTGATGGACAGCGAGGAACTGGGCGCGCTGATCGACGCCAATCCCTTGCTCACCATGGCCACCGACCATACGCGTCTCCTGGCTTTCATTGTCGGCGACGGCGCGGCGCTGGCCGGCGTGGCGCCGCTGGCCGAGCAGAACTGGGCGCCCGAGGCGCTCGCCGTCGGCCCGCGCGCGGCGTACGTCTGGTGCCCGGCCGGCTTGCTGGACTGCCACGCGGCGGGGGTCTTGGAACGGCTGCTGGGCGATGGCGTGACCTCGCGCGAATGGCATATCCTGGTCAAACTGCACAGGCTGTGCCTGGACCCGGTCGCGCCGGCCTGATTTCCGCCTGAACTATTACCTGATCTGCATGACAAAAAAAATCCCGCCAGAAGCGGGAATGTGGTGCGGCGCGCCCTCGCGGGCGCCAAGGCGGGGCGCCAAGGCGGGGCGCCAAGGCGGGGCGCCAAGGCGGGGCGCCAAGGCGCAATGCGCATCGCAGGATTACTTGAACTTTTCGTTGCTGTCGCGGCTGGCGCGGTAGCCGATCAGCACCAGGCCGAGCAGCATCATGGCGAACACTTCCGGCTCCGGCAGCTCCGACGATTGCACGCTGGTCAGGGCGACGGTGCGCGGGGCGGCTGCCAGGTCGGGCAGGCGAGGGGCCACGGCGGCGGACTGGTTGTTGACGACTTCAATCGCTTGCGCCGGCAGCGCGGCAGCGAATGCCAGCGCCAGGACGGCGGGAATAGTAAATTTTTTCACGTCAGCTTCCTCTTGTTTGTCTGGGTATTGCGGCCGGCGAAGGTCTGCTGCACTGCAGCAAGTCAACTGTCACCAACTCGAATCAGTTTGCTATTTAACCACGCAGGTAATTTTTTTTCCACGAGTGTTCAATTGAACTGTCGTGAATTTGCTGAAAAAATAAGCAACAGAAACATCGCCTCCCGGTTATCGTGCAGTGCGGCAAATTTGATGCCTTAAGGTCAAGCCCATGCGAAGGTAATGTGTCGCGGCCGCTGAGTTTAAGGATCATCTAACGATTGTGGCCTATGATCAATACCCGAAACGAATTGTTACCTTTTCAAACATCAATTTGACTGATCAAGTCGTCAACTTCCGGCATTGTCGGCTTATCTACAGCTGTTGCGTCGCAAAATTTTTTACTGAATCTTGCTGTACCTGGGTTTTGTTTGGCGGTATAGTCCCCATCATCCTATTGCCACCGAGCATCAATTTCTTAGCAAAAAGAACACGGCGGTCCAAGCCTTCCCTTCGTGTGCATCACCCGCATAGCGACTTCGATGTGTGCCTGTATCCCACAGGCACAGTATGCAAGATCGACGCCGCTGTCACTGCCGCTCCCGAGCGCCGCGCGGCAGAAACAAGTCGTTCTTGAACCCTCATCGCAACGCCACTCTCGTAAAGTTATCTTCATGCCCAAGCTCGCCAAACTTCAGATCGCCCTCAAGAATATCTATGTGCGCCTCGGCCTGGCAGCGCTGCTGGCGCTGGTCATTGGCCTGGCCATCTTCAATTCCGACGTGCCGCAGGATCCGAGCCCGGTCGTGCATTCGCAGGATATTTCCCAGATCACCGCGCTGGCCGCCTCCAAGGCGCGCCTCGACTATCTGCTGGTGGCCAAGCCGCTGTCGGAGTCGCCACGCTACGTGTTCAAGTTTAAAGATGCGCCGCAGCTGCACGTGGTCAAGGTGCCCAGCACCTCCCACCTGAGCCTGGAGCGCGAAGTGCTGCTCAAGAACGCTATTCCCTATTCGATCGCCAAGGACGATTACCTGGCATCGCACAAGGCCGTGCTGCTGGAAAACGGTGAAAGCGCCGCCGGCGCCGAAGTGCTGGCCTTCATGAAGCGCCATGCGCTCGACATTTTCCTGATCGGCCTGATCCTGTACGCGATCAAGTTCGGTATTCCCGGCATGGGCATGAGCGCCTCGGTGATCACTCCCGACAAGCTCAAGGGCAGCATGGACGACCTGATCGGCATGGAGGACATCAAGCAGGAAGTGCTGCACCTGGAAGACATGATCCGTAACCGCAGCGAATACAAGTCGCACAATATCGACAAGCCCTTCAACGTGATGCTGACCGGGCCGGCCGGTACCGGCAAGACCAAGCTGGTCGGCTACCTGGCCAAGCGCCTGAACGTGCCGCTGATCCAGGCTTCCGGCTCGGCGCTGGAATCCGGTTACGTGGGCGGCGGCTCCAAGGCCCTCAACGCCCTGTACCGCAAAGCCTGCGCACGCGGCAGCTGCATTATTTTCCTGGACGAGGCGCAGACCCTGTTCATGCCGCGCGGCCGCGGCGAAAAGAAATGGGAAGACGACACCGCCAAC
>CAMLFK010000236.1 GCA_946479255.1 uncultured Oxalobacteraceae bacterium
AGGAAGGGCAATTGCTGGGAGTCAGAGTACTGCTCTGACGCGGTGGCCGAACGCTTCTTCCTGAACCTCAAGATGGAGCGGGTTTGGCAGCGCCAGTACGCCAACCATACCGAGGCCAGAAATGACGTTGCCGACTACATCGTCAGCTTCTATAACTGTGAACGACTGAACTCAGCATTGGGCAATCTGCCGCCCACCGTCTACGAGCGGAAAATGGCAGAGCAAGAACCTATTGTTGTGTCCGAAATTACTTGACCACCACAATTATCGAATCTTGATCGCCTTCGCCTTCGCCTTCGCCATCGCCTCATAGCCGGCGTCGCCCGGGTGCAGCTGGTCGCCCGAGTCGTACAGCCGTAGGACTTCAGTGATTTTACGCATGGATAAGCTGTTGTTGGCCATCAGTCTTTTCTCCGCTTACGTTATAGCTGACCATGAGCCGAGGCGGCAGGAGCGCATCGAGCTGCTGGTACTCGACCAGGGCGGCGATGATGGGCGAAACGTCCTGGGCCAATCCCAAGATCACGAACGAGCTGATCGTCAAAGCCAAGAGCAGCGGCTTCGATGCGATTCGCCTTCCCGTGTCGTGGAGCCAGTACGCCAACCAGCCGACCGCCAAGATCGACCCGGCATGGCTGGACCGCGTCAAGCAGGTCGTCAAGTACTGCATCGATAACGATCTCTACGTCATCGTCAATATCCACTGGGATGGCGCCTGGCTCGAAAGAACGATCGCCGTCGATAATCAGGCGGCCAATTACGCCAAGCAGCGCGCATTCTGGCAACAAATTGCCACGCATTTGCGCGAATTCGACGAGCACCTGATTTTTGCAAGCGCCAATGAACTGGATGTGGCGGGCCCAGCGGAAATGCAAGTGCTGATGTCTCACCACCAGACCTTTATCGATGCGGTGCGGGCAACCGGCGGCCGCAATGCGCACCGTGCATTGGTAGTGCAAGGGCCGAATACCGATTTTGATAAAACCACGAAGTTGTGGACCGCCATGCCCAAGGATACGGTCAGCAACAAATTAATGTTCGAAGTCCATTTTGGCATGGGTGGCAGCGCTTGAGGCGGCCGCCAGGCACAATGCGACCAGGCCGATCGCACGAAAATGCAACATTAGATATCTCCATTCATTCAAAATGAGTACGACGAATTCGCCTCAAGCCGACTTGAGGTCGAACGGCAACTTGCGCAGGCGTTTGCCGGTGACGTTAAAAATGGCGTTGGCAAAAGCCGGTGCCAGCGGCGGCAGGCCCGGTTCGCCCATGCCGAGCGGCGGCTCGTTCGATGGCACGATGAACACGTCCACCTGCGGCATGTCGGCCATGCGCGCCACCGTGTAGTCGCCATAATTGCCCTGTTCGACTACACCGTCCTTGAGCGTGATGGCCGAACCAGGCAAGGTGGTACCGAGCGCCATCAGCATCGCGCCTTGCACCTGCGCTTCCAGCGACAGCGGATTGACGACGGTGTTGCAGTGCACTGCGGCGGTGACCTTGTGCAGCTTGGGCTCGCCATTCTCGACCGACGCTTCGACCACGTAGGCCACCACGCCGCCAGACAGGCCATGCACGGCCACGCCCCAGCCACGGCCCTTGGCCAGCTTGCGCTTGCCGTAGCCGGACTTGGCCACCGCCAGTTCCAGCGCGGCCAGGTGGCGCGGGCGCCGGCCGCCCAGCAGCTTGCGGCGGTACTCGACCGGGTCCAGCCTGGCCGCATGGGCCGCTTCGTCCATCAGCGTCTCCATGACGAAGGCGGTGTGGGACGACCCCGAGCCACGCATCCACAGCACCGGCACGTTGGCCTTGACGTGATGGACCGTCAGGTTGAACGGCACTTCATAGGTTTCGCCGACGCCCTCGATCATCGAACCGTCGACGCCGTTCCTGACCAGCCCGTCTTCGAACGGCGTACCGGCGCTGAGGGACTGGCCGACGATCACGTGGTCCCAGGCCAGGATGGCGCCGTTGGCATCGAGGCCGATATCGACCTTGTGGACGTGCGACGGACGGTAGTAGCCGCCCTTGATGTCGTCTTCGCGGCTCCAGATCACTTTCACCGGACCGCGCTGGTAAGCCTTGGCGATATTGACCGCTTCGATCAGGTCGTCCGAAGTCGTCACGCCGCGGCGCCCGAAACTGCCGCCGGCCATCATGGAATGCAAGGTGACCTGCTCGCGCTTCAAGCCCGCGGTCTTGGCGATGGCGTCAAGGTCCCAGTTGAGGAATTGCGAGCTGGCCCATACCGTGCAGCGCTCGGCCGTGAGCTCGACCAGGCAGTTGATTGGCTCGATCGGCGCGTGCGCCAGGTAGGGAAATTCATACACCGCCGATATCTTCTTCGGCGCCGACGCCAGCGTGGCCGTATCGGCCGTCAGGGCCACCAGGCCGCGGGTCTTGGCGAGCACGCGGAACTGGCGCATCTGCCTGGCCGAGTCGACCTTTTCGACGGCGCTGGTATCCCAGTCAACTACCAGCGCGTCGCGGCCCTGCTTGGCGGACCAGTAGCCGTCGGCGATCACCGCCAGGCCGCGTCCATTTGGCAGCAGCGGTACTTCGATCACATCGATCACGCCTTTGACGGCCTTGGCTTTACTGACGTCCGCGCTGCGCACCTTGGCGCCGAATACCGGTGGACGCGCCACCAGCGCCACCTTGGTCCCGGGCAGCGTGAAGTCGAAGCCGAACTGCTGCGTGCCGTTCGATTTGGCGCGCGCATCGAGCCGTTTGACCGGTTTGCCGATGTAGCGGAAGTCCTTGGCGTCCTTGAGATTGACGCTGGCCGGCAACGGCTGCTTCATGGCCGCCTCGGCCAGCGAACCGTAGCTGGTCTTCTGGCCGGCCGGCCCGGTGACCGTGCCGTTGGCGGTGGTGCACTGCTCGGGCGTGACCTGCCACTGTTCGGCCGCGGCGGCGATCAGCATGGCGCGGGCGCGCGCGCCGATTTCGCGGTAATGGGTGAACGAGTTCGTCACCGAGATGGAGGCGCCGGTGATCTGGATGTTCCACTTCGGGTCCTTGTAGGCGTCTCCGGCCGGCGCCAGCTCGGCGCGCACCTGCGCCCACTCGACGTCGAGTTCTTCGGCGATCAGCATCGGCAGCGCGGTATGCACGCCCTGGCCGAATTCAAGCCGGTTGACGATCACGGTGACGGTGTTATCCGGCGCGATGCGCAGGAAAGCGTTGGGCGCGGACGGCGGCGCGGCGTGCGCCGCGCGCTGGGCCCCGGGCACGACGAAGCCCAGTATCAGGCCGCCGCTGGCGAGCGCACCGGCTTTTAGAAAACCGCGGCGCGACAGAGCGCCGCCGGGCGCGCGCTTCAATGTCGCATGATTGATCCATTCGCTTCGCATGCAGTGCTCCTTAAGCCAGGGTGTTGGCCGCGTCCTTGATGGCTGCGCGGATGCGTTGATAGGTACCGCAGCGGCAGATGTTGCCGCTCATGGCGCTGTCGATGTCGGCATCGGTGGGCTTCTTGTTCGCACGCAGCAGGGCCGTGGCGCTCATCACCTGGCCGCTCTGGCAGTAGCCGCACTGCGGCACGTCGTGGCGCACCCAGGCATCCTGGACGGCCTTGCCGACTTTGTCCGCCTCCATCGCTTCGATGGTGGTGATCTTGTGGCCGGCGGCGGCCGAAATCGGCGTGACGCAGGAACGGATTGGAGCGCCGTCCAGGTGCACCGTGCAGGCGCCGCACAGGGCCGCGCCGCAGCCGAATTTGGTGCCCGTCAGATTGAGCTTGTCGCGCAGTGCCCAAAGGATCGGTGTCGAGGGATCGGCATCGACCTGCTGGTCGTGTCCGTTGATGTTCAGTGTGACCATTCAGTCTCCGCTATTGTTAGGTGGGTTTTACCCAGGGAAAAAATTTTTCGCTTCGACAGTTTTCCGGCCGCGTTCGGATTCATGGCGGCCTGCGCCATCATCGCCGAGTCCATCAATCACCATCCTGAATGGTCCAACGTCTACAACAAGGTGGTGGTCCGCCTGAGTGCCCACGACGCGGGTCGAATCACCGAGCTCGACTTCAAGCTGGCCGGCAGGATGGACGCATTGCGCTGATAGGGGGCCTCAGTGGCCAAGCAGCCACTTGGCGACGGGCAGCCATGCCGGCGCCAGGTACAGGCTGACGTGAATGACTTGCCAGCCGAAACTCCAGACCAGGCCGATCACATAAGCCGGGTGCAGCCGTCCGCGGGTCAGCAAATCGTGCACGCCGATACCCAGTGCCAGCAGGTCGTTGGTCAGATGCAGGATCAGGAATGTTGCCCAGAAACTCTGGCCCCAGTAGCCGAACGGGTAGGCGGCGCCGATCGGCCCGCCCAGCCAGCGCGCAAAGCCCGCCGTGCTCAATTGCAGGATCGCCAGCATCATCAGGCGCTTATGCGCCGCCGGCTGCTTGCGCAGAATAATGGCCGCCACGCTCAGGCCAACGAAGCCGATCATATCGCCCAGCTGCACACTGAAGAAGGCCGGATCGCTATGTGGCGTGCCCCAGTTCAGGTTGTGGATGATGTAGGCAGTCAAGGGACCGACGATGGCCAGCACGCCGACGCCGAAGGCCATCGCCACACCCAGGCGCCGGTGCAGCGCAGGTTTGGCGGCGCGGATCAGCAGGATCTGCGCGGTGAAGGCCACCAGCCAAGTGACGAACACGGCCGAGTGCACATGCAGGATCATCGGGTAGGGCGGGGCGTTGCTCTCGATATGTTTGGCGATCCCCCGGCCGAAGCCGATCACCATGCCGACCCAGATCAGCGCGATATAAGCGAGATACAGCACGCCGTCGGCCGGATGAGCCGGGACAAATGCGTTTCGCGGCTGGAGTGGTTTGGTCACTGCATCTGCAAACATGATCGTCCTGGTGGAGGATTGCCGAGACGAATATATTACTCACTTGAAAGCAACATTACAATTACGAAAATAACCAAGCGCGACACGTTAATGCGGAGGCAAGAAACGGATACTTCGACGATCTGCGCGAACAGATCGTCCGCCATTACGCACCACAGATCCAGGAATACTACCGGTGCAACCACGTAACGGGACGGACACTCGACGGACGTAGAGCAAGACGGCGAGCCGTTCTGAGGCTGGCAGGGAGACAGGGTCGAACTCGACTGCTGGTCAAAAGCGCGCGCCAGTCCCATACTTGCGCGGTTTTACAAGCCCGCTAACATGTTGATAGAATCGCTGCTGCAAGCCTACATTCGCGGGCGGTCCTTGCATGGCGTGAGCTAAGCAGTTACTGACTGCTCGCGTGCGATGGTCTTTGGAGACGTGCGCTCTAGAGCTCGCACCAAGTCCAGCGCGTCCTGATCGGTATAGATCATCGTTGTGTCGACACTTGCGTGGCCTAGCATGCTTGCAACCTCCCGCATCGATTGCCCGCTCAACAGGGCCGCGCTGGATACGGCAAGCATTGAAAACCGTTGGGCACTTTTGCTTCCGTACTTTCATCGATTGGCAAATTTGCTTCCGCTAATAGGGCACTTTTAGGGCACTTTTGCTTCAGCGGACGAAAAAGGAACCCGTAGGTTCCTTGGATTTGTTTCCAGCAGGCATTTGACATAATATAAATTATGCGAATAACTGGTATGAGAGCGCTCCGCTTATGTCCACTCGATAATCGGCTGCCGAGCGATCTGACCAAGATGGCGCTGGACCTTAACCGCAACCGAATCGATGACTCCAGCTCGCCAATCTTCATGCCCTAACCGAGCTGCTCTGCGAGCGCGACAATGATGCCCTCAGGCCCTCGGATGTAGGCCAAGCGGTACGCATCTTCGTACTGCATTTCGCCGATGATCTCGGCTCCATAATCACGCATGCGCGCAAGCAACGCGTCGATCTCATCGACAGCAAACATTACCCGACGGATGCCAAGTGTATTCACTGGAGCGTCCACGGGTCCAAACCTGATCGCATCCGGTGTGTGGAACTTGTCCAGCTCAATGCCTTGTCCATCGGGGGTACGCAAGGTCGCAAGCGTAGCCCTGACATCCTTGAGACCGATCAGGTTCCCAATCAGGGGCCCCTCGACCGTCGTCTCGCCCTCGAGCCTGAGGCCCAGTTCAATGAAGAACGCCTTTACAGCTTCGAGATCGTCGACAACGATAAGGACGTTGTCCATGCGTTTGATCGCCATATTCTAGCTCCGCTCCTGGGTTGGTGATGCCCATACTTGCCGCGCCTCGCGCGTGCCGAATTATAAATCTCAATGTACCAAGCTAAGGTGGTGTTGTCGTTTAACATATTTCTCCGGGCCCGCTGAACAGGAGCCATGAATGAGTCCAATCTTGTTCTGGATGACGGACGAACATGGCGTTTCTACGATCAGGGGCCGTCCAAGGACGGGAATCTCGCAGTGTTCTGGCTGCACGGCACGCCAAACATCGGCTTGCCGCCCGAGCCTCTGTTTGCAGACGCAGCCCGGCTAGGACTGCGCTGGCTCGGCTACGACCGGCCTGGCTACGGCGGTTCGACCTCCCTTGAGGGCCGCGACGTGCGGTCAGCCGCCTTCGATGTGGCCCGCATTGCCGAGCATCTCGATATCGAGCACTTTGCGGTAGTGGGACACTCTGGCGGCGGCCCCCATGCCCTGGCTTGTGCCGCCCTCCTCCCCGATCGCGTGCTGGCGGCCGTCAGCGTTGCTGGCTTGCGTGCGGCGCTCGCGGGAAGCGCGGCCAAAGCAGCGTATGAGGCATCTAGTCCCGAATTCGACCCGGCGATGTTTACCGAGCGCGACTGGGCCGCCTTGTCAGGGCCGTGGGCCTGGTTGCATAGCGTAGTAGAACCTGCCATGGCAAATGGGCCGGGAGCCCTCATCGACGACGATATGGCGTACGTGACACCATGGGGATTCGAGTGCGCGCAGATTGCCCAACCGGTTCTTCTGCTGCACGGGGCCAAGGACAGGGTCGTGCCGAAAGACCATGGCGAGTGGCTAGCATGCCAGTGCCCGTCAGCCGAGTTGTGGCTGCTGCCGGAGGACGGGCATATCTCTGTGCTCATGTCCATGTCCGGCGCGTTGGAATGGCTCAGGGAGCGAGTACCGGAAAATACTTAGCACTGCCTGAGTTGTCACCCTAGGAGGACATGGCAGCCACCTTGGCCCGTGCCGTATGCAGTTTCTTGTAGCTGTCGATGAGACGCTCATGCCTGTCGAGGCCTTCCAGTTTCATACTGGTTTCCTCCAGGCCGAAGAAGCGCACGCTGCCGTCCACTGAGCCCATCACCGCGTCCATCCGATCGTTGCCAAACATCCGGCGGAAATTGACGACGTAATCGTCAAGTTCCAGGTCCTCATCGAGCAGCACCTCCAGCACCACATTCAGGGCCTGATAAAACAATCCGCGCTCGACCGTGTTGTCGTTGTACTGCAGGAAGGCTTCCACCAGCGCTTGGGCGGCTTCAAACTCGTTCAAGGCGAGATTTATCAGCAGCTTCAACTCCAGCACGGTGAGCTGGCCCCACACTGTGTTCTCGTCAAATTCGATGCCGATCAGGGTCGCGATGTCGGAGTGTTCATCGAGCTCATTGTTTTCCAGACGCTCAAGCAGTTCATCCAGGCTGTCATCATCGAGGCGATGCAAGTTCAGGATATCGGCGCGGAACAGCAGCGCTTTGTTGGTGTTATCCCAGATCAGATCTTCTACCGGGTAGACCTCCGAATAACCGGGTACCAGAATCCGGCAAGCCGTGGCACCCAGATGATCGTAGACCGCCGTGTACACTTCTTTGCCCATGCCTTCCAGAATACCGAACAATGTCGCGGCTTCCTCGGCATTGGAGCTTTCACCGTGGCCGGAAAAATCCCACTCAACAAAATCGACATCGGCCTTGGCACTGAAGA
>CAMLFK010000237.1 GCA_946479255.1 uncultured Oxalobacteraceae bacterium
CGGCGGTCACCGCGGCCACATCGATACCGGCAGGGTCCATGCCCAAGGCGGTCATTGCAGTGATGACAGCATCACGCGCGGCGGCGGCATAATCGACCGCTGCGGTCTGTAGCGCGGTTGGATCGGGCGGCGCGGCAACCGAGGCGTTGGTCCACGCATCACGCGCCGCCCTCGAAGCATCGCCACTGGCGTCGGTGGCGTGCGCCGCCGCTGCTACGGCCAGCGCGGTAACTTCAGTGCCGTCGTTCGACACATACACATCCCACACGCCCGGCGAGCTCTTGACGTAGTAAGTCGACATCACGTGCGGGTTGCCCAGGCTGTCGTAGACGTCGATCGGGGTCTGCTTGTTGTAGGTTTCAGGATCGGCCGGATCGAACGGCGTGGCGGTCGGCACCACGGTGCGCGAATCCAGCTGGATCTGGGTGTTGACGGTGGTGGTGGCAACCGGCTTGAGGTCGGAGGTATCGATCTGCAGCGGCACGGGCGAACCGGCCAGGATGTTGCCCAGCTCGTTGGCCATGTAGCCGGTCAGCTTGGCGCCCTGGGCATTGACCATGAAGCCTTCCTTGTCGAGCGAGAACTGGCCGTTACGGCTGTATTGCGTCGCGCCTGCCGCCACCGTGCGGAAAAAGCCCGCGCCGTTGATGGCGATGTCCAGCGGGTTGTTGGACGATTCGATATTACCTTGCGTGAACTGCTGGGCGATCTGAGAAACCTTGGTACCAATACCGGCCTGGTTGCCGCCGGCGCCGTTGAGCGAATTGGCGTACACGTCGGCGAACTGGGCTTGCGAGCCCTTGAAGCCGACGGTGCTGGCGTTGGCGATGTTGTTGCCGATAACGTCGAGTGATTTTGCAGCGCCATTCAAGCCGCTAAGACCTTGTTGAAAAGACATGGTGTTCTCCTGAAAATATTAAGTAATGAAGCGGCTTGAATTACAGAATTTGTTTGACGTCGGCCATCGTGACGACGCCCTTGGTCGGCAGGTTCAGCTTGACGCCGTCCTTGGCACTGGTGGTAACGCTGCTGACGACGTCGAAAGCCAGTGTCTTGGCGTCTTTCAGCTGTTCGTTTCCGCGCATGGCGACCACGCGGAATGAGTAGTTGCCGTCCTTGAGAGGAACAGGTTTACCGGCTTCGTCCAGCGCGGACGTGTCGGCAATGCCGTCCCAGCTCAGCGGCATGGAGCCGGCGGGCTGTGGGCCCAGGTCGATGGTGTGGACATCCTTGCCGGTGCGGGCGTCGGTGACGACCACCTGCACGCTGTCGGCGGCGGTGGCCAGTTCCACGCCCATGATCGCCTTGCTGGACGACAGCTTGACGAAGTTGCCATCGACCAGTACACCGTGGCCGATCATATTGGCTGCCTGCAGGCCTTCGGCCGACTGGTAGCTGGACTTGAGCGTTTCCAGGGTGGCGTTGAGCTTGTTCACGCCGGTCACGGTGGACAGCTGGGCCAGCTGGCTGGTGATTTCGGCATTGTCGAGCGGGTTGAGCGGGTCCTGGTTCTTGAGCTGGGTGACCAGCAAGGTCATGAATTTGTCCTGGTCGGCCTGCACGCTGCCGTCCGGCGCCAGGTTCTTCTTGGCGTTGACGGCGGCCATCAAATCCGGCGATACGGTCGTGGTTGGATTACTTTGTACGGTTGTCATGGTGGGCTAGGCCTTGGTTATTGACCGATTGTGAGCGTCTTGAGCAGCAGCGACTTGGCTGCGTTCATTGTCTCGACGTTGGTCTGGTAAGAGCGCGAGGCCGACAGCATGTTCACCATCTCGTCCACCACGTTCACGTTCGGCATTGCCACATAGCCTTTATCGTCGGCCATAGGATGCTTGGGGTCGTACACCTGCTTGAGCGGCGATGCATCTTCGATCACCTGCTGCACCTTGACGCCGGTGCCGCCGCCTTCGGTCGGCACCGCTTCGAATACCACCTGCTTGGCGCGGTAGGCCTGGCCGGTCGCGCTGGTGGCGCTGTCGGCATTGGCCAGGTTGCTGGCCACCGTGTTCAGGCGCTGCGCTTGCGCGCTCATCGCCGAACCGGAGACGTTAAAGATATTAAACAGCGACATGATTACTGACCTCCCTGGATGGCCGCCATCAGGCCGCGGATCTGACTATTGAGCAAAGTGATGCCGGCTTCATAACGCAGGGCGTTGTCGGCGAACTGGTTACGCTCGACATCCATGTCGACCGTGTTGTTATCGGCCGAGCCTTGGGCCGGGGTGCGGTACAGCAGCGGGGTGCCGTCCGGCAGCGTGTCGCCATTCTGGCCGGCGCCGCCCACGTGGCCGGCGGCGGTCTTGTTCAGTACGCCGGCGGGCGGCTGGGTACGCGCCAGGGCGCCCCGCATGGCGCTGGCAAAGTCGATATCGCGGGCCTTGTAATTAGGCGTGTCGGCGTTGGCAATGTTCGAGGCCAGCACTTGCTGGCGCTGTGAACGCAGGCTCAGCGCTGTTTCGTTGAATCGCAGGTAATCGTCGAGTTTGCCAATCATGTCGGGCTCCGCTTCGCTGCCACCGGATTGGAGGCAATATCTGTTTGTGACAGGATCGATATTACGGAACCTGGGCCACAGTCAATCGAAGGATAAGGCGGCCCAAAAGCAGGCTATTCATGCGTTAAGGCAAGTGCTCACGGGCATAAGATGCTCGCATACCTTAGAACGGCGACCTATGAAATCTGCCCTGCTTACAACACTCTTATTCAGCTCCACGCTCGCGCTGGCCCAGCAAGCCCCGGCCAAACAGGACCTGGGCCTGCTGCGCCAGGCGGTGGAACAGTATCTGCAGACCCAGAGCGCCGGCTTGCCGGGCCAGGTCACTATTACTGTTGGCAATATCGACCAGCGCATGAACCTGGCCGCCTGCGTGGCGCCCCAGGCCTTCCAGCAGCCGGGCGCGCGTCCATGGGGAAAAACCACGGTCGGCGTGCGCTGTTCTGCACCGACGCCGTGGACGGTGTATATTCAAGCTCAGGTGAGTGTACTGGGTAAATACGTGGCCGCTGCCGTTCCCCTCGTCAATGGCCAAGCCATCGAGGCGACCCAGCTGACCATGGTCAGCGGCGACCTGGCCGCCCTGCCCAATGGCGTGGTGACCGACATGGCCCAGGCGATCGGGCGCACCAGCAGCATGTCGCTGGCGGCCGGCTCACCGCTGCGGCTCGACGCCCTGCGCAGCAAACCGGTCGTGCAACAAGGTCAAGCTGTACGCGTAGTCACAAAAGGCGCCGGATTCTCGGTTTCCGCCGAAGCCAAGGCGATCGGCAACGCCAGCGACGGCCAGGTGGTACAGGTGCGCACCAGCGCCGGCGCCATCCTGAGCGGCGTGGCAAAAGCGGGAGGGACGGTCGAAGTAGTGTTTTGACATGCTTTCGGGGTGCAATAAAATGTCGCAGTATCGCTAAAGTTTGTGGGCGGCACGCCGTTAATTACGCATACCCCGGAGTGTTTGTCTCCGACCAGAGAAGGACAATGCTGTGAAAATCAACGACAACCTTAAAAGTAGCCCAGGCCTGCCGACGGTAAATACCCCGGCCGCCAACGCGAAAGGTGCCGAAAAAGCGGCGCCAGCGTCGACGCCCGCCTCGACCGACAGTGTACGTCTGTCGTCCCAGGGGCAGGCCATGGCCAGCTCGGTCGGCAGTGGCAACGCCGTGTTCGACACCAAAAAAGTCGAGCGCATCAAGATGGCCATCGCCGATGGCCAGTTCCAGGTTAATTCAGAGAAAGTAGCGGACGGCTTGCTGGAAACAGTGCGCGACCTGTTGCATTCTCGCAAACGCTGATTCTTCGGCGGTAAAAAGCGACATTTATCATGGCAAGTCCGATCTCCACCGTCCACGACGAAATCACGCTCATCCATACCCTGGTGGAGCTGATGAAACAGGAACAGCGCCTGCTGATCGCGGCGGATACGGACGCACTGACCGCCATCACGCCGCAGAAAGCCCAGCTGGTGGGCCAGATGGCCGAGCTGTCGAACCAGCGCCACCAGAACCTGGCCGATGCCGGTCTCGCGGCTGAAGATGCCAGCATGAGCACGTGGCTGGACCAGCAGAAAGACGAGGTAAGCGCGTCCCTGTGGCAAGACCTGCTGGCCGCCACCCGTGAAGCGAAAGAGCTCAACCGTGTCAACGGCATGCTGATCGCCAAGCACCTCAATCACAATCAAACCATCATCAACGCCATGCGCACGCCAGCCGGCGGTGCCGACGCGGGTGTGTATGGGCCGAGCGGGCAGACCGCTGTCAGTGGTCCCTCGCGCCGTTTTGTCGTTGGCTAAGTTTCAATCGCGCGCATGAAGCGCGCCCTCTTCATTTGCACCCAAAACCGCCTGCGCAGCCCGACTGCGGAACAGGTGTTTGCCAGCTGGCCGGATGTCGATACCGATTCCGCCGGGCTGGGCAACGATGCGAACGTTCCCCTGTCGTCCGAACAGATCGAATGGGCGACCATCATCTTTGTGATGGAAAAAGCGCATCGCACCCGGCTGTCGATCAGGTTCAAGAAGCACCTCAACGGCAAGCGCGTGATCTGCCTGGATATTCCGGACGATTATGAGTACATGCAGCCGGAGCTGGTGACCTTGTTGAGTGCGAAGGTGGGTAAGTTTTTACGCTGAGCGGCACGGGAGAAAACAGACCTTTCAAGTCGCCTCATTTGAGCTACACTGATGTATCAAAGGAGATAGACATGTCGAGCGCGAAGTCAATACCAGCAAAGCTCATCCCACCACCAGCGCGGGCAGGCAAGCCCGGCGCGTTCGTTGATACTGCACTTTTCCGCAGCAATCCACAGTACCGTATTGAGATCATTCGGCATGGCATTCCCGCTGCGTCGATCGGTCAGCTGTCTACCCGTATGGGCGTGGCGAAAGAGCTTCTTATCAACAGTCTGCGCCTTTCCCGCGCGACAATCAGCCGCAAGGAGCGCGAAGGCAGCGTCCTGTCGAGCGACGAATCTGAGCGCGTCCTCGGTGTCGAAACACTGATCGGTACAGTACAGACAATGGTCGAACAATCCGGCAACGCCGAAGGATTTGATGCTGCGCGTTGGTTGTCCGGGTGGCTGGTGCAACCGCTGCCGGCGCTGGGCGGCGCAACGCCTGCAAGCTACATGGATACCGTGGAGGGGCAGAAACTGGTCGCGGAATTGCTGACCATGAGCCAGAGCGGAGCATACGCGTGACCACGACGGTGTGGCGGATCTCGGTGGAAGCGCCGACCTACGCTGCAAACGACATGAGCGGGACTGGTGCAAAGATGTCCGGTGGACGATGGAACAGCAAGGGCAACGCCGTCATCTACACCTCTGTCAACATCGCACTGGCGACACTCGAAACCGTCCACTATCTACGCAGTGGCGCGCTGCCCTTCAACCGCTACCTGGTACGGCTCGACATTCCCGACAATGTGTGGAACAAAGCCAAAACGCTCTCACCGCTACCGGGCGGCTTGGATGCGGTGCCGGCGGGCATGAGTGCCAGGCTTGCCGGCGACAGCTGGCTTGCGGCCGGCAAGGAAGCCCTGCTTGCCATTCCCTCGGTGATCGTTCCAGAAGAGCACAACATCCTAATCAACCCGAAACATCCTGACGCTGCGAAGATCACTGCCACGACGCTGCACCGCTGGCATTACGATCCACGATTTTTCCCTTGAGCGGAAGGATATGCTGCCCTAGCGTGTCGGGATTTCTGTGGTTGCATCCGGCAGCGCGGACAGGATAGTGACGGCAACGCGCCTATTACGCGCCTTGCCTTCGGGTGTGTCGTTGGACGCGACCGGAATGTTGGAGCTGTGCCCCACCGCCGTCAAGCGTTCAGAGGCCACGCCACTGTCGATAAACAGCCGCACCACGGCACTGGCGCGCGCGGACGACAATTCCCAGTTGGATGGGAACAGTGCATTCTTAATCGGCGCGACGTCGGTATGCCCTTCCACCTGCACCGCATGGGGATCGTTCTTGAGCAGGACCGCCAATGCCCGCAAGGCTTCGTTCGATTCCTCGGTCAACAAAGCCTGGCCCGGATCGAACAGCACACTGGCATTGATTTCGACACTGACTCCGCGGCTGTTTTGCGTGACCCGCACCTTGCCTTCCTTGACCAGCGGCGCCAGGGTGGACGACAGGTCCGACGCCAGCCGCGTGAGCGAAGCGCGCTCGCGCAGCAGCGCTTCGTTGCGGCGTTTTTGCAGCGCGTTCGGCAGCGGGAACATCGGCTGCACATCGTCCGTGCCGCTGACCTTATCTTTGGTGCCGAAGGCGTCGCCAATCGCGACCGAGAACACCTTGTACTTGCCGACGTTGACCACCGAGATCGCGTACATCACCACGAAGAAGGCGAACAGCAAGGTAATCAGGTCGGCATAGGAAATCAGCCAGCGTTCGTGGTGCTCGATCGTTTCGTCGAATTTGCGGCGCGCCATGGCTGCCCTTATGGCCGCGTAAGCAGGCTGGCCACACGCTCTTCGATCACGCGCGAATGGTCGCCGCTGGCGATGTCGTAGAACACATCGGTCAGGATCTCGTACTGCGTCACGGTCTCGGCGACGATGGTCTTGAGCTTGTTCCCGATCGGGTAGAAGAACAGGTTGGCCAGGCCGACGCCGTACACGGTCGATACGAAAGCCACGGCGATGCCGCCGCCCAGCTTGGACGGGTCGGCCAGGTTTTCCATCACGTTGATCAGGCCCAGTACCGCGCCCAGGATGCCGATGGTGGGCGAATAGCCGGCCGCGGACTCCCAGATGCGCGCGGCCTGGCGCTCGCCGAATTCGTAGGCGGTGATTTCAGTTTCAAGGATGCCGCGCAGCTTGTCGGGATGGATGCCGTCGACCACCAGGCGCAAGCCCTTCTGGATGAATTTATCCTTGGTCATCTGCATATACTGTTCGAGCGACAGCAGGCCGTCGCGGCGCGCGTGCTGGCTCCAGACGGCGATCTCGCGCGCCAGCTTGGCACGGCGGCTTGGCGGCGGACGGAACACCCAACGCATCATGCGCATGCCGCGCATGAAGGTCGCACCTTCGGTCTGCAGCAGGACCGCGCCGAAGGTGCCGATGACGACGATGGCGAAAGCGGCCGGCTGCAGGAGCGAGGCGTACTTGCCCCCTTCCAGACCGTGGCCGAGCAGCAGTCCGGCCAGCGCCAGCACCAGACCAATTACGCTGGCCCAGTCCACGCCCGCTCCCGTAGTGCCGCCCGCAACCGCGCCACCGCCTGGGTGTGCAACTGCGAGACGCGCGATTCAGATACGCCCATTACCGCCCCGATCTCTTTGAGGTTGAGTTCTTCTTCGTAGTACAAACCCATCAGGATCTTTTCGCGTGGGGGCAGATTGTCGATGGCGTCGATCACGGACTGGCGGAAGTCGCTGTCGAGCAGGCTGCGCAACGGATCGCTGTCGTCCACCGCATAGCGGTCGAGGAAGCTGTCGCTGCCTTCGCCGCCGTCGTTGTGGAAGTCTTCGTAGTACACCAGCTGGTGGCCGCCGCCATCGGACAGCATGTCCTGGTAGTCGGCCAGCGACAGCTTGAGCATCTTGGCCACTTCCGATTCGGTCGGCGGATGGCCGAGCTTTTGCTGCAGGGTGCTCATGGCCGCTTCGATCTTGCGCATGTTCTGGCGCATCGAGCGCGGCAGCCAGTCGCTGTTGCGCAATTCATCCAGCATGGCGCCGCGGATGCGCAGCACCGCGTAGGTCTCGAATTGGGCGCCGTGGGTCTCTTCGTAGCGGCTGATCGCGTCCACAATCAAATTACTCAGTATGGATCCAAAGTGG
>CAMLFK010000238.1 GCA_946479255.1 uncultured Oxalobacteraceae bacterium
CACGAATACAGCAGTACAGATCAGGCTTACCCGCTTCGGCGCGTAAGCCTTTTTTGCGTCCGCATATGGGAAATATTCCCCAACTGGGAAAATTTCCGAAAATGACTCTCGGTTAAAAGTGAAGTGCTCCTCCATTGAAGATAGGTGGCCCGATTGCCAAAGTATTTCAACTGCATCGAATCGTCCGAACCCCTGGTACCGCACATGGGGTCACCATTTCTCACGCGGGAAGAACTGCCGCGCGCGATTGGACTCGAGATTCTGAGACACAGGATAAAGGCGGAGCATCGGATAGACCTCACACGATTGGATACAGTTGCGGGCAGGTCGGCGATCTCGCGTATCCGAGCTCTTTACGGCAGCGGCACGTCAATCACGGTAGACGATCCGCTTGGTTTCGAAAATTGGCTTATTAAACTTAACCTTCCTCACCACGTCGGGTTTGCCTACGTCTTGGACCTGGTGCACACGGACTTCTTGATCGTCGAGTCGCTGTCCTTCGTCAAGGACGCGCTCGGCATAGGGGACCTTAGAAACACGGCTGATCTCACGGAGGGTCGTCTCCCTACCGGCGCAAGCGAAGTCATCGACTTCACCATCGAAACGGGCGTCTTCCACCTGATGTCAGCAATTTACCGACTACGGGCAAATTTCGACAAGTTAGTCGCGGTTCTCGGGCATGCGCTTCATGCAGGGAAGCAGATTGACGGTGTCAAGAAGTATGACGCGAGAATCACAAAACTTAGGGACTCCGAATACGCTAGAGCTCTCGTACAGATTGATCAAACACACATTTTCGAGCAACTCATATCTTACATAAGCGATGTTGCCGACTTGAAGAAACTTCGGGATCGCGAAGCGCACATCGGAAATTTGGGAGTCAAATATGGTCTTGCCGGAAAATCAGCAATCCACGACATCGGCGAACTCATTACCATCACGCTGGAAAATTTGGCTCGGTTTCGGACTTCCTTCTTGCTCCTACTGGCTTTCTTGCATTCGATCAGGGAAGGCGGATCATTCCCGGCCAAATGCCAAATCATCGTGACAGCGTCCGCCGTTATTTTTTTCGACGAGGATGCAAGAAGAAAATACATGACCTTTGTTGTCGGCAAGAACAACGCCATTGAGAAGGCGGTGAAGGAGCTGGACTCACGGGATGGCATCTTCACATTCAAACTAAGCGACGATTCAGTCGTGACCGTCAATTTCCCCGAAGATACGATCAAGAAAAATTTAAACGGGAAGGTGTACATGTATGACGGGACCATTCTCGGGCGGAACGCGCACTGTGGGTACACGAATTGCCTATAGATTTTCTGCGTGTTGCTGGGGAATATTTTCGGAAGAATGCAGATCTTCCCAGGGAAAATCTGAACGAAATCGGGAAAATTATTCCCCACCTGTATTCGCAGAAACCCAGTCTCCTTAAGGGTCTCCTGGTCGACAGCATCGAGGACTTTTAATCCGTTGGTCGCAGGTTCGAATCCCGCACGGCCTACCACGAATACAGCAGTACAGATCAGGCTTACCCGCTTCGGCGCGTAAGCCTTTTTTTCGTCCGTATCCGCACAGGGGCAGCTAAATATAGCTGCGCCCCTGCCAGACCACCCGGCATGCGGGTCCGCACCGGGCGGTTCAAGTAGTTGAGCTTATGTGAGGCGAGGCATGCTAAGGCGGTTACCCGTTAAGCTACCGATAACTCCGCATCTGCCCGGAGATACTGTTCCGCAGTGGCCAGCAGCCATGCCTCGAATGTGTTCAAGAGTGGCGACCCCTGCTTCGCTTCCGGATACACCAGGTAGTAGCCGCTCTCGCTGCGCAAGGGAATATCGCAGGGGATGACCAGTTCGCCGTTGCGTAATTCATTCAGCACGAAGAAGCGCGGCACCAATGCCACGCCCAATCCGGCGCGTGCCGCTTCCACCAGCATCGAGAACAATTCGTAGCGCTGGCCAAGCATGCAGTCGGCGCTGTGCACGCCCGCCTGCGCGAACCAGTGCCGCCATGCTTGCGCACGTGCCGACTGGTGCAGTAGCGTGAATTGGGTGAGGTCCGCCGGCGTCAGGCCTGAGCGATTGCCGAGCATGCGTCGGCTGCATACCGGCGTCATTTCTTCGCCCAACAAATGACGCGCCATCGCGCCCGGCCATGCAGGGTTGCCGAAGTGAATGGCAGCATCGAATGGCGTGTCGGCGAACATGAAAGGTTCGGCGCGGGTGGTGAGGTTCAGCGTGATGTTGTCATGCCGCGCATAGAACTGCGGCAGGCGCGGGATGAGCCAGCGCGTGGCGAAGGTCGGTATCACCGCCAGCTCCAGTATGCCGCCGGCGCCCTTGTGCGCCATCGCGCCCAGCGTATCACGCTCGATGCGCTCGAGATGCTCTCTCACCTGTTTCGCATAGGCAAGCCCCACATCGGTCAGGATCAGGCGTTTCTTCACGCGGTTGAACAAGGGCACGCCGAGGTAGTCTTCCAGGCCGGCGATCTGCCTTCCCACCGCGCTTTGCGTCAGCGCCAGTTCATCGGCGCTGCGCGTGAAACTTTCATGCCGTGCTGCCGCTTCGAAAGCAATCAGTGCCTCCATGCTCGGGAGCTTTCTTCTCAAGTTCATTCCTTAAACGCACAAGGTAGCGAATTTTTATCGTTTGTGAGGTATCGGGTTCGGCGCAACACTGTAGTCGATTCAATGCGACCAAGTTGACGAGCGGACTATAGCGTTTATCTTGCCCGTTGTTACCGTTGATCGTGGCGAAGCTTGCGAAATGTCAAACCGCCGGTCCCGGAAGGAATTTCAACTAATGATAGAAGGAAACAAGATGAGTCTCGTAAACGAGGAACGCAAAGCACCGTTGCCGGTCAAGTTCAAGCCCTATACCCGGCAGACGATTCATCAGGCGCCGCAATGGGCGCTCATGCCGGAGGATCTGCGCGAAGCGGTACAAGTCATTTCGCATGTCCTGCCGTTTCGCACCAACGAATACGTAATGAACGAGCTGATTAATTGGGACAATATCCCGGACGATCCGATCTACCGCCTCACCTTTCCCCATCGCGACATGTTGGCGGCCGACGAATACGAACGGCTGCGCGACCTTGTCCTGTCCGGTGCCGACGAGCAGGCGATCAACAAGGAAGTGTGGCAAATCCGCATGCGCATGAATCCGCACCCGGCCGGGCAGATGACGCACAACGTGCCGATGCTGAACGGCGTGCCGCTGAACGGCGTGCAGCACAAGTACAAGCAGACGGTGCTGTTCTTCCCCAGCGCCGGCCAGACCTGCCACGCCTACTGCACCTTCTGTTTCCGCTGGCCGCAGTTCGTCGGCATGGACGATTTGAAGTTCGACGCGAAGGAAACAACCGAGCTGGTGGCCTACCTCAAGCAGCACCCTGAAGTTACCGACGTGCTGATCACAGGCGGTGACCCGCTCATCATGAGCACACGTGCACTGGCAGGCTACCTCGAGCCGCTGCTGGTGCCGGAGCTGTCCCACATCCAGAACATCCGCATCGGCACCAAGTCGGTATCGTACTGGCCGCAGCGTTTCGTGACCGACAAGGATGCCGACGACCTGATCCGTCTGTTCGAGAAGGTAGTCGCCGCGGGCAAGAACCTGGCGATCATGGGGCATTACAACCACCCGGTCGAGTTGCGGCAGGAGATTGCGCAGAAGGCGGTCAAGCGTATCGTCGGCTCCGGTGCGACGCTGCGCATACAGGCGCCGTTGATCCGCCACATCAATGAAGACCCGAAAGGCTGGGCGGAATTGTGGACGACCGGCGTGCGCCTGGGCGCGATTCCGTATTACATGTTCGTCGAGCGCGACACCGGGCCGAAGAACTATTTCGCGCTGCCCCTGGCGAAGGCTTACGAGACTTTCCAGGCGGCATACCAGCTGGTGTCCGGCCTGTCACGCACGGTGCGCGGCCCGTCGATGAGCGCGTTCCCCGGCAAGGTGGCGGTGGACGGCATCGTTACCATCGCAGGAGAAAAGGTGTTTGCGCTGCAATTCCTGCAGGCGCGCAATCCGGACTGGGTACGCAGGCCTTTCTACGCGAAGTTCGATCCGGAAGCGACCTGGCTGGACGACTTGGTGCCGGCCTTCGGCGAAAAGAAATTCTTCTTCGAGACCGATCAGGACGAGGTGGACCAGAAGCAAGAGCACAAGGTGGTGCACATGATGGAACGTCACGATACCCGTGCCACGCCGGTCGTAGCGCACGCTGCGGTGGACGCTCGCACAGTCGCACAGTCGTAGGGGGAAGGCCATGACGTATCTATTGCATAGGCAGATCAATCACGACTATCCGCTGGCCCTTGCGGGCCAGCAGGAATATTTGGTCGACGCGAACGGCATGCGTTATATCGATGCTAGTGGCGGCGCCGCCGTTTCCTGTCTCGGCCACCAGCATCCGGAGGTCATCGCCGCGATGCAGAAGCAGATGGCGGCGCTGTGTTATGCGCACACCAGTTTCTTCACGACAGCCGTCGCGGAAGAGCTGGGCGAAGAGTTGATCCGGTATGCGCCGCACGGACTCTCGCATGTCTATCTCGTCTCCGGCGGCTCCGAAGCGATGGAGGCGGCACTGAAGCTGGCGCGGCAATACTTCGTCGAACGCGGCGAACCGCAGCGCCGGCGCTTCATCGCCAGGCGGCAGAGCTACCACGGCAATACGCTGGGCGCGCTCGGCGTCGGTGGCAATGCCTGGCGTCGTGAACAGTTTGCGCCGCTGCTGACGGAAAGCCACTATATCGATCCCTGCTACGAATACCGTTACCGGCAGCCCGGCGAGACGCCGGAGCAATACGGACAGCGTGCCGCCGACGAACTGGAAGCGAAGCTGATCGAGCTGGGGCCGGAAAGCGTCATTGCCTTTATCGCCGAACCGGTGGTGGGCGCGACGCTGGGGGCGGTACCCCCGGCACCGGGATATTTCCGGCGCATCCGCGATATCTGCGATCGTTACGGCATCTTGCTGATCCTCGATGAAGTCATGTGCGGCATGGGGCGCACCGGCTCCTTGCATGCGTGCGAGCAGGAGGGGATCGCAGCGGACCTGATGACGGTGGCGAAGGGCTTGGGCGGCGGTTATGCGCCGGTCGGCGCGACGTTCGTGGGGGCGAACATCTACCACACCATCGCCAAAGGTTCGGGCGTGTTCCAGCACGGCCACACCTACATCGGTCATCCGCTTGCCTGCGCCGCCGCATTGGCGGTGCAACGCATCGTCCGCCGCGACAATCTGCTGGAAAATGTACGTGAACGCGGTGCGCAGCTGATGCAGGGTTTGCAGGCGCGCTTCGCAGACCATCCGCATGTGGGTGACATCCGCGGGCGCGGGCTGTTCCAGGGTATAGAACTGGTGGCCGACCGTGAACGGAAACTGCCGTTCGAGGCGAAGCGGAAGCTCCATGCCAGGATCAAGACCGAGGCGCTGGCGCGCGGCCTGATGGTGTATCCGATGGGCGGCACGCTGGACGGCAGTATCGGCGACCATGTGTTGCTGGCGCCGCCGTTCATCGCAAGCGCGGGTACCATCGATGCCATCGTAGAGCGCCTGGGAGAATCGGTCGATGCGGCCATCGCTGCAACGATGCTGCATACCGGGCAGGCCAAGGCGGCGGTATCGGCATCGACGCCCTCTATTCTGGCTCATGCATAACAAGGAGAAAAACATGCCTCGCATTCCCTATCAACCGTCGGACCTCGCGGAGCCCAAGTCGATCGTCGATGCCGTTCGCGCCCGTCGCGGCGGCACGCTGCTCAACCTCGACCGCATGCTGCTGCACAGCCCGCTTTTCGCGAGAGGATGGAACGCTTTCCTCGGCGACGTGCGGAACAATCTCGAACTGCGGCCCCGGCTGCGCGAGCTGGCGATGTGCCAGGTCGCACTGTTAAATGGCGCGGACTACGAGTTCCATCACCATGCGCCAGAATTCCTCAAGGCGGGCGGCACGCAGGCGCAGCTCGACGCCTTGCGCGGCGCTGCCAGCGATAGCGGTGCCTTCGATGCCGGTGAACGCGCGATCATTGCGCTGATCCGCGCGATCACTGTCGATGTGAAAGTCAGCGACGCAGTATTCGATGCCGCGCGTGCCGCACTGAAAAGCGACCTGCTGACGGTCGAATTGGTGGGCGTCGTGGCGACCTACAACATGGTGTCGCGTTTTCTCGTTGCGCTCGACATCCGTTCGGAGGAGGAAGAAGCATGAGCTTCGTCGTCACGGAAAACTGCATCCGCTGCAAGCATACGGATTGCGTCGAGGTTTGCCCTGCGGACGCCTTTCGCGAAGGCCCGAACTTCATCGCGATTTCGCCGGACGACTGCATCGACTGCGCGCTCTGCGTGCCGGCCTGCCCGGTGAAGGCGATTTACCAGGAAGAGGACGTGCCGGAAGACCAGCGTGAATTTATCGCGCTCAATCGCGAGCTCGCTGCCGTATGGGGGCCGATCTACAACCGCAAGGATGCGCCGGCGGATGCGTCCCAATGGTCCAACGTGAAGGGCAAGCTGGAACAGCTGGCGAGATAGCAGTTACTGGAGCGGTTTGATGGCGCATGCATGGGAGGCAAGATGGCCCCATTCATGCGCTGCAAACCACAATGCCATGCTCGCCGTCTGCTGCCACGACGGCTTCCCAAGCTGCACGCCGATGGAGCCTTGTTCCAGGTAGTCCGGCATCAGTTAAAACTGCTCTGGTCTCCGCAGCAAATAGCGCTCAAACTGAAGGCCCTTTGGCCCGACAACTCTGAGAAATCTGTGTCCCACGTGGCCATCTACAACGCTATCTACATGCATCCCCGCGGCGAGCTCAAGCGCGAACTGATCGCCTGCCTTCGCCACCACAATCAGGTACGCAAACCGCGCAGTCGGGGTGACGACCGGCGCTACCAGATCCAAGACATGTCGAGCATCCATACCCGCCCGCCAGAGGCCGAGGATCGTCTCATCCCTGGCCATTGGGAAGGCGACCTGATCAAGGGCGCCGGCAACCGCTCCTAGGTCGGCACGCTGGTCGAACGCACGACCGGCTTTGTGGTACGCCACCACCAAGACCGTCGTCGACAGCTTCTCGGCAGTGCTCAACCGCGAGCCGGCGGTGATGCGCAAGACCATGACGTACGACCAGGGCCGCGAGATGCACGGCCACAAAATTCTAAGCGAGCGCACTGGCGTCCAGATCTATTTCGCCGACCCGCACAGCCCGTGGCAGCGCGGCTCAAACGAAAACACCAATGGCCTGCTGCGCCAGTACATGCCAAAAGGATCGGACCTTTCGATTTACTCCCAAGAGGAGCAAGATGCCATCGCCCTGTCACTCAATACCCGCCCAATCGCCGCTTGTCGTTTATACTCAGCAATTAGCATTGCTACAACATCCGACCGACACTGTTAATTAGCCCAGCGTTGCGCTTGGTTCTTGAAACCTATCATTTCGATGGCGATATAGCGCCACATTAAAATTCCGGAGACCATCATGAACGCGTGCAGCAAAAGACTTTTTGGCCTCTGGATCCTTATGGCGAGCCTTTTGGCAGGCTGCGGCGGCGGAGGTGGCGGCTCCCCCGCCTCGCCTTCACCGGCACCCGCGCCAGCGCCTGCACCCGCGCCAGCGCCAGCGCCTTCACCGGCACCCGCGCCCGCCCCTACACCGGCGCCCCGGGATGGGCAGGGGCCTTGCGACATCTACGCCGCCGGCGGCACGCCGTGTGTCGCGGCGCACAGCACGACGCGGGTCCTGCTCTCGACCTATACGGGCCCGCTGT
>CAMLFK010000239.1 GCA_946479255.1 uncultured Oxalobacteraceae bacterium
TGACCGCCACGGCGGTGTCGTTGACCACTTTCAGGAACGGCACCACGCCTTGCGATTTGCCGTTGGTGCCCTTGATGTGGGCGCCCAGGGCGCGCACCGGGGTCCAGTCGTTGCCCAGGCCGCCGGCGTACTTGGCCAGCAGGGCGTTTTCCTTGATGGCGTCGTAGATGCCTTCCAGGTCGTCCGACACGGTGGTCAGGTAGCACGAGGACAGCTGCGAGCGCAGGGTGCCGGAGTTGAACAGGGTCGGGGTCGAGCTCATGAAGTCGAACGACGACAGCAGGTTGTAGAACTCGACGGCGCGCGCTTCGCGGTTTTCTTCGCGCAGCGACAGGCCCATGGCCACGCGCATGTAGAAGGCCTGCGGCATTTCGATGCGCACGTCGCGCACGTGCAGGAAGTAGCGGTCGTACAGGGTCTGCAGGCCGATGTAGCCGAACTGCAGGTCGCGGTCGGCGACCAGTGCCTTGGCCAGCTTGGCCAGGTCGAAGGTGGCCAGGGCCGGATCGAGCAGCTCGTTCTGGATGCCCTTGGCGATGTATTGCGGGAAGTAGTCGATGTAGGCAGCGGCGGCTTTGGCCTGCGGCACTTCCTTGCCGAACACTTCTTTACGAATGGTGTGCAGCAGGATGCGGGCCGTCACTTGCGAGTAAGCCGGGTCCTTTTCCATCAGCGCGCGCGCAGCCAGGATGGCGGACTTGTGCAACTCTTCGACCGGCACGCCGTCGTACAGGTTCTTGACGGTTTCAGCCAGGATGGCGTCGGCGTCGACGTGTTTTTCAAGGCCGACGCAGGCGGCGTTGATCAGGTCGCGCACCTGGTTCATGTCCAGCGGGCGGCGCTCGCCGCCTTCAGTCACGTGGATCTGCGGCGCGGCGATATCGGTGGTGCCTTGGGCTTCTTTTTGCTTGCGGCGCTCTTCCATATGCTTGGCACGGTACAGTACGTAAGCGCGCGCGACGTCATGCTCGCCCGAGCGCATCAGCGACAGTTCGACCTGGTCTTGCACGTCTTCAATATGGAAGGTGCCGCCGGACGGCTGGCGGCGCACCAGCGCGGTGACCACGTTGGCGGTCAGCTGCTCGACGATTTCGCGCACGCGCGCGGACGCGGCGCTCTGGCCACCATGGACGGCCAGGAAGGCCTTGGTCATGGCGACCTGGATTTTCGATGGCTCGAAGGCAACCACGGCGCCGTTACGGCGAATGATGCGGTAGTCGGCATTGGCGGCCAGGGCGGCGGCGCTGGCGGTGGTGACCGGACTGCCTGCTCCAGGTGTGACGTGCAATGGGTTGTTCGAAGTGTCTTGGGATGTTTGCATGAATCCTCCTGGAGCGGCATGCAGCTTAGCTGCCGAATTTTTATCGATGGACCACCGGTAAAAGCGGCCCGCCTCAACTAAAAAGCAAAAACCATGACGCCCAGCCGATGCTTACTGGCTGGAAACGGACGTCATAGTGGGGTAATTAACGCTATCTCTGTGGCAATTTCTTGGAAGGTGCCGAGTTTGCGCATATGTGGGATCTTATTCGCCTGGAACACTACATGTAGTGGGTTGATCAAATTCGAGAACTAATTGTAGTGGCTCGCCCAAACGTGCGCAATATCAAAATGCCCTTTTTATTTTGGGTGCTTGCCTTGACTTTTTCGAGCCCACGCAGCGATGGCCTTGGTGGGTTAGCGGTCACTAACCGTGCTGAAAACCTTGGCAGCACGCACGCCCTTCGCACCTTCGGCGAAGCGTGCGGCGGGGGCGGGATATTACGGTTCCGGCGCGTGAATGTCCAGTTTTTGCATCTGGTAACGCAGCTGGCGGAAGCTGATGCCCAGTAATTGGGCAGCCTGGGTGCGGTTGAAATTGGTTTGCGCCAAGGCGCGCAGGATGATGTCGCGTTCGATCTGTTCCAGGTACTCGGGCAGGCAGTTGGGCAGCGCCGTTTCGGCGGCCGGAACCGGCGCGGGAGTGGGTGCCGGCACCGGTGCGGCCTCGACGGCCGGCGGCGCCGACGCCGCTGCCGGCGCGGCCACGGCTGGCTCGGCCAGGCGCGCGCCCTTGAGCGACAGGTCGCCAATCTGGATCACGCCATCCTCGGCAAACGCCAGCGCCCGCTCCAGCACATTCTCCAGCTCGCGCACATTGCCGGGGAACGAATAGGAACGCAAGGCCTCCAATACCTGAGGCCCAAGCTCGGCCTTGTGGCCCGGTCCGGCCAGGCGTTTCAGGATGCCCTCGGTCAGCACGGCGAGGTCGTCGAGCCGTTCGCGCAGCGGCGGCACCGACAGTTCGATCACATTCAGGCGGTAAAACAGATCCTGGCGGAACTTGCCCGTCTCCACGCAATGGGCCAGGTCCTGGTGAGTGGCGCTGATGATGCGCACGTCGACCGGTTCCTCGGCGGTCGCGCCGATCTTGCGCACGCGCCGTTCCTGGATCGCGCGCAGCAGCTTGACCTGCATTGGCAGCGGCAGGTCGGCCACTTCGTCGAGCAGCAAGGTGCCGCCGTTGGCGGCCTGGAAGAAACCGTCGCGGTCGTCGGCCGCGCCGGTGAAAGCGCCTTTGCGGTAGCCGAAGAATTCGGCTTCCATCAGGGCTTCGGGAATCGCCCCGCAATTGACCGCCACGAAGGGTTTGGGGGCGCGCGAACTTTGCGCATGGATCGCCCGCGCCACCAGCTCTTTGCCGCTGCCGGATTCGCCATGTATATATATAGGAGCCATCGAACGCGCCAGGCGGCCGATCTGGGCGCGCAGCGACTGCATCGATTCCGAGTCGCCGATCAGGCGCATCGCCCCTCCTTGCCCTCCCCCATCCTGCTGGGCGGCCGCGCTGCCGGGGGCAGACAGGCGCAGGGCCGACTGCACCATGACGCGCAGCTCGTCGAGCACCACCGGCTTGGAGACGTAATCGAAGGCGCCGGCCTTGAGCGCCACCACGGCGTTGTCGGCGCTGCCGTAGGCGGTGACGACGGCGATTGGCGTGGATTTGTTGCTGGCCGTGACTTCGCGCACCAGTTCCAGGCCCAGCCCGTCGGGCAGGCGCATGTCGGTCAGCACCAGGTTGTAGTCGGTGCCGGCGAGGAAGGCGCGCGCTTCGCGCAAGTTCTCCGCGCTGTCCACGTCGAGGCCCATGCGTACCAGGGTGATCTCAAGCAGTTCGCGCAGGTCGGCTTCGTCGTCGACAACCAGAACCCGGGGTGAAGTCATGTCTACAGCCTTTCGTATTACTCTTTATTACTCACACCGCCAGCGGCTGCGCGAAGGTGATCACAAACCTGCCGCTGGCCTTGGCCTGCCCGAAGGCGCCGGCATCGAAGCGGTACTCGTAGTCGAGCATGGCCTCGTTATTCAAACAAAGTTCGCGCGCCAGGTACAAGCCGAGGCCGGTGCCCTTGCTCGAGGTGGTGTAAAACGGCTCGAACAGGTGGGCGCGAATCTCGGGCGTGATGCCGGGGCCGTCATCCTGCACGTGCAGTTCCATGCGCCCGGCCGTGTCGGTTACCACGTACATGCGGATGCTGCCGGCCATGCCGCTGGCGTATCGGATGGCGTTGGTGAGCAGATTGACAAGCACTTCCCGCAGGTGCAGCGCGTCGAAGCGTACCGGCCCATTCCCAGTGTTACCCAGCGCCACTATATCACTGGCCAGCGCGTGGGTTTCCGTAAATTCGGTTCTCAGCTCGTTCAGAAACGGACCTAAAAACAAGGGATCGCTATTCGGCTGCACCTTGCGCGACAGCTGCAAAATGTCTTCCACCATGCGGTTGACCCGGCCCACATTGTCGCTGACGATCTTGAGCAGGCGCGCGTGGGTCGGCGCGGTCAGGTCCTCGGCCAGCAGCGCGGTGGCGTGGCCGATGGCCGACAAGGGGTTGCGCACTTCGTGGGCGATGCTGGCGGTCAGCCGCCCCATCGAGGCCAGTTTCAGTTCCTGCGCCTGGTTCTCGATGGCCGTCACGTCTTGCATGAAAATCACGAAGCGCCCGGCCTGCTGCTCGGCCGTGTCGACCGTGGCGAAGCGCAATTTGAGGTGGGCCGCCAGGTCGCGCCGCCCGCTCCAGGCGGCGGTCGGGCCTTCCGGGCCGGCATCCTGGTAAGGTTTCACGGTGACGAAGGCGGCACGCTGCAGGCCTTTGGGGCCTGGCCGCTCCTGGTCCTGCGCTTGCCAGGTGCGAAATGCCTGGGCGATGGGTTCGAGCGCGGCCACGTCGCCCAGGCGGAAATTGAGCGCGCCGTCGGACAGGCCCAGCATGTACTGGGCCGCCGGGTTACCGGTGAACACCTCGCCGTCGCGTCCGACCACCAGGATGCCGTCGCCCACATCGGCAATGATCAGCTGGTTGATCGCCAGCTGCACCTTGAGGTCGGCGCCATGCCGGACCGCCAATTCTTCCTGGCCGATCAGGCGCGCGGCCAGGCGGTTGAACACGGCGACGATGGCGAAGAATGCGGCGCCGTACAGCCCGGCCTGCATCAGCGGGGTGCGCGCTTCGCCGACAAAGACCTGGTAAATACTTTCGCCAATCAGGAACAGGGTGACCAGCGAGGCGGAAAACAGCGCCAGCACCAGGGGCGTGAGGATGGCCGCGCCGGTCAGCGGGAACAGGTACATGATCACCAGCCCGCTGCGCGCGCCGCCGCCGGCCAGGTAGAGCAGCGAGATGATGACGATGTCGACCGAGATCTGGCTGACCACCTGCAACAGGAAGCGGCGGCGCCAGTACAGGGTCAGCACGCCGAACACAATCGCCATGAGCAGGTAGGCGATGCAGGTCTCGGCATATAAATAGTTGGCCTGGGCGCCGCTGCTGGCACCGAACGACAGGTAGCCGAGCAGCACCAGGGCGATGGCGATGCGGGTGGCGTTGAGTGCCTGCAGCGAGCGCCAGAACGTCTCGCGCGATTGCGCGGACAGCGCGTTCCAGCGGATCATTGGCAACTCATCGGCGAATCAAAGCGGAGGCAGGCGTACGTGTGCCTGGCTGCAGTAATCCTCGCCGTCGGCGCGCAACGACTCGGAAATCGGGAAGTACACATGGCAATGCGCGCAGCAGGCCATGGCCTCGATCTGCCCGGCGGCCGATTTGGCGGACGGCTTGCCGGCCGATGAAGCGCTGAAGAAACCACTGCTGCGCAGCTTGCTGCGGACCGCGAAATACACCAGCACTGCCAATGCGATCCAGAACAGAATGCGGGACGCGCTCATACGAAACCTCGATGCAAAATCACTTCAAAAACAAAACGGCTGCCTACATAGGCCAGCACCAGCGTGGCGAACCCGGCCAGGGTGAAGCGCAGCGCGGTCTTGCCGCGCCAGCCGCGCCATTGGCGCCCGGCCAGCAAGGCCCCGAACAGCAGCCAGGACAGCATGGCGAAAATGGTCTTGTGATCCCACTTGAGCGCGGTGCCGAACAGCTGCTCGGAAAACACCACGCCCGACAGCACGGTCAGGCTGAGCAGCACGAAGCCGATCGCAATCAGGCGAAACAGCAGCTTTTCCATGGTCAGCAGGGCCGGCAGCTGGTCCAGCGCAGCGCTCAGCCAGCCGCCCACGGCCGGCGCGCGGGTATGCAGGCGCGCTTCCTGCAGCGCCATTAATACGGCATGGAAGGCGGCGATGGTCAGCGTGCTGTAGGCCAAGATCGCCACGGCGATGTGCCAGCCGTAGGCCGGGGCCTTGCCCTGCAGATGCAGCACGGCGCCGGGAAACACCAGCGGCAGCACGGCGGCCACGGCCGCGCACGGCATCACCAGGCGGCGCAGGCCGTCCAGGGCGAAGTTGCGGTTTTCGATCCAGTAAGCCGCCACCGAGACCCACAGCGCCGCCGAAATCATCAGGGCAAAGCCGAAACGCGGCGTATCGCTGGTGGCGATGTCGAGGCCGAGCGCGCCGCCATGCAGCAGGCAGGCGCAGGCGGTCGTGCCGGAAATGGCGCGCTGCGACGCCGCCGGAAGCAAGGCGCACACGGCGTATAGCAACGCGGCGGCCACTAATAGGATTGTTTGCATTGCTGAAGTTTACACTGGATCGCGCCGCTACGGGCAGAGAGCCCTTCGGCTGGGCCATGAGTTAAAATGATGGCCTGCCGGGCACTGCCTGTGCGTCCGAATTGAATCCCCCGCTGTCTTAATTAGTCAGGTTCGCCATGCTAGATAATCTAACCCAACGCCTTGCCAAGGTCGTCAAGACCATGCGCGGTGAGGCCCGTCTGACCGAATCGAATACCGCCGAGATGCTGCGCGAAGTGCGCCTGGCCCTGCTCGAGGCCGACGTGGCGCTGCCAGCGGTGCGCGAATTCATCGGCCGCGTCAAGGAAAAGGCCCTGGGCGAAGAAGTCATCGCCTCGCTCAGCCCTGGCCAGGCGCTGGTCGGCGTGGTGCAGCGCGAACTGGCCCAGCTGATGGGCGCGGACCTGGGTCCCGAAGCCTCGCAGCTGAGCTTTGCACAGCAACCGCCGGCGATCATCCTGATGACCGGCCTGCAAGGTGTGGGTAAGACCACCACCGTCGGCAAACTGGCCAAGTACTTAAAAGAAGAAAAGAAAAAGAAAGTGCTGACGGTCTCCGCCGACGTGTATCGTCCGGCCGCGATCGCCCAGCTCGAATCGGTCAGCAAGCAGGTCGGCGCCGACTTCTTCCCGTCGACGTCCGCCGACAAGCCGGTCGACATCGCCCGTGCCGCACTGGACTGGGCCAAGAAGCATTATCACGACGTGCTGATCATCGACACCGCCGGCCGCCTCGGTATTGACGAAGCGATGATGCAGGAAATTTCGGCCGTGCACGCCGCGGTCAAGCCGATCGAAACCCTGTTCGTGGTCGACGCCATGCTCGGCCAGGACGCCATCAACACCGCCAAGGCCTTTAACGAGGCGCTGCCGCTGACCGGTATCGTGCTCACCAAGCTCGATGGCGACTCGCGCGGCGGTGCGGCGCTGTCGGTACGCCACATTACCGGTAAGCCCATCAAGTTCGCCGGTGTGTCGGAAAAACTGGACGGCCTGGAAGCCTTCGACGCCCAGCGCATGGCCAACCGCATCCTGGGCATGGGCGACATCCTGGCGCTGGTGGAAGAAGCCCGCAAAGGGGTCGACAGCAAGGCCGCGGCCGATCTGGCCAACAAAATCAAGGTCGGCGGGCGTTTCGACATGAACGACTTTAAGTCGCAGCTGTCCCAGATGAAGAAGATGGGCGGCATGGCCAGCCTGATGGACAAGCTGCCGGCCCAGATGCAGCAGGCCGCCGGCGGCGCCAATATGGACCAGGCCGACCGTCAGGTGCGCCGCATGGTCGGCATTATCGACTCGATGACGCCGCAGGAACGCGCCCGTCCGGAGCTGATTAAAGCGACCCGCAAGCGCCGTATTGCAGCCGGTGCCGGCGTGCAGGTGCAGGAAGTAAACCGCATGCTGGCGCAGTACGATCAGATGCAAACCATGATGAAAAAGCTCAAAGGTGGCGGCATGATGAAGATGATGCGCTCCATGAAAGGCATGATCCCGGGCGGCATGCGGTAGGAGCCTCGATAAACCTACTGCGCGGCCCGCTACGGTTTCTCGATGCTCCTACACGCATCGCGGGGTGGGGAAAACGAGATAAAGGGCGTAGTTCCGGGGTTTTCCCTATGAAACCGCCGATTATTTATCGAAAAACACTTGCATCAAGAGTAAAACCCCACCAATATAAGCTGTGCGTTCAAATGCGCAATTTCCCATGTGATTGTTAAGGAGGCTCGAAGATGGCAACAGCCAAAAAAACCCCAGCAGCAGCGCCA
>CAMLFK010000240.1 GCA_946479255.1 uncultured Oxalobacteraceae bacterium
GCTGTCGGCCGACACGACCGTCACCATCGACGGCGAGATCCTCGGCAAGCCGGCCGATCCGAAGGAAGCGCATGCGATGCTGGAACGCCTGTCGGGCCGCACGCACCAGGTGCTGACGTCGGTCGCGCTGCACTACACGGACGTGTTCGAGCAGGTGACGCAGGTGTCGAACGTGCGTTTCGCCCAGCTCACGCCGGCAGCGATCCGCGCCTATTGCGCGACGCCGGAGCCCTACGACAAGGCCGGCGCCTATGGCATCCAGGGCCTCGCCGCCCTGTTCATCGAGCACATCGAAGGCAGCCATTCCGGCATCATGGGCTTGCCCGTGTTCGAGACGGCGCAGTTATTGCAGAAAGCGGGCGTCAGCGCGCTATAACGTGACGTATACGGTTGCTCGGCCTTACGCGTGGGCACGGAGTGCTCACCCTACGTGTATGATGTGACCAGAGACAACAATTAGAATCCGGCCTCATGACTGAAGACATCCTGATCAACATCACCCCCCAGGAAACGCGCGTCGCGCTGGTGGTTCAGGGTGCCGTACAAGAGCTGCACATCGAGCGTACGCTCACCCGCGGTCTCGCGGGCAACGTCTATCTCGGCAAGGTCGTGCGCGTGCTGCCGGGCATGCAGTCGGCCTTCATCGACATCGGCCTCGAACGCGCCGCGTTCCTGCACGTGGCCGACATCTGGGAAGCCAGGCCGCACGACGGCGCGAACGGCAGCAGCAGCGCCCCTCCAACGCCCATCGAAAAGATCCTGTTCGACGGCCAGGTGCTGACCGTCCAGGTGATCAAGGACCCGATCGGCACGAAGGGCGCGCGCCTGTCCACGCAGATCTCGATCGCGGGCCGCATGCTCGTCTATCTGCCGCAGGATAAACACATCGGCATCTCGCAGAAGATCGAGAAGGAATCCGAGCGCGAAGCCCTGCGCGCGCGCCTCGCGGGCCTGCTGCCGCCGGACGAAAAAGGCGGCTATATCGTGCGTACGCAGGCCGAGGACGCGTCCGACGCCGACCTCGCCGCCGACGTCGACTACCTGCGCAAGACGTGGGGCGCCATCATGACGGGTGCGCGCACGCGTCCCGCGACGAGCCTGCTGTACCAGGACCTGAGCCTGGCCCAGCGCGTGCTGCGCGACTTCGTGCACGACGAGACGGCCGCGATCCTCGTCGACTCGCGCGAGAACTACCTGAAACTCGTCGAATTCGCCCAGGTGTACACGCCGAGCGTGCTGTCGCGCCTGCAGCACTACACGGGCGAGCGCCCGCTGTTCGACCTGTACGGCGTCGAGGAAGAGATCCTGCGCGCGCTGGGCCGGCGCGTCGACCTCAAGTCGGGCGGCTACCTGATCGTCGACCAGACCGAGGCGATGACGACGATCGACGTCAACACGGGCGGCTTCGTCGGCTGCCGCAATTTCGCCGACACGATCTTCAAGACGAACCTGGAGGCGGCACACGCCATCGCGCGCCAGCTGCGGCTGCGCAACCTGGGCGGCATCATCATCCTCGACTTCATCGACATGGAGAACAACGAGCATCGCAACGCCGTGCTGCAGGAGTTGAAGAAGACGCTGTCGCGCGACCGCACCAAGGTATCGGTGTCGAATTTCTCGGCGCTCGGGCTGGTGGAGATGACGCGCAAGCGCACGCGCGAATCGCTGGCGCACATCCTGTGCGAGCCCTGTCCGGCCTGCGCCGGCAAGGGCCAGGTCAAGACCTCGCGCACGATCTGCTACGAGATCCTGCGCGAGCTGCTGCGCGAGGCGAAGCAGTTCAACCCGCGCGAATTCCGCATCCTCGCCTCGCAGGAGGTGGTCGACATGTTCCTCGAGGAGGAGTCGCAGCACCTGGCCATGCTGGGGGACTTCATCGGCAAGAAGATCTCGCTGCAGGTCGAGACGGCGTACCACCAGGAGCAGTACGACGTGATTTTGATGTAGGCTTTAAATCAATGGACCGCACAAGCCAAGCAACGATGGGGATCAGCCCAGAAAGAGCGCAACAACGATGAAGCTGGAATCCGTCCGGTTACGAAATTTCCGACTGTTCACCGACGTGACGTGCGATTTACATCCGGAACTGACCGTCTTCATCGCAAACAATGGTGGCGGAAAAACCAGCATACTCGATGCGATCCGCGTTTTGTTTGACACTTATCTTGCCGCGTTCCCATCAGGTAAAGGCCGCAGCATAAAACTAACCGATGTGCGCACCGTTGTCTCCAATGGCGACATGCGTAGCAAAGTCCAAGCTTTTCCAGCGGAGATACATGGACATGGAAGTCTGGCCGACGGCGCTGCTCCGATCTCGTGGCGGCGCGCTTTGAACACCGCTAAAGCCGGCACCACCATCAAAGACGCGCGGCCCCTGGCACAATACGGCGCGGCGCTGTACGCCCGCGCGGCACAGAATGGCTCGCAACAAGATTGGCCACTGCTGGCCTATTATGGGACCGGTCGCCTGTGGAATCAAAAAAAGCTCACCGCCGGAAAAATGTTTGCCACCGGCTTTGATTCGAGGGCATCGGCCTACATCGATTGCATGGAACCGGCGTCCAGCTACAAATACTTTCTGGAATGGTTCGCCTATGCCTACCGTTCGGTCACCCAAAGCAAAATCCGCTATATGGAAAACACGCCCGGCGCCTCCGCGCAGGAAGTGATTTCGCATCAAAGCGCGCTATCGCCGCTGGTCGCCGCGGTTCAGGAGGCCGTGAATATCGTTCTGGCCCCAACCGGATGGAAAAACCTGTGGTATTCAGAAACGCAGTCGGACGTCACCGTTGGACACAACGATTTTGGCGTGCTCGCGGTGAGCCAGTTAAGCGACGGCATCCGCAACAGTCTCGGCATGGTGGCCGATATCGCCTTTCGCGCCGTGCAGCTCAACCCGCATCTGGGGGCACGGGCAGCCAAGGCCACCGCAGGCATCGTCTTGATCGACGAAGTGGATATGCATTTGCATCCATCGTGGCAACAAGTTTTCCTGGCCAGTCTGCGGGAAGCTTTTCCACTGATCCAGTTCATCGTGACGACCCACGGCCCGCAAGTGCTCACCAGTATAGATTCCGCCTGCATCCGGGTTTTACATCAGTTCCAGGCCGAAGATTCCGGCATGCTGGAAACCGGAATCAGACACGTCACTTTGCAGACGAAGGGCGTGGCCAGCTCCGATCTGCTTGCCGAAATCATGGGTGTCGATCCGGTTCCGGACGTACCGGAGTCGCGCATGCTAGCCGAATATCATGCTTTGATTCAGCAAAATCTGCACACAGAATCCCGTGCGGAAGCGCTGCGTGCGCAATTGAACACACATTTTGGACCAGCACATCCGGTGATGCTCGATTGCGACCGGATGATACGTTTGCAAGGATTTAAGCAAAGGTTGCCGGTCGAGCCGCTTGCGCAAGACCATCGCGCGGGCTGAAAAATGCGAAAACTGGACCGGGATGAGGTTCCTCCGGCCTGCCTGGTCAGGCATAGACATGGTGTGCATCCATGGAGCAGCCTGACCAGGGAGGAAAGAAGCGAGATCTGGACCAAGCTCGATTCCATGCAGTATGGACGGTGCGCTTACTGCGAAGCGGATCTCAGCAACGCGCGACATATTGAGCATTTCCGCCAGCGGCATAGCTACCCCAAGGGACTTTTCTAAGACATTTTAGGCATGGCATTCGCGCGGAGGGCCAGCGTGGACATAGGGGCAAGTTCACATGTGAGCGCACGCAGTTTTAACGATGCCTCAGCATGGTTGACATAAAGATAAACCCTCCCCATAATTTCCTCGCGGTCAAACATTAGCCCGCTGGCTGGGGACAAAGGGAATCAATGGGTAAGCCAATAATTCGGATGGGTGACAAGACCAGCCACGGTGGCACCGTGATCAGTGGAGACTTGACTTGGACGATTTACGACAAAGCGGTGGCGAGGGTCGGCGACCTGACGGTATGCCAGAAATGCAAAGGCACGTTCGCCATTACCGAAGGCGCTGACGACCTGAATGGATTTGGCCAATCAGCGGCGAGACAAGGCGACAAGACCGCATGTGGCGCGACCCTAATCGCTACGCAGTCTTTGGCGTCGTGGGATCAGAACTCCGAGCAAGGGGGCTCTGCTTCTCATGCGGAAAGCCCGCTGGAAGCGACAAGCAAAACTATCGCTCAAGAAGCGCCAACCATATGCCTTGAATGTCTTGCCGCGGCCGCAGCCACTGGGGCGGCCATGGTGGTGAGAAGCTAGCGATGATCAACGTTATCGAGCGATTCCAAGTCCTTCGGCAAAGCCAGGACATGCTCAATCTCTATGCACTGGTGGACGGTTTCCAGTACGAGCAGCATACAGGCCAGCGCATCCAGTACCAGCAAGGCCTCAATCGTCCCATCCTGCACGGCACGGAGGACGAACCACTCGCGCACGCAGGGCCATGGCTGGTAGATGCAACGAAAGCCGACGAGCAGGTGCCGCAACTTCAGGAGCTCGAACAAGCCTTGCCGTCCGTCTCCTGGCTAATCACCTCCATCGATCTGGAAGGCCTGTCGCAGCTGCTGCAACTGAAGCTGGAGGCGGAGCTGCCGGATGGCAGGAAGGCCCTTCTGCGGTTCTATGACCCTCGGGTGCTGGGGAACCTTTACCACACGATGGACGCTGGACAGCGCGCCGAATTCTTCCACCTTGTCGATGAGTGGCACTTCATCTACAACGGTCAGCGGGTCGCGACAGGGAGAACCGATGCTTAAGCTCAGCGAAGCGCAACTCGCCCATTTGGACCATCTTGAGAAGCTCCAGTATGTGGGCGAGGTACGCAAGAACATCATCACCGAACATTCAGAGCTGGCCGACGACGGCACCTTAAAAACTCGTCTTGAGCAAGCGTACAGACATGCAGCCGCTCTTGGTTTCAGGGAGGGATCATCCGTCACCCAGTTTCTCTACTATGAGGCCTTCGCCCCCGGCTTCTATCGTCAGCCGGCAATCAACGCATGGCTGACAAAGCCGGGGCAAAGCGTCGAGCAGCGGTTTGCCGACCTCGTCGTGAAAATGAGATCCCACTTGAAGGAGTTCTGAATGGCAGCACTTGCCGTCCCAGTTATTGAAGGAGCAGCGCTGGCGCTGTTGCGGGCCCTTGGCGTTGTCGCTGTCACGGGTGCCGGCGCGGCCGCCATCAACGAAGCAGCGAAAAAGAAAGCCGAGTCCGCCGAGCGGGCAAAGGCTGCGCCCATCGCGAAGGCCGGATCGCAAACAAAGACGCGGGACACATGCTCAAAGTGCCCTCCAGATTGCGGAACGTTGGTTGCTCGGAACTGGCATATGTCTGACGAGGCGCGTGCCTATCAAGCGCGAATCACAGGGTTTACTCCGCGAACCGAGTGGAGATTTGGCGGTACAGACTTTGATGGATTCAAGTCGCAAGCCTGTCTACTGCTGGAAGCGAAGGCGGGTTACGATCAGTTTTTCGTGTCCGGGCAGGAGCCTGAATTTTTCTTTAATATCACGGGCCGAATCAAGATTATGAAGCAGGCAAACACGCAAAGCGCGGTCATAGATGCCTCACCGCCGTCTCAACTGCACTGGCATTTTATGCAGCCGTTAAGTCACGCTTACTTCACCCAAGCGTTCCGAACGGCTCTCCTACCCATCATTACTGTTCTGACCCCATGAGCCTTTACCTCACCATCAGCGCGAACTTTCGGACTGGCGCCACTCTTCCATCAATAGACGACCAGTACAATGATCTCTGGAAGCTCGCCAAATTTCTCGAAACTGCGGGTTTTCCCATTAATGAATGGTTTCCACCCGCAGCCACTCCGGCGGCCTCATTGTTAAACCCGGCATTTTCCGCGACTGGCCCCAGCCCAGCCGCACTTGCCATGAGCAAGGCTGACAAAGCCAACCTTGCATCGGACCTGCGGATTCTGGGCGTCTGGAACGGTATCGAAGATTCTGGCGGCGCCGCATACACCACAACCTACAACACTAGCCGCATCCCTTCAAACCTCGATTTCAGCGCAAAGGACGCCAGCGCTTTTCAAGACTATCGCAATGTAGTCAAGCTCGTTCAATCAGTAATGGGGTTGTGGAATCCTATGCTCGTGAAGGTGGCCCCCGGCGGTTATAGTGAGAAAAGTGTCTTCCCTGACCGCCCGGCAGTCGGATGGATGATTTACCTCCCGTTTGAGGTAAGCGCAAGGCAAGTGCCGGAAGCTGCACAGGTCATTCCGATTAAGACTGCGGATGGCAAGACAACCCAAGGCACGTTGATCATTACGACCATGGACACGTTCGACGTAGCTAATCCCGACCACATAAAAAAAGCAAACGCCATCGAAACCCGGCTTGTAGACCAGGACCTGCTCCCGACGTTGAGGGAGTTTGTAACGAGGTTTTAGTGCACGATCGGTTTAAGTTCGCTCAGCGCTGGCTATCGTTAACTGGGTATTCCGGTCCATCGTGACCAGCGATTCCGCTATCGTGACCACCCATTCCGGTCTATCGTGACCGATTTCGGCCGCCACCGGAATCGGCGGTCACGATGCCGGAATCAACGGTCACGATACCGGAATGGCATCGTACAGCGCAGAAATGATGTTACGCATATAGCAACCGACCGGTTACGCTGCCAGCTTTTTGTCTGGAGACAGCGTGCCGGTATCAAGGATCAATATGCGTAAGATAAAAGACGTATTGCGTTTGAAGTTGGACGCAAGGATGTCGCAGCACCAGATCGCCGGCGCGTTGGGGATCTCGAAAGGCGTCGTCACCAAGTATGTCGGCCTGGCCGCGGCCGCAGGCATCGACTGGGCAGCAGTGCAAGGCATGGACGAGGTGACACAGGGGGGTCTTTCCAGTGGCGCGATCTTTCATTGCTTCTCAAGCGACAAAAGAAAGGGAGCCGTAGCTCCCCAATCTACCAATAGTGATAGCGACACAAAATGATGACCAGTTCATCGTCATGCACCTCGTAGACTAGCCGATTGGTTTCGTCTATCCGCCTTCCCACGCATCATCTGTGAACTTCAAGTTGCGCATTTTGCTGTCCCTCTGCCTCGGAAATGTTGAATAGTTCCCGATGCTGCGCTTGGCCAGAACGCGCCTGCGCGATAGATTTGGCGAGGTGAGCCGCGTTAGCAGGCGAACTCAACAGGTGCACGGTCTCCATGAGGCTGCTGTAATGATCGAGGGACATGACCACTGCATCCGGCGCATCTCTACGCGCGATAACGGTAACGTCAGCATCCTCAACCACTTGGTCGATAACAGCCCGTAGACTGTTGCGAGCCTCAGAAAAGTTGATGATTCTCATTTATTACTCCGTTCTCAATACTTTTTCGTAGTCAGGGTTTCAGCGGTCTTGTCGGGGTCAGCGACCAATGGGGCGCCACGCCCTTCGGATTGTGATAGTGTTGCCAAACAAATTACAATTAAAGGAGACGGCATGCGCACCAGCGGCACCCTGAAAACTTGTATCGCCCTTTGCCTGGTCCTGGCCGGACCGTTCGCGCTGGCCGAGGCGCACCTGCCCGCGCCGGCGCCCTCGCCCGCCGTCGGCGACTCCTGGACCTACCAGTACACCGATGTGTGGAAAGGCGTCAAAGGCAACGTCAACAAGATGGAGGTGACCGCCGTCGACGACGCCGGCGTGCATGTCGACGTGCGCCGCGCGGCCAGCAACGCGCTGCTGACCAAGCAGCTGTTCAGCGCGGAGATGAACCCGGTCGACCGCGGCGCGATGCACTTCGCGCCGTCGTTCGC
>CAMLFK010000241.1 GCA_946479255.1 uncultured Oxalobacteraceae bacterium
CGCCCGCGGATGCATTCAGCACCAGCGTGGCGCACAGGGAAATTGATAAAAAGTATGTTCGCATGGTCCTCGCCTCCGGGGCCGATTGTAATCGTAATTACAAGGCCGCAGCGGTCCTGTGCTGTGTCAATTTTTACCATCCCGGCGACGCGCGATCATGCATTTTGACAGCACGAGTGATGGTATGATTCGCGCCTACCTTTTAGGATTAATATGGATCTGATGCAATTCTTCGACATGATTTTGCATGTCGATAAAACGCTGGGTGTGTTGCTGTCGCAGTACGGAATCTATGTCTACGCAGTGCTGTTCTTCATCATCTTCGCCGAGACGGGCTTGGTAGTCCTGTTCTTCTTTCCTGGCGACACGCTGCTGTTCATTGCCGGTGCCTTTTGCGCGACGGGTGAAATGAATTATGTGCTGTTGCTGACCTTGCTGGTGATCGCTGCGGTCACGGGCAATACCTTGAATTACTTCATCGGGGAAGCCGTCGGGCAAAAGATGTTCACCCACGATTACCGGTGGATCAATAAAGACGCGCTGCACCGTACCCATGAATTTTTTGAAAAGCACGGCGGCAAGACCATCATCCTGGCGCGCTTCGTGCCGGTGGTGCGCACCTTCGCGCCTTTCGTGGCCGGTGTGTCGGACATGACCTTTACCCGTTTCCAGCTCTACAACATCACCGGCGCCGTGCTGTGGGTGGTGGGCCTGGTCACCGCTGGTTATTTCTTCGGCAATATCCCGATCGTGCGCGAGAACCTGACTACCATCGTGCTGATCGGTGTGGGCGCGGCCGTGGTGCCGATCGCCGTGGGCGGCCTGTACAAGTTCGGCCGCCGGATGATGAGCCGCTAATCGTTTAATTGTTAAAGTGTGTTGTGGCCGCGCGACGCTCGTCGCGCGGAAGTTTCTGTAAAGATTCAAGTTTCCCGGCATACGCGCCGATAACCAGACTGTAATTCTTACTTTCTGGACTCCCATGCGTAACCTGATCGCCCTGTTTGCTTGCAGCTTCGTCATGACGACGGCGGTAAGCGCGACCGATCCTTATCTGCCTCCTTCAGCCGCGACCGCGGCTGCGCCGGCGCACGCCGCCGAAGCGCCCAAGAGTGTGATTCCGTCGATCAAACCGAATATTGTGCCGGCCAAATCCGCCGCCGCCGCCCAGGCCGCCGAGGAAGAGGCGGAAGTCGAACTGTCCGCCAAGATCGCCGCCCGGCTGGCCGTGATGCGCGCCAACCAGGCTGCGCGCGCCGCCGCTGCCGCCAAGGCCAGGCGCGCGACCGACCTCAAGCGCAAGCAGCTTGTCGCCGCCGCGGCCGTGCCCGCGCCAAAACCTTTCCATAGCGACCACTGGTCCTACGAGGGCGAGACCGGTCCTGAAAACTGGGGCAAGATCAACAGCGCCTGGTCCAAGTGCGGCAGCGGCGAGCGCCAGTCGCCGATCGATATCCGCGACGGCATGAAGGTCGAGCTGGAACAGATCGTGTTCGACTACAAGCCGTCCTCCTTCACGGTGGTCGACAACGGCCATACCGTGCAGGTCGACCTGGCCAGTGGCAATTTCATCACGGTGCTGGGCCGCTCGTATGAGCTGGTGCAGTTCCATTTCCACCGTCCCGGCGAGGAGCGCATCAATGGCCGCGCGTTCGAGATGGTGGTGCACCTGGTGCATAAGGATCCGGAAGGCAAGCTGGCGGTGCTGGCCGTGCTGCTCGAGCGCGGCAAGGCGCAGAACATGATCCAGACCGTGTGGAACAACCTGCCGCTGGAAAAGCAAGACATCATCCGCCCCTCGATCGTGCTCGATGTGAACGAGATCCTGCCCGAGAAGCGCGAGTACTTTACGTATATGGGATCGCTGACCACGCCGCCCTGCAATGAGGGCGTGCTGTGGATGGTGATGAAGAATCCGGTGCAGGCTTCGCCTGCGCAGATGGCCTTGTTCAGCCGCCTGTATCCGATGAATGCGCGGCCGGTGCAGGCTAGCGCCGGGCGGGTGATTAAAGAGTCGAACTGAGCCGACAACGCCTGGATCCTGGGACCCGTCATCCTTGCGAAGGCGAGGATCCATAGCACACGTGCTCAATTGCGCGCGCATTCCAGCTTCGGAAACGTGCTATGGGTCCCCGCCTGCGCGGGGATGACGGACCTAGCTGTAACTAATCTAAGCGACGGTAATGGTGTGCTCACCATGCCAGGCCGTCCCTGGCGCCAGCTCATGCGGCTCGATCAGGGCCGCTTCCACGCAGACAAAACGGCGGTACTCATCGTCCGCCATGTCCGACAGGGTGGCCGCGTCAAACGCGCCTGGATTCCATACCACCGCATCCTTGAAGCCGGTCTGCTCCAGCGTGAGCGTTGAACCAGGCTCGCTGATGACGATCGGGCCGGCGATATCGCGGAAGATCTCGTCGAACTTGTCTTCAATGCGCAGCACGCCTTCCTGCACGCCTTCGATGCGCACCTGGCTTAGTTCCTCCACCTTGAAGTAGGTGTGCAAGGCGCTGGCGAACTCGAAGCTCTCGCTGGCGTTGTTGTGCACGTCCAGGCCGATGCGTAGTTCAGGGCCGCGCACGGTCACGCGCAGGGTCAGCACGAAGTCGTGCGGCCAGGCGCGCGCGAGCACATGCGGCAGGTCTTCGCGGGTCAGGGTGAAGCGGGCGAAGGCCGCGCCTTCGGTCAGGCCGCTGTGGGTCATTTTCCAGTTGCTGATGCGTGCAAAACCGTGGCGCATGCCGCGGCCGCGCTCGGCGAATTGCGGGAAGATGACCGGCACGCCGCCGCGGATGGCGCGGCTGCCGTCGAGCGCCGAACGCTCGCTGCAGAACAGGCGCTCGGCGCCCGCCGCTTTCCACGACACCAGATGGGCGCCGTACAGGGTAACGATCGCTTCGGCGCCGTCCGGAGCTGTGATCTGAACGGCTGGCAGCGAGCCGTGGTCGACCATCGCGATTGCGGTCATGCGTGAATTCCTCTTGGTTTTTGTTGGTGTTCGATTGGAGCCGGTCTTAAGTCAGGCGGCTCTTTGCCATCGGCGGATTGCGGGCGAAGTAGCGCTTGATGCCTTTGGTAATGGCGTCCGCAATCTGGTCCTGGTAGCCATTATCGCGCAGGCGCGCTTCTTCTTCCGGATTGGAGATGAACGCGGTTTCGATCAGGATCGAGGGAATGTCCGGCGCCTTGAGCACGGCGAAGCCGGCCTGTTCCACCGCAGCCTTGTGCAGGCGGGCGATGCCGCCGATTTCGCCCAGCACGGCCTTGCCCAGCTTCATGCTGTCGTTGATCTGGGCCGTGGTGGACAAGTCCAGCAGCACGCTGGCCAGTTGCTTGTCCTGGTCTTTCATGTTGACCCCGCCGATCGAGTCGGCCAGGTTTTCCTTGTTGGCCAGCCAGCGCGCGGCGGTCGAGCTGGCGCCTTTTTCGCTGAGCGCGAACACCGACGAACCGCGCGCGCTCGGCAGCATGAAGGCGTCGGCGTGGATGGAAACGAACAGGTCGGCGTCGACCTTGCGGGCCTTTTCCACGCGGGTGCCGAGCGGCACGAAAAAGTCGCCGTCGCGGGTCAGCATGACGCGCACATTGGGCAATTCTTCAAGCTTGAACTTGAGGCGCTTGGCAATCTGCAGCACGATGTCTTTTTCGCGCGTGCCGGCCGGGCCGATCGCGCCCGGGTCTTCGCCGCCATGGCCGGGGTCGAGCGCGACGGTGATGATGCGGTCGACCTTGGTGGCCTTGGGATGCACGGCTTCCGGCTTGGCTTGAGGCGGCACGGCCGGCTCGGCCTTGGCCAGCACCGGTGGCTGCGGCAAGGGCGCGGGCGTGGCCGGGGCGGCGGCGACGGGCGTCTCGGGCGCGGGCGGCACCGGCAAGCCGCTTGGCGCGTCCGGCTGCGACCATTCGCCTTTTTCGATCATGGCGGCGATCGGGTCGACCGGCTCGATCGGGTACAGGTCGAAAATCAGGCGGTGCTTGTAGGTGCCGACCGGGGCCAGCGTGAACAGCTGTGGCCTGATTTCTTCTTTCAGGTCGAACACCAGGCGCACCACGCCGGGCCGGTTCTGGCCGACGCGCACTTGCTGTATGTACGGGTCGCCCGACTGGATCTTGGCCACCAGGCTTTTGAGGGTCGGGTTCAGTTCCAGGCCCTCGATGTCCACCACCAGCCGGTGGGGATCGGGCACCATGAAGTGCGTGACCTTGAGCTCGCTGTCGTTTTCCAGCGTGACGCGGGTGTACTCTTCCGCCGGCCAGACGCGCACCGCCAGGATCTGCGCCGCTCTGGCGGGCAGGACGGGCAATACCGACAGCAGCAGCGTGCCGCCGGCTTTGAGCAAAGTGCGCCGGCTGACGGGACCGGCAATCAAGGGTGGGGTGTGAAGGTGAGACGGTCGAGGCATAACAGACCCAGGTGGGACAACGCTTGTAATTCTACATCACGACCGCTGCCGGCGACCGTCAGGGTGATATTCAAATCGGGCGGCGGCAGCACGGGCTCGCCTTTTTCCGGCCATTCGACGACGCAAATGTTTTCACCATTGAAATCTTCGCGGAAGCCGGCATCGAGGAATTCTTCCGGGCTGGACATGCGGTACAGGTCGAAGTGGATCAGGTTGATGGTGCGCCCGCCAAGTTCGATGCGGTAGGGTTCGGACAGGGTGTAGGTCGGGCTCTTGACCTTGCCCACGTGGCCGGCGGCGTGCAGCATGGCGCGGGTGAGCGCGGTTTTGCCGGCGCCGAGGTCGCCATGGAGGTGGATCGCCAGGCCCGGCGCGAGCGCCCTGGCCAATGCTGCGCCGAGCGCGGCGGTGGCATCGTCGTCCGCGAGGTGGGCTTTGAATTGTTCCATCGAATAGAATGTCGCTTTAAATGCCTACTGTTTCATCCACCATTGTAGCCCCCGCATGCAGCCTCCCGAACCCGACCTGAACGCGCTTGCGCACTCCATCAAGCAATGGGGCTTTGAACTGGGCTTTGCCGAGCTGCGCATTGGCGATGTCGACCTGAGCCATGCGGAAGCCGGTTTGCAGGCTTGGCTGGCGGCCGGCCATCACGGCGAGATGGATTATATGGCAAGCCACGGCATGAAGCGTGCCCGCCCAGCCGAGCTGGTGCCCGGCACGGTGCGGGTGATCAGTGCGCGCATGGACTATCTGCCCTCCAGCACGCCGGACGACTGGCGCGAGCGCGAGCGTGCGCACCTAGCCGAGCCGGGTACGGCCGTGGTGTCGATCTATGCGCGCGGGCGGGATTACCACAAGGTCTTGCGCAACCGCTTGCAGCAGCTGGCCGAACGCATCCGCGCGGCCACCGGCGAACTGGGCTTTCGTGTATTTACCGATTCGGCGCCGGTGATGGAGTTGCCGCTGGCGGAAAAGGCCGGGCTGGGCTGGCGCGGCAAGCACACCTTGCTGCTCAGCCGCGAGGCCGGCTCGATGTTCTTTATCGGCGAGATCCTGGTGGATTTGCCGCTGCCGGTCGATCCGCCGACCGGTGCCCATTGCGGGCAATGCCAGGCCTGCATCGATGTGTGTCCGACCCAGGCGATCCTGGGGCCGGGGCGGCTCGATGCGCGGCGCTGCATTTCTTATCTGACTATCGAATTGAAGGGCAGCATTCCGATCGAGCTGCGGCCCTTGATCGGCAACCGCGTGTATGGCTGCGATGATTGCCAGAGCATTTGTCCGTGGAATAAGTTTGCGCAGCGGGCCGTGGTGGCGGATTTTGACGAGCGTAATGGCTTGGGCGGCGCGGACATGGTCACGCTGTTTGGCTGGAGCGAGGAAGAGTTCAACCGGCGCTTGGAGGGTAGTCCGATACGGCGGATTGGGCATGAGCGCTGGTTGCGCAATCTGGCTGTGGGACTGGGCAATGCGGTCAGCGGAATGGAAGGTGACGCCGCGATCGTTGCCGCCTTACAGGCGCGTTCGGATCATCCATCGGCGCTGGTGCGCGAGCATGTGCAATGGGCGCTGGCCCGGCACGCTACAAGCGCTTGAGGCGAAGCGACGACCAATCCCCATCAATCGACATGATCGCCACCGGCGTGGCGCCATGCTCCTTGGCCCAGGCGCTGATGCTGTCGCGGTGGATGTCGGTGGCCTTGGCGGCGGTCTGCTTGAGGTAAGCGATCCACAGCGATCCCTTGTCGCCCAGGCGCTCCATGGCCTGCGGAAAATACTGTTCCAGCTCGCGCTGGTTGAGGGCGAACATCAGCACCACCTCGGCCTTTTCACGGCCCGCGTCGAGCAGTTGCTGGGGCATCTGTGACATCACGCCCGGATGGACCTCGCCGTTGAACACCGCAAGCGACTTGGCGTTCTTGAGGTACATGCGGTCGGCTATGGATTTGTCGCTCATGCTGCCCCCCTCGTTTGGTGCGTGGGTAAATTATGCCTTTACCCGGAGGGCTGCATGCACACGGTTCCGTTCGGTATCTTTTTGATTACTTTAACAGTCCGGCAAGCTCGACCGCAGTCTTCACCTGCATCTTGTCGAACACATGCGAACGGTGCACCTCGACCGTGCGCATGCTGATGCCGAGCTGGTCGGCAATGACCTTGTTCATCTTGCCCGCCAGGATCAGGTCGAGCACTTCGCGTTCGCGCGCCGACAAGCTGGCCAGGCGCGCCTGTACGGCGGCCCCGGCGCCGGCCGCGCGCGACTGGGCCAGCGCCTCCTCGACCCGGTCCATCAGTTCGTTGTCGTTGAAGGGCTTTTCGAAAAAATCGAAGGCGCCGCGCTTCAAGGTGTCCACCGCCATCGGCACGTCGCCGTGGCCGGTCAGGAAAATCACCGGCAGCCGGCTGGTCAGCTGGCGCGCGCTCAGCTGGTCGAATACGGCTACACCGTTGATGTCGGGCATGCGCACATCGAGCAGGATGCAGTCGCCGCCCTCGTCGAAACTGGCGCCGGCCTCGGCGATAAACGCACGCGCCGAGGCATAGGTGCAGGCGGCAATGCCGCGCGAGCGCGCCAGCCAGGCCAGTGAATCGCGAATTGCATCTTCGTCGTCGACGATGTGCAGCATGGATGTTCCCCTTATAGCGCTTATTTAAGATGTTCCTTGGCATGCGGCTGGGCGTGCAGCGTGAATGCGAATATCGTACCGCCTTTTGGGTTGGCGCGGTGCGTCAGGGTTCCGCCATGAAATTCGATGGCCGTGCGGCAGATCGACAAGCCCATGCCCATGCCTTCCGCCTTGGTGGAAAAGAAGGGCGAGAACAGGCGCTCGGCCACGTCGGGCGCTATGCCGTGCCCCTGGTCGATGACCGACACTTCCACCTGGCCATCGGCATGCGTGGCGCTGATGCGCAGGATGCGCCGTTCCGGGGAGATTTCCTGCATGGCTTCGATGGCGTTGCGGGTCAGGTTCAGCAAGACCTGTTCGAGCAGCATGCGGTCGGCGCTGACATTGGGCAGGTCGGACGGGATGTCGGTCTGGATGGCGACGAAGAACTTGCGCGCCTGCAGTTCGATCAGGGTGCCGATGCCCTGGACCATGTCGGCGATGTCGACCTGCTGGCGTTCCGGTTCCCGTTTCTTGACGAACTCGTGCACGCTGCGGATGATCTGGCCGGCGCGCCTGGCCTGGGCGCTGGCTTGTTCCAGCGCCGGCTTGAGCAGGCTGGCGTCGATCGGCTGGTCGCGGCCGGCCGCCCGGTCGAGCATGTTCAGCGCGCCTGTGGTGTAGCTGGAAATGGCGGCCAGCGGCTGGTTCAGTTCGTGCGCCAGCATCG
>CAMLFK010000242.1 GCA_946479255.1 uncultured Oxalobacteraceae bacterium
CTGCGCGCGCGCCAGCCGGTGCCGTATGGCGCGCTGATCGCCCTGCCCGGCGGCGGCGCGGTGCTGTCGCTCTCGCCCGAGCTGTTCGTGCGCCACAAGCACGGCGAACTGCTGGCGCGGCCCATGAAAGGCACCGCGCCCGCGACAGCCGACGACACGGAAAACGCCCGCCGCGCCACCGCGCTGGCGGCGGACCCCAAGAACCGCGCCGAAAACCTGATGATCGTCGACCTGCTGCGCAATGACCTGGGCCGCGTGGCCGCCACCGGCAGCGTTGAAGTGCCCGCCCTGTTCGACGTGCAGCGCTACAGCGGCGTGCTGCAGATGACGTCGACCGTGCGCGCACGCCTGCGCGCCGGCGCCACGCTGGGCGAGATCTTCGCCGCGCTGTACCCGTGCGGCTCGATCACCGGCGCCCCCAAGCGCCGCACCATGGAGATCATCCATGAACTGGAAGGCACGGCGCGCGGCGTGTACACCGGCGCGATCGGCTGGTTCGATCCGCCCTCGGTGCCCGGGCAGTTGAGCGACTTCTGCCTGTCGGTGCCGATCCGCACCTTGACCCTGCAGCAAGAAGTCGACGGCGTGCGCGAAGGCGAAATGGGCGTGGGTGCCGGCATCGTGTTCGACAGCGACCCGGCCGATGAATACGCCGAATGCCAGCTCAAGGCACGCTTCCTGACTGGCCTGGCCAATGAATTCGAGGTGTTCGAAACCATGTATGCGACGCGTGCAAGCGGCGTGCGCAATCGTGAACGCCACCTGGCGCGCCTGGCGGCATCGGCTGCTTACTTTGGTTTTGCCTACGATGAGGCAGAGGCGAACAGCCTGCTCGATACCACCTGCGCCACGCTGGCGGACGGCGCGCACCGCATGCGCCTTGCCATCGCGGCAAACGGCTTCACGCTCCAGAACGCGCCCATGACCGAACTGGCGCAGCCGGTGCGGGTGCTGGTGAGCGCCGAACGTACCAGCGCGGGCGACGTTTTCCTGCGCCACAAAACCAGCATCCGCACGCGCTACGACGCCGCCTGGCGCGCCGCCGAAGCGCAGGGCGCGTTCGACACGCTGTTCTTCAACGAGCGCGATGAACTGACCGAAGGTGGACGCAGCAATGTGTTCGTGCAGATCGATGGCCGCTGGATCACGCCTCTGCTTTCCTGCGGCGTGCTGCCGGGCGTGATGCGTGCGGTGCTGCTGGCCGATCCAAGCTGGGCCGCCAGCGAAGGCATCGTCACACGCGCCATGTTCGAACGCGCCAACCAGATCGTGGTCTGCAATGCGCTGCGCGGGCCGATGACGGCGCTGCTGGCCTAGCGCGCGAACTGGCGCCGGTACGCGCCCGGCGCGGCGCGGCTGGGGCGGCCCGTCAAGATCATTGATCGGCGGCCTGAGCGGCTGGCTTGATGAAGGCTTCGAGCTGGCAAGCTAGGCCAGCCGCCCTTATGAGCCCAGCGCCTGCTCGATGCGGCTGACCAGTTGTTTGTCTTCCGGCGTCACCTTGCTCGGGTAATGCTCAAGCACCTTGCCGTTACGGTCGATCAGGTACTTGGTAAAGTTCCAGGCCGGGGCCTTGCCGGTGGCCTTGGTCAGCGCGGCGTGCAGCGGGTTGGCGCCGTTGCCCGTGACGCCGGTCTTGGCGAACATCGGGAACTTGACGCCGTAGGTGTTGTAGCAGAGGTCGGCGATTTCCTTGGCACTGCCCGGCTCCTGCTGGCCGAAGTCATTCGACGGGAAGCCCAGGATCACCAGGCCCTTGGGGCCGTACTTGGCATACAGTTTTTCAAGTCCTTCGTATTGCTTGGTATAGCCGCAGTAGCTGGCCGTGTTCACCACCAGCACCACCTTGCCTGCGTACTGGCACAGGTCCTGCGGCGCTTCATCCTGCAGGCGCTTGAAGGTGTGCTTGAGCACCGCCGGGCAGCTGGCAGCGGACGCCGCCGGGGTGGCAGGCGCAGTGGGAGTCGCCGCACGCGCGGGCGTGCTCGTCAACGCGGCGGCACACAGGGCTGCAACAAGGTACGGCGAAGGCTTGAACATGGTCGGTTCCATAAAATCTGTTGGCGGAAATCCATTCTAAGCGAATTTCAATCGATCTTCAGCGCCGATAGCGCTTCGCGCGGCGGCGGGAACTCCAGCTTGAGCGACTCCATGATTTCCAGCAGCAGGGTCGCCATGATCAGGTTGCGGTGTGTTTTGGAGTCGGCCGGAATCACATACCAGGGCGCATGATCGGCATCCGTAGCCAGCAACGCCCGTTCGTAGGCGCGCTGGTACTCGTCCCAGCGCTTGCGCTGCACGATGTCTTTCTCATCGAACTTCCACTGCTTGTCCGGATCGTCCAGACGCTCCTGCAGGCGCGCGCGCTGCTCGTCCTTGGAGATATGCAGGAATACCTTGATGATGATGGTGCCGGTTTCGGTCAACATGCGCTCGAAGTCGCGGATGTGCGCATAACGGCGCTCGCATTCCTTTTGATCGATCATGCCCTGCACCAGCGTGATCAGCACGTCCTCGTAGTGGCTGCGGTTGAAGATGGCGATCTCGCCCTTGGCGGGCACATGGCGGTGCACCCGCCACAAATAGTCGTGGGCCAGGTCATCGTCGTTGGGCGCCTTGAAGGTGACGGCCCGCAAGCCCATGGGATTGATGCCATGGAACAGCGCACGCACGGTGCCGTCCTTGCCGGAGGTGTCCATGCCCTGCAGGACCAGCAGCACCTTTTGCTGGCGCGCGGCATACAGCATCTCTTGCAGCACGGACACCTTCGCCACCAATTCTGCCGTTTGCTCGCGTTCGCGCGCCTTGACGCCGCCATTGCCGCCATCCTCGCGCAGCGGGGTCTGGGCGGCATCCTTGTCGCGCAGCTTCAGGTCCTTGGTAACGCGGAATTCCTCGCGCACTTTCATGCGGACCCCAGCGCCGCGTGTTCGATCTTGATGCAATGGTCCATGACGACATCGAGCCCCGCCGCGGCAGCCAGGTCGGCGGCGCTCTGGTTGACCACGCCGAGCTGCATCCACAGGCAGCGCGCGCGCGCCGCGACGGCTTCGCGCGCAAGCTGCGGCATGTCTTCGCTCTTGCGGAAGCAATCGACGATGTCGATGCCCTGCCCCGATTCGGCCAGCGCATCGGCGGCCTCGCGCAGGCTGGCATAGACCGGCTCGCCAAGGATCTGCTGGCCCGCATAGTTGGGGTTGACCGGGAGCACGCGGTAACCCTGCTGCTGCAAGTATTCGGCCACGTGGCCGCTGGCGCGTTCGGGCTTGGGCGACAGGCCGACCACGGCAATGGTCTTACTATCTTTCAAAATCTCCTCGATGGATCGCATGGCAAATCTTCGTGGTTATCAGGTCAAAAACAGCCTACCAGATTCAAGCCGGCGCATGGCGCACACACGCTCAAACGGACGCGTTTTCCCATCCGTATCGAACGCCTGCGCGTCCGGACTGGTTCTACACTCGGCAGCATCTGACAGCTCATGGAGATCGCGATGCGCACTTTCCTGCCGGCCTTGTTATTCGGAATAACGTTCGCGGGCCACACGCTGGCCCAGGAAAATGTGCCGCCGGGTGAGGCCAAGACGGCCAAAACGCGGGCGCTCGAAGCCGGCGCCAGGCTCTTGCAAAGCAACGGACCGGTGGCGGGTTTCGACATCTATCTGGTCGGCTTTCATCCCATGAAAGACAAGCCGGAACACCAGATCGAAGCGCATCACTACTGCCACCAAAAAAACGAAGACTTCGCCCAGTGCGTGCTATTCGACAGCAACACCCGCAAGGCCAATATGCACGGCGTCGAATACATCATTTCGGAAAAACTGTTCGAGACCTTGCCCCTTGACGAGCGCAAGTACTGGCATCCCCACAATGGCGAAATCCTCAGCGGCCAGCTGATGGCGCCGGGCATACCCAAGGCGGCGGAAAAAGCGCTGATGAAATCGAAGTTGAACAGCTACGGCAAGACTTGGCACGTATGGAATACCGGGCACATGGGGCAAGCCAACGACAGCCTGCCGCTGGGTGACCCGATGCTGGCCTGGTCCTTCAGCCGCGACGGCGAAGTTTTACCAGGGCTGGTGGAGAACCGCGACAAGCGGATGAACCTTTCCACTCCCACGACCCGCCAGGACCGTGCCGACCTGCGCGGCATGGCCAAGCCGCAGCATGGCGTGGATGACCTCAAGGGCAAGTTCGCCCGGCCGACCAAGGATATTCCGGGGGTGGTGGGCAAGTAAAACGCATCAAGCAAATGACGGAAGCCAGCAACGTGGGGGCAGCGGCACCGAAGTACCGCTGCAAGGAGATTACTATTAACTATAAATCGGGCCTCGACTGTTTCTCAAACGCAAGCCGAGTGGCACGAACTAATCAGGTATTAGGGTTTGCAAGAACTCGTGCACGAGCTCAACACGCTGTTATAGACCTCATTGCTGTTGCGAGTTGCCTCCTGCTCGGCTAGTCCCACGCAAAATGAGGCTGGCGCATTTCCGGTGCAACTGGTCATCACTGCCGCGTAGACTGAAGCATATTTACTCGCGCGCGCCTGGTTTGCATAATTCTGGCAAGCATTCATGCAGTCCGTGTAGCCGGCCAGGGCAGTAGCGCTGGCAAAACATAAAACCGTAGCTAACGTGGCAGCCAGCGTCTTGGATTTTGGTTGGAAAGAAATTTTCATAAGCATTTCCTGAAAAGGTTGAACGACAGGTCATTGCACCAATTGATCCTGCGGCAACACCACAAGACCAAATCACTCCCGCCGGCCGAATTCACGGCATCAAATTCGACAAGCGAAAATTGCTTTCACGCAGAGCTGGGCTTTCATGCGCGGCGCAGACGATTGCCGTATTGCGATATCCCGACATTACTCGACCCCAAGATGATGGCGACCGATCTTCTCCGTGGTATCGGCTGATGTGCCAGCTCTTGATATATTGAGAACATTATAACCATGAAATCTTGCAAATATTCCCGAGTTGTCATGAATATCGCATACCGAGCGTTCCCAGCCCAATCCGAACGGCAGGCTGACCGGCCCGAACACAAAATGCAAGACTCGACGCCGGCTCACGCCGCTGGCTTTTGATGAGGAGTGCAGTAGAAGCGGCCGCATTACCATGGCGCCGCCGCGTAGTACCGAACACAGCAGCTCTCCATATTGTTCACGCGCTGCGTGGGCCGCCGCACTGTCGAGGCGCCCTTGCAGATGGGAACCGGGAATGATCCTTAATGCGCCATCGTCAGGTCCACAGTCATCGATGTGCAGGCGAACCGCGACAAGTTGGGCAAGAAAAGCCGGCGGCGGCTGCACAAAACAGGTCCCGTCCTTGCGCGACCAGCCAGTGAGGCCGGGATGATCGATCTGCTCGGCCACCGGGATACTCAGGTCCTGGTGCAGGGGCACCAGCCAGTTGTTGCCGCGCGACTTCTCGAAATAAGTGCATTGGACCGCGACGTAGCCTTCAGGCAGTACCTTCTCGGCATTCAAGCGCCGGCGAAGCTCGCGCGCCAGTTGCACGCACCAGTCGAGCGCCAGCATCTGCCGGGCCGCAACGCTGTCGATATCCAGTGAGCCCAGAGCATCGGCGACGTGGACTAGTTCGCTGGACGAGACCAAGCCTGCCAACAATGCATAACCGGATTGCTCAAATTGTTCTGCAACGTACATTGAACGGTATGTTCCCCATGGTGTCCGTCCGTTTCATTCAGCCGACGTGGAGCGCCAAAGTTGCAGGCCCTGGCGCGCTGCGATCTGCCCGAGACGATGTTAACGAAGAAAAGGCAGCCGAGGCTGCCTTTTTCAATCTTGCTGTGTGACGCGAAACGCTTAGCGGCCGCCTTTGTGGCGCAGGCGCTGAATCGCTGCCAACTGGGCAATCGCGGCGGCCATCTCGGCTTGCGCGCGAGCATAGTCGATCTTCGATTCCTTGTTGTTCATCGCTTCTTCGGCCTGCTTCTTCGCAGCCTGGGCTTTCGCTTCGTCCAGGTCGCCACCGCGGATCGCAGTGTCGGCCAGAACCGTCACGCCGGTCGGCTGTACTTCCAGGATGCCGCCGGCGACGAAGACGAACTCTTCTTCCGCCTGGCCGACAACCTTGATCCGTACAGCACCCGGCCTGATGCGCGTGATCAGCGGGGTGTGCATCGGGTAGATACCCAGCTCACCTGCTTCACCCGGCAACGCGACGAACTCGGCTTCGCCCGAAAAGATTGACTCTTCGGCCGATACCACGTCAACGTGAATAGTGTGTGCCATGTGTGTCCTATCGAGACAAGCGCGCTCGCCAGCCAACTACCGCCGGCGCGCGCTTACCCATTCTTAGTTGAGCTTCTTGGCTTTTTCGATTGCTTCTTCGATCGTGCCAACCATGTAGAACGCTTGCTCAGGCAGGTGATCCAGTTCGCCCGACGCGATCATCTTGAAGCCCTTGATCGTGTCTTTCAGCGAAACGTATTTGCCTGGCGAACCGGTAAACACTTCAGCAACGTGGAATGGCTGCGACAGGAAACGCTGCATCTTACGTGCGCGCGCCACCAGCAGTTTGTCTTCCGGTGCCAGCTCGTCCATACCCAGAATCGCGATAATGTCACGCAGTTCCTTGTAGCGCTGCAGGGTGCCCTGTACGGCACGCGCGGTGTCGTAGTGTTCCTGGCCAACGACCAGCGGGTCCAGCTGACGCGAGGTCGAATCCAGCGGGTCCACCGCAGGGTAGATACCCAGCGAGGCGATGTCACGCGACAGAACCACGGTCGAATCGAGGTGACCGAAGGTCGTCGCAGGCGACGGGTCGGTCAAGTCATCCGCAGGGACGTACACGGCCTGGATCGAGGTGATCGAACCGGTCTTGGTCGAGGTGATGCGCTCTTGCAGACGGCCCATCTCTTCGGCCAGGGTAGGCTGGTAACCCACCGCGGAAGGCATACGGCCCAGCAGTGCGGATACTTCGGTACCGGCCAGGGTGAAGCGGTAGATGTTGTCCACGAAGAACAGAACGTCTTTGCCTTCGTCACGGAACGCTTCCGCCATGGTCAGACCGGTCAGCGCGACGCGCAGACGGTTGCCTGGTGGTTCGTTCATCTGACCGTACACCATCGCTACCTTGGAGTTCTCTGGGTTTTCCAGATCCACCACTTTGGCGTCGGCCATCTCGTGGTAGAAGTCGTTACCTTCACGGGTACGCTCACCCACACCGGCGAACACGGACAGACCCGAGTGCGCCTTGGCGATGTTGTTAATCAGTTCCATCATGTTCACGGTCTTGCCCACACCTGCACCGCCGAACAGACCAACCTTACCACCCTTGGCGAACGGGCAGACCAGGTCAATCACCTTGATGCCGGTTTCCAGCAGGTCGGTCGATGGCGACAGTTCGTCGTACTCTGGCGCCATGCGGTGGATCGATGCGGTACGCTCGTTCGAGACAGGACCGCATTCATCGATCGGGTTACCCAGCACGTCCATGATACGGCCCAGGGTGGCTTTGCCAACTGGAACCATGATCGGGTTATTGGTGTTCTGGATGATCATTCCGCGACGCAGACCTTCGGACGAGCCCAGCGCAATGGTACGCACCACGCCGTCGCCCAGCTGCTGTTGTACTTCCAGGGTCAGCTCGGAGCCTTCCATTTTCAGTGCGTCGAAAATTTTCGGCATTGCATTGCGTGGGAACTCAACGTCCACCACAGCGCCGATACACTGAACGATTTTGCCATCAGCCATGT
>CAMLFK010000243.1 GCA_946479255.1 uncultured Oxalobacteraceae bacterium
CCAGTGCTAGCTTTTCGTACCGTCACTTATTGCACTGAAAACGAGGAGACCCCATTTCTGACGATGCTGGCCAAGTCCGATTTACTCCAAGGGAAAAGTCATGCGTTACCCCGGCGGGAAGGGCGGTGCCGGCGTCTATCAGACGATCATCAACAACATTCCGCCCCACGACACCTACATCGAAACGCACCTGGGCGGCGGGAACATCCTGGAGCGCAAGCGCCCCGCTGCGCGCAGCATCGGGATCGACATTGACCGCGAGGTGATCCAGGCGTGGCAGCAGCTCGACGTGGACGGCCTGGAGCTGCATTGCGGTGATGCGGTGGCCTGGCTCGAAGGCCACGCCTTCACCGGCCGCGAGTTCGTCTATGTCGATCCGCCCTACGTGATGGACAGCAGGCGCGGCGGCAAGCTGTACCGGCACGAATACGACGACGCCGACCACGTGCGGCTGCTCGACGTGCTGGCCGGCCTGCCCTGTGCTGTGATGGTGTCGGGCTACGACTCGCCGATCTACGACAGCTCGCCTCTGGCGACCTGGCGCACCATCGAGTTCAACGCGATGACGCGCGGCGGCATTGCGATTGAACGGCTCTGGATGAACTACCCCGAGCCGGACGCCCTGCACGATCTGCGCTACCTGGGCAACAACTTCCGCGAGCGCGAGCGCATCAAGCGGAAGAAAGCCCGCTGGCAAGCGAAGCTCGCCAAGCTCGACCCACTGGAGCGGGCGGCGATCATGGAATGCCTGCGCGAGCTGGAAGCGGTCGAATAGGTCACGCCTCGGACTGCACCTGGTTGTGCAGCGCCCATACCCGTTTCACCTGGCTTTCGCTGCATCCGGCCAGCCTGGCCGCCTCCGGGATGCTGTGGCCTGCGGTACGCAAGGCCACGATCCGATCATGCACCTTCGTGTTCGGCTTGCGGCCGGTGAAGCGCCCGGCGTTCTTCGCCAGCTCGACGCCTTGCCGCTGCCGCTCGCGGCGATCCTCGTAGTCGTCGCGGGCGATCTGCAAGGCCAGCTTCAAAAGCATGTCCTGGACGGACTCCAGGACAACCTTTGCAACGCCCTTGGCCTCGGCCGCCAGGTCGGATAGATCGACCACGCCAGGGACGGCGAGGCGTGCGCCCTGCGCGCGGATCGACGCCACCAGGCGTTCGGCCTCGGGCAGCGGTAGCCGGCTGATGCGGTCGATCTTCTCGGCAACCACGACTTCACCGGGTTGCAGGTCGCCGATCATGCGCAGCAGCTCGGCGCGATCGGCGCGTGCGCCCGATGCCTTCTCGCGGTAGATGCCGGCGACGTAGAAGCCGGCGGCCCGCGTGCTCTCCACGATGGCGTTCTGGCGGGACAAGTCCTGCTCGTCGGTGCTCACGCGCATGTAGATGCGCGCCACCTTGAAGCTGACGCCCTGCGCCTGGTGCTCGGCCGGCGTCCGCATGATGCGGTCGGCACCTTCCACCAGGTCAGCGCCACCGACGCGCAGCGGCGGCGTCTTGGCGAGGGCCTGGCGCACTTCGCGGGATTGGCGCGGCATCGCGGCGATCTTGGTTTCCTGGGCGGTGCGCGGCGTGATGATCGCGCTGCGCTTCGCCGGCTTCTTCCCTGGGAAGTAGCCGTTGCGGCTGGTCATGGGGTCGTCTCAGAAAACGGAAAATAAAGCACGCTAAGCGTGCGTGGAGGCTGGCACCCAGCGGTACAGCGTCGGAATGGACACGCCGAGGTTCTTGGCCACGTCCTTGGGCGGCACCCCGCTGGCCAGCAGCTTCTTGGCCGACTCGATCTTGCTGTCGGTCATCTTCGGCTTGCGGCCGCCTTTGCGGCCGAGCTGCTTGGCGACTTCCAGCCCGGCGCGGGTGCGCTCGACGGTCAGCTCGCGCTCCATTTCGGCAAGGCTCGCCATGACGTGGAAGAAGAACCGCCCGGATGGTGTGCCGGTGTCGATGGAGTCGGTGAGGCTCCTGAACTGGACACCGTGCTTGTGCAGATCGCCGACCAGATCGACCAGTTGCTTGACCGACCGGCCCAGCCGGTCGAGCTTCCAGACGACCAAAGTATCGCCTTCGCGCAGCATTTCGAGCGTCTTGGCCAAGCCAGGCCGGTCTGCCCGCGTGCCACTCACCTTGTCCTCGAAGACCTTTTTACATCCGGCCTTGCTCAAGGCTTCGCGTTGCAGCTCCAGGTTCTGATCCTGCGTCGAGACGCGCGCATAGCCAATCAACATGGCTTGTCTCGCGCCCGGTCGATGCGTTCCTGCATCGCCTGCATCACTTCTTCGTGGGTGTACGATCTGGCGTTGGCGTCGGTGGCTTGCCGCAGGGCTTCCTCAACCTCGCGCGTCATCCGCTCGTAATCCTCCGGCCACAGCGCTTGCTCCATGCGCAGCGACGCCTGACCCAGCAGGTGCAGCAGGCTGAACAGCCGCATGTCGTTGGTGGCGACGATGCGCTCCCGAATCTGCTCCTGAATAGCTTCGCTAGCCCGATGCGCTTGTGGTGTGGCAGTCCCCTCGTAGTCAGCGGGGAATTCCGCTTCCTCGGCAATCCTTGCCCAGGCGCTGGCCAGCGCCTCGATGGTTGACGTGCTCATTTCCGCCGCTCCTGTGCTCTTTGGCGAATCAACCGGCCAAGGGGCCTCGACGCGAAAACCAGCAGCATCACGCCTATCGGATACCAGGTCGAGAAGACCACCAAGGCATCGAAGGCTGGCCGTCCGGTGTTGGTAGGCAGTACGGCGGTCACAGCCATCAACCCGCCGACCGTCCAGATGATGCGCCACACGTAGGGCATCACGCGGGGCACGTAGCCGTCATCGAAAGCGGTCTGGTAGTAGCGGCGCAGGCCGCGCTCGGCAAGCGCCTGGCGCTGCCGCTCCGACAGCGCATCCGTCCGGCCATACCAGCGCCGGAATGGTGGACAGCGCAGCAGCAAAGGGGTGAAGAGGATCATCACCGCCACGATCGCGACACCCCACGCCATGACGGCGCCGGCATCGGGCCGCTTGGCGTTCTCGATCACGGGCGCGAAGACGCCCGGAGCACCGATCATCCAGAACAGCGCAATGTGCTGATGGAAGGAGAGCTTCATTTGCTCATCCACTTGCGCAGCAGGCGCTTTTTCAGGGAGGCGCGTTCTTGCGGGTTGCGTCCCTTGTGATTGGCGATGCGATCCGCCGTGGCGGCCTGGCGCTTGACGGGCCAGTAGGAGCGGCCATCCTTGCCCATCGACCAGACGCTGCTGGCCTGGTTTTCCAGCAGGGGCAGATGGGCGCTCAGGGCTTCGGGCGACGCGCTGGTCAGCGCCGTGCGCTCACGGGTGCGCCAGCGCTGATGCCAGAGCTTCTTGTCCTCGCGCTCGCTGCCGCAGGTCGTGTGCCCGACGATGGGTGTTTTGCGGCGGCTGCGGCTCATAACGTAGTGGTCTCCAAGAACATTCAGGACTGATCCCAGGCGTCGATGGTCAAGACCTGATCGGCAGGACAGGCGGCTACGCGGTCGGGAACTGGATGGTGTTCAGTCTCATGCCGACCCCATTCGATTGATCGCGTCGCTTGCGGCACGCTGCGACGCAAGGAGGTTTGCGACCTGGTTTAGCAGCCGTGTCCGCTGCATGTCTGTTACCTATCTCCCCGACCGCTCATTGGACCAACTCCAGAGATTGGGCTCTATCGCTCAGCCAATACGAAACCGGCATTGGCTGATGCCACAACCGAGACGAACACAAATGGCTCGGTACCTGTATTTCGCGCCCCGTGCACTTGGCCCGGTCTTGCCACGGCTATCTCACCTTCCCTGAGGGCACGAACAATCCCATTGCCCTGAAAGTAATCAGCCATTCCCGACAAAACAGTCCACGTGTCTTGGCCGTGAGGATGAATGTGAGCCGCAATTTCCTGCCCGGGATGGACATGCCAAACCACGATAATTGAGTCTCGGGTTTCAAGCACAACGGAACGAATAGGCTCGCCTTCGGACGGCTGAACATACTCGGCTACAGAAAATATTCTCGATTCAACAGTCATCGGAGATCCCTCTTTCACAGTGCCCCCAGACAGGCTGGATATGAGTTCTAACTCGAATTTGAACGGGAGGCTGGTCGTGCGGTCGTGCAGTTGCCGATGAGCGTGTCGGCTGCTGCCTCCTTGCCCACCAGCGAACTCACGTCCGTTGCGGCCATCCAGAAGGTCTTGCCCGAGCGCGGCTCATAGGTCGCGGGATCGAACACGCCAGAGGGGCCGAACATCGGCGGCTTGATTGGTCATGGCTCCATGCCTTTGTCGTTACGGTCTTCATCGTCGGCATCCTGACGCACGGCGGGCAATTGCTGGAGCAACGCCGGCAGCCATTCCTGTACCGTCTCCCACACCACATCGAGGTTGATGTCGAAATAGCCGTGAGCCATGCGATTACGCATATTGCGCATGCTGCGCCACGGCACGTCGGCATGCGCCTGGGTGAACTCGACGTAGCCATCCATCACCTTTGTGGCCGCCTCGCCGATGACGATCAGGCTCATGATGACGGCCTGCTGGGTGCGCTTGTCGGCCAAGAAGTCGTCCTTGGCCATCCCTTCCACGAAGCTGCGCGCATCGGTTGCGGCCTGCTGAATGTGGTCGAGGTAATCGGGCAGGCGGTTCTCGCTCATATCGGTTGCGCCTCCGCGAGCACCTTGGCCCGGAACTTCGGCGGCAGGTCGCCGGGAGTCAGCAGATCGACGTCAACGCCGAGCAGCGATTTCAGTTCTTCTTCCAAATCGCCCAAGTCCAACAACGTGGCACCGGGCAGCGCATCGACCAACAGGTCGAGGTCGCTGCCATCCCGGTCGGTGCCATGCAGCACCGAGCCGAAGACGCGCGGGTTCGCGGCGCGAAAGCGGCCTACCGCTTCACGCACTGCGCTTCGCTTCATGTCAAGCACAACAGACGGTCGCATGCGCATCCTTTCTTATCGAAACTCGTTGAGATGATATGCAATCAAGAATAGAATTTCAAGAACTATTTTCGAGAATCGCAATGCCTTGATTCCCGTGCCGCGCCTGTGAATTTCACCCGCTCGACGAGCGCAACACCGACGCCGCCTACGCCAAGAACCGGCGAATCGACCTCAAACTCACGAACCGCTGAGCGACGCGTCACCGCGCTGCTGCGCCAGCCAGTCGCGCGGGGCGCAGCCCATGCGCACGCGGAAGGCGCGCGCCAACGCGTTCGGGCTGCCGTAGCCGACGCGGTCGGCCACCACCGCCACCGGACGCCCCTGCTTGAGCAGGGTGCAACTGACGTTCATCCGCCAGTCGGCCAGATAGTCGCCCGGCGTGACGCCCACCGCGTCTTTGAACGCGGCGGCGAAGCGCGCGCGTGACATGCCCGCCTGCGCCGCCAGCGCCTCGAGCGACCACGCGGTCTGCGGCGCATCGTGCATGGCGGTTATGGCGCGCGCGAGTTTCGGGTCGGCCAGTCCCGCCAGCAGTCCGGTGGCGCCAAGCCGCCCATCCATCAGATAACGCAGCAACTGGATCAGTAGCAACTCGCACAAGCGGTCGATGGCGGCCTGCCGACCGCACTGGTCGCGCTCGGCTTCGGCAAACAGCAGCTCTAGCGTCGGCCCGAGGCCGGGCAAGTCCGCCAGCGGAATCAGCAGCATCGACGGCAAGGCCATGGCCAACGGATTGCCCGTCGAAGCGCCCAGATCGACCTCCGCACACAACAGCTCAGCGGTATCGCCGGGGGCGGCGACAAAACGATGCGACGCCACGCGCGGATAAAACAGCAGGCTCGGCTCGGTAACCAGCAGATCTTCATGCACGGGCGAACGCGCCGTAATCGGGCCGCGCCGCACCAGATGGATATAGCCATGCGGCGCCGCGTAATGATGCTGCCCACAGAAGGCGCCGCTGTGAAAAACGCGCGCCGAAAGCGAGTAGTGCCGGAGCAAGCCGGCCAGTCGATCCGCCATTCCACTCTCCATATAAGACGATAGGTTACGTATTTGATACTTTACGTGCCATATCGTACCAAACAAAGGGCGATCATGCCCACGTGCTCTTGCACCTCACCCACTACGGAGATAGACATGACCCAAATCGCCCCCCTGACCATCGACACCGCTGACGCCGCTACCGCTGCCACACTCAAGGCCGTCAAAGCCAAGCTCGGCGTGGTGCCGAACCTGCTCGCCACGCTGGCCCACGCGCCGGCAGCGCTCAACGGCTACCTCGGCCTGTCCGAAACGCTGGGCACCGGCCGCCTGAGTGCCACCCAGCGCGAGATCGTTGCGCTGGCTGCCGGTCAAGCCAATCGCTGCCAGTACTGCCTGAGCGCACACACCCTGATCGGCAAAGGTGCCGGACTGTCGGCAGAGGCCATCGCCGCGGCCCGCACCGGCCAGGCGGCCAACGCACTTGACGATGCAATTGCCGGCTTTGCCCGCGCGCTGGTCGAGCAACGCGGCGTGGTGTCGGCCGACGCCATGGCCAACTACCGCCGCGCGGGGCTCGACGACGGCCTGATACTGGAAGTGATCGCCAACATCGCGCTGAACACGCTCACCAACTACACCAACCACATCGCCGACACCACGGTGGATTTCCCCGTGGTCGCCGTCTGATCTCCATAGGCATATAAGGAGAACACAACGAAAATCGCACTCACCGGCGCTCTGCTCGCCAGCGCCCTCGTCCTGCCACTGGCCGTCACGGCCGGCGACTTTTCGCCCTATGTGGACAGCCAGGGCGGCATCAGCCGCCCCACAGACTTCCGCACAAACTTCGTCCACCTGGGCTCATATGCGGTGTTGGACGAAAAATCCGCCTCTCGCGGCCTGCACGATGTGTACACCGAAAAGGCCTCGGCCGAGCACTACCGCAAGACCGGCAAGTTCCCGGACGGCGCCACGCTGGTGAAAGAGATCCGCAAGCTCGAAACCAGCGCCATGACCACCGGCGACCCTGTGGTCTGGGGTTCCGATGCGGCCGTGTGGTTCGTGATGGTCAAGGACGCCAAAGGCCGTTTCGCCAGCAACCCCTTGTGGGGCGACGGCTGGGGCTGGGCGCTGTTCAAGGCCGACGCCCCCGCCAAGAATGTCGCCGTCAGCTACGCAGCCGACTGCATGGGCTGCCATGTGCCGGCGGCCAAGACCGACCGCGTATTCATCCAGGGCTATCCGACACTGACCCAGCACTGACTTGCTTGTCACTTTCAGAAGGCGACAGCACGAAATATCAAAAGTCGACCGCACGGTCTTTTCTGACGTTGGAGTCGCCTCAGAAAACGGAAAATAAAGCACGCTAAGGCGTAGTTCCCTCGGGCTACACCGCGTCCGCACTGCGCGGTTCTTTCTTCCCTTGCAGTGACGCAATCAGCGGGCAGGAAACGTTCCCCTTCCGCGCATGGCAGGCGCACACCAAATCAGACAGCACGGCCTCCATGCGCGCCAGGTCAGCCATCCTCTCGCGCACGTCCTTGAGCTTGTGCTCGGCCAGGCTGCTGGCTTCCTCGCAATGGGTGCCATCCTCCAGCCGCAGCAGCTCGGCGATCTCATCCAGGCTGAAGCCCAACCGCTGGGCTGATTTCACGAAGCGCACCCGCGTTACATCCGTCTCGCCATAGCGGCGAATGCTGCCGTAAGGCTTGTCCGGTTCCGGGAGCAAGCCCTTGCGCTGATAGGGGTCTCCTCGTTTTCAGTGCAATAAGTGACGGTACGCAAAGCTAGCACTGG
>CAMLFK010000244.1 GCA_946479255.1 uncultured Oxalobacteraceae bacterium
ATGACGCGCTGATCGGACGGCGCGGCAGCGGCTTGCTGGGCGCTGGCGCCCTGGGCGCTCAGCAGGGTCAGCGCCGTCAGGGCGCTGATGTACAGGTGGCGTTTCATCTTGTCTCCTTCGAGCGCGACGATGTGGGATCGCGATCTGTCTGTTAATTTTAGTATGATTGCAACTTAACTAAGATTAACGTACTCGGGGAGCGTGCGGCAAGCTTTTCCCGCATGCGCCGCGCCCGACACCTTTCATGAACAATGTGCAAGGACGCGGCGGCCGTCGCGAACAGCTGAGCCGCCGGTGGAGGCCGGTTGTGCTATCGCCGACTCTAGCGTTTCAAGTGCTGATCGAGCCAGCTATTAACGGTCTTATGCCACATCACCGAATTGAGCGGCTTGAGCACCCAGTGATTCTCGTCCGGGAACACCAGCAGCTTGCTGTCGACGCCATGGCGCTGCAGCGCGGTGAAGGTGCCCAGCGCCTGGGTGGTCGGCACGCGGTAGTCCAGGTCGCCCTGGATCACCAGCATCGGCGTCTTCCAGTTCTTCACGTGCAGGACCGGATTGAAGCGCTCATGCACCACTGGCGAGGCCAGGTAAGTACCCTTGTTTTCCCACTCGGTGAACCACAGCTCTTCGGTGGCGTAGGCCATGCCGCGCGTGTCGAACACGCCGTCGTGATTGACCAGGCAGCGGAAACCGTCCGGCCAGTTCCCGGCGATCCAGTTGATCATGAAGCCGCCATAGGACGCGCCCAGCGCGCAGCTGCGCTCGCGGTCCAGCCATGGGAACTTCTTGACCGCCGCGTCCAGGCCTTTTTGCAGGTCTTCCAACGGTGCCCCACCCCAGTCGCCGCTGATCGAGTCCGTAAAGGCCTGGCCGTAGCCGGTCGAGCCGTGGAAGTCGATGAACACGGCGGCGTAGCCGGCGCCCGCGTAGGTCTGCGGGTTCCAGCGGTAGCTCCACGAGTTGCCGAAGCTTCCCTGCGGGCCGCCGTGGATCAGGAAGGCGATCGGGTACTTGGCACCTTCGGTGGCGTTCCATGGCTTCATGACGAAGCCGTGCACCGTCTCGCCCTTCGCGCCGGTGAAGGAGAACTGTTCGTACTGGCCGAACTTGACGTCCTTGAGCAGCTCTTCGTTATTGCGGGTCAGCTGGGTGGCGGCGCCGCCGGCCACTTTGGTGCGGTGCAGCTGCGCTCCGGAAGCCAGGTTGGTTTGCGCCATGACGACGGTGTCGCCGCGCGAGTCGAAGCCGATGACCGCGCCCGGTCCGCTGACCGGCGCCACCTTGCCGCTGGCCGCGTTGATGGCGAACAGGCGGTGCTGGCCCACGTCGTCGGCCACTGCCAGCACGGTCTTGCCGTCGCTGCTCCAGCGGTATTCGGCAATGGAGCGGTCCCAGGCATCGGCCACCACGCGCTTGGCGCCGCTGGCCACATCCATCATCACCAGGCGGAAGCGGTCGGCTTCAAAGCCCGGGCGGCGCATGGCCAGCCAGGCCAGCGTTTTGCCATCCGGGGAAAACGATGGCTTGGCATCCCAGGCCGCATTGTCGGCGGTGAGCTTGCGCGGGGTGCCGCCAGTGGCCGGCACCTGATAGATATCGAAATTGGTGGACCAGGCTTCGGTCTTGCCGGCGATGCGCACGGAAAAGACCACGTTCTTGCCGTCGGGGCTGAACTGGTAGTCGGCGTTGTCGCCGAAGGGCCTGGAGGAGACGTCGCCATCTAGCATGCCGGTCAGGCTGACCGGAGCCGCGCTGACCTTGCCGCTGGCATCGACCGGGGCCGAGTACAGCACCGAATTGCGGCCGTCCTTCCAGCTGTCCCAGTGGCGCACCAGCAGGCGGTCGTAGACCTGGCCGGAAGATTTGCCCTTCTGGTCCAGGCGGGCCTTGGTGCAGGCCAGGTCGGCGCAGTCGCGAAATACCGACATGCTCAGCAGCAGGCGGTCGCCGGCCGGCGACAGGCGGAAGTTGTCGACGTCCACCGGCAGGTCGGTGACCTTGGCCGCTTCGCCGCCGGACAGCGGCAGGCGCCAGACCTGCGACGAGCCGCCGCGCGAGGACAGGAAGAAGACGGCGTCGCCGGAAGGCGACCATTCGGGATCGGTACTGTTGGCGGTACTTTGGGTCAGGCGCACCGGGGCGGCCTTGGGGGAACGCAGGTCGAGCATCCACAGCTGGGTATTGCCGCGGTTTTTCTCCAGGTCGGTCGAGCGCACCGTGTAGACCACGCGGCTGCCGTCGGGAGCAATGGCCGGACTGCCGACGCGCTCCATGCGCACCAGGTCGTCGACCGTAAAGCCGCGCGGGGCGGCGAGGACACTGCCGGCAGCCAGGGTGGCGGCGCCGAACATCATCAGACGTGACATCATTAAAATCATCTCCGAGTTAAAAGGGCGCGTGGTACGCGCCGCTTAAGCCGAGATGATAGCAAACCAGCATCATCCCGCCGCGAACGCAGGGATGATGGATAGCCACTTGGATCGCCGGCTTCCGCTTGCGGCGCATGCCTACCATGCCCACCCGCGAAAGCGGCGATGAGGGATTTGATAATGACGTTTTTCACGGACCAAAGCTGCTGGTGACCGCTTCGGTGGTGGCTAAGAATGCGCTTTTTTGCGGCACGGCCTGGTCAGCCGTGGTCCCTCCGCAAGCGCCGAGCTATGCGGCGGCTACAAGCCCAAGGAATGAGGCTGCGAATTTTTTGGCAGTCAACGTAGTGCGCGCAACAATACATACAGAATCACGGACTTGATCGGTCAATACTCAGAGTTCACAAAATGCTCAGCTTATGCGTTTCTTTTTCTTTGGCGCGAGCATAGTTCCGGTGCAATTTGGCATACCACAGCGGCATTCGAACTGCTTCTTGACCTTGGCCGTGTGGCGCTCTTCGTATTCGAGCGCGTAGTTGTAGTAGAGCTCTTCGCCGCGTTCGATATCTTGCAGGGCGAAGATGTAGACCCTGCCCTGATCTTCCTCGGCTTCGCAATTTGGCTCGCACGCGTGGTTGATGAAACGCGAGTCGTTGCCGCCGCTGCCGCCATCGATCACCTGGCCGTCGTTGAGCGAAAAGAAAAAGGTATGGTTGACCGGACCGCCGCTTTTCTCTGCGCGAATGGCCGATTCCTCGGCCGTGATGCGCTCGCCGGTGTACTCCTCGATGCGGTCGCCGGCGTGGATCTTGCGGCGCGCGAACACGCCGTTGCCGTGAATGGGGGAGCGCCGCACGATGTAGCAAGGCAGCGGGGTCGATGGTTTTTTGGCGGGTGTGGAGGTCATGCGGCTATTGTAGATTTTTTTCGCGCGGCGCGACAAGCCGATCTCCTTAATGCGCGCTCCATCCGCCACCCAGTGCCTGGATCAATGCCACCGCCGTGGTCTGGCGGTCGCTTTGCGCCTGCACCAGCGCGCGCCGCGCCGACAGCGCGGTGGCCTGGGCCTGCACCACTTCGGTATAGCTCACCTGCCCTGCCTTGTAGCGGTTCAGAAACTGCTGCTCGACCTGGTCGGCGGCAGCCGATGCCTGCTGGCGCAAGCTCTGCTGCCGTGCCAGCACACTGGTCGCGGCCAGCTGGTTCTCGACGTCGCCGAAGGCATCCAGCACGGTCTGGCGGTAGCGCGCCGCCGCCAGCTGCTGGGCCGCCTCGGCTCCGGCTACATTGGCGCGGGTAGCGCCGGCATTAAATATAGTCTGTGCGGCGGACAGGCCAAACGACCAGACCGCGTTCGATACGCTGAACAGGTCGGCCACGCGGCTGCCGCCGGTGCCGTAGGCGGCCGACAGGCCAAGGTTCGGATAGTAGGCCGAGCGGGCCACGCCGATCTGCGCATTGGCCGCCGCCACGCGCCGTTCCGCGGCGGCGATGTCGGGGCGGCGCTGCAGCAAGGCGCTCGGCAGGACCTGGGGCACCTCCGGCACGTCGACCCGCCACGGCGCAACGGCCAGCGAGAACTCAGCCGGCGCTTTGCCGAGCAGGATGGCGATCGCATGCTCGAACTGCGCACGCTGCAGCTTGAGATTGAGTTCCTCGATGCGCGCATTGGCCAGCTGGGTGTCGGCTTGCAGCACGTCGGACTTGGCCGTGATGCCGGCGTTAAAGCGGTTGCGGGTGATCTGGGCCACCCGCTCGTAGCCCTCGATGGTCTCCATCAGCAGCGTGCGCTGGGCGTCCAGCTGGCGCACCACAAAATAGTTGGCGGCCAGTTCGCCCTGGGCCGACAGGCGGGCCGAGGCCAGGTCGGCCGCGCTGGCTTCCGCGTTGGCGGCCGCGCCGCTCACGCCGGAACGCAGGCGGCCCCAGACATCCGGCTCCCAGCTGGCGCCCAGGTTGAGCCGGTAACCGGTCTGCGCGCCGTTGCCGCCCTCGCGCTGGCCCGAGCCGTCCAGCACCACGCTGGGGAACAGCGAAGCGCGGCGCTCCTGCACCAGCGCGCGCGCCTGCGCATAGGCCGCCACCGCCGCCGCCACGTTCTGGTTCGATACCTCGACCTGGCTGGCCAGCTGGTTCAGGGCCGGGTCGTTGAACAGGGTCCACCATGGGCCACGGTCGAGCGTGTCGGCCGGGGCAGCGGGCGACCAGCCTTCGATTTCCTTGAAGGCGGCGGGCTGCGGCGTGCTTGGCACTTCGTAAGCCGGGCCGACGGCGCAGCCGGCCAGCGCCAGCGGTGCCAGCAGAATCAGGTGTTTGAATTGCATAGAGGTTCTCGGGTCTCTTTTCATTTTATGGATGCTTCTTGCGGACTGTGGCGGGCCAGGCTGGCGTCGTCGGCGCGCGGACGGCGCAGCTTGTCGAGCACGACGTACACCACCGGCGTGGTCAGGAGGGTCAGCAGCTGGCTGGCGATCAGGCCGCCGATGATGGCGACACCGAGCGGGCGGCGCAGCTCCGAACCTTCGCCGAAGCCGACCGCCAGCGGCAGCGCGCCCAGTGCCGCCGCCAGCGTGGTCATCAGGATCGGCCGGAAGCGCAGCAGGCAGGCTTCGCGCACCGCTTCGATGGCGGTGAGGCCACGCGCCCGCTCCGCTTCCAGCGCGAAGTCGATGATCAGGATCGCGTTCTTTTTGACGATGCCGATCAGCAGGAACACGCCGATCAGGGCGATGATCGAGAACTCCATCTTGAACATCAGCAGCGCCAGCACCGCGCCGACACCGGCCGACGGCAAGGTCGAGAGCACCGTGACCGGGTGGATCAGGCTTTCGTACAAAATGCCCAGCACGATGTAGATCACCACGATGGCGGCGGCGATCAGCAAGGGCTGCTCCTTATTGGACTCCTGCGCCGCCTTGGCCTGGCCCTGGAAGCTGCCGCGCACATTGGCCGGCATGGCGATATCGGCTTCGGCCTGGCGCACCGCCGCCTCGCCGTCGGCCAGCTTGGCGCCGGGCGCCAGGTTGTACGAGATGGTGGTGGCCAGCTCGCCATCCTGGTGGTTGACCGAGGTGGGCGTGGAGCTCTCGGCAAAGCTGGCGATGGCCGACAGCGGCACCATGGTGGTGGCGGTGTTGGACAGCGCCCTGCCGCTGGCGGCGTCGCGCGCCGCCGTCAGGTTGCTTGATGCCGCCGGCGCGCCTTCGGGCCGCGCCGGCACGTAGATGTCGTTCAAGGCCGCCGGCGACTGGGCGTAATGGCGCGGCACGCCCATGATCACGCTGTACTGGTTCAGTTCATCGTAGATGGTCGTCACCTGGCGCTGGCCGAAGGCGTTGTACAGCGCATTGTCCACGTCGCGCGCGTTGATGCCCAGGCGCGAGGCGCTTTCCTTGTCGATCTTGACGAACATCTCCACGCCATTCTCGGCCTGGTCGGTATCGACATCGACCAGCGCGCTTTGGCGCTTCATGGCGTCGGCCAGGCGGCTGGCCCACTGGCGCAGGTCGTCGCGCTTGTCGCTCTTGAGGGTGTACTGGTAGGTGGAGCTGGACTGGCGCCCGCCGATGCGCAGGTCTTGCACCGGGTTGAGGAACAGCGACACGCCGGTGACCTTGGCCAGCTGAGGACGCAGGCGCGCGATTACCGCCTGGCCGCCCTCGGTCCGTTCCGACGCGGGCTTCAGGTTGACGAACATGAAGCCGCCGCCGGCCCGCCCGCCCCCGGTAAAGCCCACCACGGTGGCGACCGCCGGGTCGCTGCGGATGATATCGACCAGCTGTTTCAGCTTGCCCTGCATGGCCTGGAAAGAGATGCTCTGGTCGGCGCGGATGCCGCCGTTGATCTGGCCGGTGTCCTGCTGCGGGAAGAAGCCCTTGGGCGCTGCAGCGAACAGATAGACGTTCAGGCCGATCACGAAGAAGAAGATCACCGTCACCAGCCCCAGGCTGCCAAGCGCCCAGTCGAGCGAATGCTCATAAGTCTTGAGCACGCGCGCAAAGCCGCGCTCGGCCCAGCGCGACAGACGGCCGGGCTCGCGCTTGGCGCCCGGCTTGAGCAGCCAGGCACACATCATCGGCGTGGTGGTGAGCGAAATCACCAGCGAGATCATTACCGCCGCCGACAGTGTCACGGCAAATTCGCGAAACAGCCGGCCCACCTGCCCGCCCATGAACAGCAGCGGAATGAACACCGCCACCAGCGACAGGCTGATCGACAGCACGGTAAAGCCCACTTCGCGCGCGCCCAGCAGGGCCGCCTTCATGCGGTCCATGCCCTCTTCCAGGTGGCGGCTGGTGTTTTCCAGCACCACGATGGCGTCGTCCACCACGAAGCCGGTGGCCACCGTCAGCGCCATCAGGCTGAGGTTATTCAGGCTGAAACCCAGCATGTACATGACGCCGAAGGTGCCCAGCAGGGACACCACCGTGGCCACCGCCGGGATGATGGTGGCGCGTACGCTGCGCAAGAATATGCTTACGACCAGCACCACCAGCAGGATCGAGATCACCAGCGTGAACTCGATCTCGTGCAGCGAGGAGCGGATCGAGTTGGTGCTGTCGGACGCCACCTGCAGGCGAATGTCCGGCGGCAGCTGCGCCTGCAAGGTGGGCAACAAATCGCGCACGCCGTCCACGGTTTCGATGACGTTGGCACCCGGCTGGCGCGTGATGAGCACGATCACCGCCGGCTCGCCGTTGAACAGGCCCAGGGTATTGACGTTTTCCACGCCGTCGATCACTTTGGCCACATCGTCCAGCCGCACCGCGCTGCCGTTGCGCCAGGCGACGATCAGCGAGCGGTAGTCGGCAGCGCTGCGGCCGCCGCTGGCGGTGCTGGCCTGCGAATAGATCTGCAGCGAGCGGCCGTTGCCTTCGATGACGCCCTTGGGGCGGTTGGCATTGGTCGACTGGATGGCGGCGCGCACATCCTCGGTCGAGACGCCATAGCTGTTGAGGGCATACGGCAGCAGCTCGACCCGCACCGCCGGCAGCGAGCCGCCGCCAATCTCCACGTCCCCCACGCCGGACACCTGCGCCAGCTTTTGCTGCACCAGGTTGGAGACCGATTCGTAGATCTGCCCGGGCGACTTGGTGCGCGAGGTCAGCGCCAGGATAATCACCGGCGCATCCGACGGATTGGCCTTGCGGTAGGTCGGGTTGCTCTTGAGAGTGGCCGGCAGGTCGGCGCGCGAGGCGTTGATCGCCGCCTGCACTTCGCGCGCGGCGGCGTCGATCTTGCGGTTCAGGTCGAACTGCAGGCTGA
>CAMLFK010000245.1 GCA_946479255.1 uncultured Oxalobacteraceae bacterium
ACTGGTTCCGCCTGCGCTACCAGGACCGCGAGGACCGCAAGCAGGGCGAAGTGGCCGCCGTCAAGCGCGACGAAGTGCTGGTGCACGAGCGTGCCAAGCATGTGGAAAAGCACGTGGTGGCGCCGCCCGTCAAGATCGAGCCGCAGGTGGTCGAGGTGGTCAAGTCCGAGCGCGTGCAGAAGGAAAAGCAGGCGCCGCTGTTCCGCGACCTGCCGGGCGATTCCACGCTGCCGCCGCTGTCCTTGCTGGACGAGCCGCCGCCGGTACAGGAAACCGTGTCGGTGGAAACGCTGGAATTCACCAGCCGCCTGATCGAAAAGAAATTGTCCGACTTCGGTGTCGAAGCCAAGGTCGTGGCCGCCTATCCGGGCCCGGTCGTCACCCGCTACGAGATCGAACCGGCCACGGGCGTGAAGGGCAGCCAGATCGTCGGCCTGGCGCGTGACCTGGCGCGTTCGCTGTCGCTGACCTCGATCCGGGTGGTTGAAACCATCCCCGGCAAGAATTACATGGCGCTGGAATTGCCTAACCCCAAACGCCAGATCGTGCGCCTGACCGAAATCGTCGGCTCCAAGGTGTATAACGACAGCCCCTCGCAGCTGACCGTGGCCCTGGGTAAGGATATTGCCGGCAAAGCCGTGGTGGCCGACCTGGCCAAGATGCCGCACTTGCTGGTGGCCGGTACCACCGGTTCCGGTAAGTCGGTGGGTATCAACGCCACCATCCTGTCGCTGCTGTACAAGTCCGACCCGGCCGATGTACGCCTGATCCTGATCGACCCCAAGATGCTGGAAATGTCGGTGTATGAAGGCATTCCGCACCTGCTCGCACCGGTGGTGACCGACATGCGCCAGGCCGGCCATGCGCTTAACTGGGCGGTCAACGAGATGGAACGCCGCTACAAGCTCATGAGTAAGCTGGGCGTGCGTAACCTGGCCGGCTACAACACCAAGATCGCCGAGGCGGCCAAGCGCGAAGAACATATTCCGAACCCGTTCAGCCTGACGCCGGATTCGCCCGAGCCGCTGGAAAAGTTACCGACCATCGTCATCATCATCGACGAGCTGGCCGACCTGATGATGGTGGTCGGCAAGAAGGTCGAAGAACTGATCGCCCGTATCGCCCAGAAGGCGCGTGCGGCCGGCCTGCACCTGATCCTGGCGACCCAGCGTCCGTCGGTGGACGTGATTACCGGCCTGATCAAGGCGAACATCCCGACCCGGATTGCTTTCCAGGTATCGTCCAAGATCGACTCGCGCACGATTCTCGACCAGATGGGCGCGGAAGCCCTGCTCGGCATGGGTGACATGCTGTACATGCCGCCGGGCACCGGTCTGCCGGTGCGGGTGCACGGCGCCTTCGTGTCCGACGATGAGGTGCACCGGGTGGTGAAACACCTGCAAAGCATGGGGGCGCCCAACTATATCGAAGGCATCCTGGAAGGCGGGACCTTGGAGGGCGAGGGCGGCGCCGATGGCGCGCCGGCCGGCGAGGGCGGTGGCGAGGCCGATCCGATGTACGACCAGGCGGTGCAGGTGGTGCTCAAGAACCGTCGCGCTTCGATTTCGCTGGTGCAACGACATTTGCGAATCGGCTACAATCGCGCCGCCCGCTTGCTGGAACAGATGGAGAACAGCGGTGTTGTGTCAGCGATGCAATCAAACGGCAACCGCGACATCCTGGTGCCTGCCGCCAGTGCTGAGTAGAAGCTAAGTCTTGTGCACGGCTCGGCCGTGCCAAGCGTTGTAGTACAAGCTTCCACACATATTTCAGGCAAACACAAGGCAAACATGCGACTTTCAATTTCAAAAGCTGTCTCCGTACTGGCCATTGCGTTGGCCGCCGGCAGCGCCAGCGCCGCCGCGCTCGACCAATTCAAAAGCTTCGTCAGCTCCACCAAGGCAGCGCGTGGCGAGTTCGTCCAGACCCAGCTAAAGAAGAGCGCCACAGCCAAGCCCGCGGCGCCCAGCAGCGGCACCTTCATCTTCGCCCGCCCCGGCAAGTTCATCTGGACCTACACGAAGCCCTACGAGCAAGTACTGCAGGCTGACGGCGAGCAGCTGTATATCTACGACAAGGACCTGAACCAGGTCACCGTCAAGAAACTCGGCGATGCGCTCGGCTCCTCGCCGGCGGCCATCCTGTTCGGCAGCAACGACCTGGAAAAGAACTTCACCCTCGCCGAAGCCGGCACCCGCGACGGCCTGGAATGGCTAGCCGCCACGCCCAAGGCCAAGGACACCTCGTTCGAAAAGATCAGCATCGGCCTGCGCAACGGCACGCCGGAAGCCATGGAACTGCGCGACGCCTTCGGACAAACCTCGGTGCTGGCCTTTAAAAAGTTCGAGAAGAACCCCAACTTGGGAGCGCAGCAGTTCAAGTTCGTCACGCCCAAGGGTGCTGACGTCTTTAGCAACTGAGCCTGCTCAACCAACACAAGGAACGCAGTCCGCAGTGGCTGGTCTTACTTTAATGACGACTTTGCCAGGCAAGCCATCCCATGGATGATCTGTTCAAGACCGAACCGGCCGCGCCGCTGGCGGAACTGCTGCGGCCCGCCACCATCGACGAGGTGATCGGCCAGAGCCATCTGCTGGGCGAGGGCAAGCCCCTGCAGCTGGTGTTCAAGTCCGGCAAGCCGCACTCGATGATCCTGTGGGGCCCACCGGGCGTCGGCAAGACCACCCTGGCGCGGCTGACCGCCAATGCCTTCGGCTGCGAATTCATCGCCTTGTCCGCCGTGCTGTCGGGCGTGAAAGATATCCGCGCCGCCATCGAGCAGGCCGAGCATCACCTTGCGGTCGGCAAGCACACCATCTTGTTTATCGACGAGATCCACCGCTTTAACAAGTCGCAGCAAGATGCCTTGCTGCCGTATGTGGAATCCGGCCTGGTGACGCTGATTGGCGCCACCACCGAGAACCCCTCGTTCGAGGTGAATTCGGCGCTGTTGTCGCGCTCGCAAGTATATGTATTGAAAGCCCTGAGCGACGCCGAGTTGCTGCAACTGCTCAAGCGTGCCCAGAAAAAGGCGCTCGGCCACCTGAGCTTCGACGAGATCGCCATCGCCACCCTGATCGGCTATGCGGACGGCGACGCACGCCGCTTCCTCAATCTGCTGGAACAGACCAACACCTCGGCCAGTACCTCGGGCGTCACCCACATCACCGGCGAATTCGTCGACAACGCGCTGACCTTGAACTCGCGCCGCTTCGACAAGGGTGGCGACAATTTTTACGATCAGATTTCCGCCTTGCACAAATCCGTGCGCGGCTCGCATCCCGATGCCGCCCTGTACTGGCTATGCCGCATGCTGGACGGCGGTGCCGATCCTCAATACATGCTGCGCCGCATAGTGCGCATGGCCTGGGAAGACATCGGCATCGCCGATCCACGCGCCATCCAGATCGCCAACGACGCCGCCGCCACTTACGAACGCTTGGGTTCGCCTGAAGGGGAGATCGCGCTGGGCCAGGCCGTGATCTACCTGGCCATGGCGGCCAAGAGCAATGCCGGCTACAACGCCTACAACCGCGCGGTCGCATTCGTCAAGAAGGACAAGTCGCGCGAGGTGCCGGTGCACCTGCGCAATGCGCCAACCAAGCTCATGAAAGAGCTCGGCTATGGCCATGAATACCGCTACGCGCATGACGAGCCGAACGCCTACGCGGCCGGCGAAACCTACCTGCCTGAAGGCATGGCCGAGCCGCGCTGGTACGAGCCAGTGCCGCGCGGCATCGAGGCGAAGATTGCCGAAAAACTGGCCTGGCTGCGCAGCCTGGACGAGGCGGCTGGCGAATAGGCTCAACCAGTAGGCGGCCCAATATGTATAAGGCCGCGTTCCTTGCGAGCAGCTCTGCAATATTGCCGTTTCGTCTGAGTTTTCGACCTCTCATCCTGCATTTTCATCACTCCATCGCAAGTCGATGGTGCCCTCCGAGCTGGGTGGCTACAGTACCACCATACCAGCTCACTTCCGCAACCAACAAGCGCCTCGGAGGGCATCATGAAAGTCAGCAAAAACCTTGAAAGCATCCTGTTTGCCGCCGCCATCCTGGGCACGGTTGGCGCCTATGCCGGCATGCATCTGTCGGAGGTTGAGCGCAGCGCCGCACCGCAAGCGGCCAGCGCCGCCATCGACGGTCCCATGCAAGTCATCGTCATCAAGGGCAAGCGCCTGAGCGCCGCCGAAAAGGCCTCGCTGGCCTGACAGCTTCCCCGCGCGACGCAAGCGCGAGACGCTGAGGTAATTCGCTGAGATTGGCTGTCCACTTGGTACAATTGCGGTTTCGACATACCAGCAATTCGACCCATGATAGACATCCAACTGCTCCGCAAAGATATCGACAACGTCGCCGCGCGCCTGGCGAGCCGCAAGTTCCAGCTCGACGTGGCGGGTTTCAACGCCCTCGAAGCTGAACGCAAGTCGATCCAGACGCGCACGGAAGATCTGCAAGCTAAGCGCAACGCGCTATCCAAGCAGATCGGCATGCTCAAGGGCAAAGGCGAAGATACCTCGGCGGTGATGGCGGAAGTGGCCGGCCTCGGTGACGAGCTCAAGGCCAACGAAACCGCGCTCGGCCTGCTGCAGGCCCGCATTGCCACCTTCATCGAAGCCGTGCCGAACCTGCCGCACGAGTCGGTGCCGGTCGGCACGGACGAAAGCGGCAACGTCGAAGTACGCAAGGTCGGCACGCCGCGCAGCTTCGACTTCGACGTGCGCGACCACGTCGATGTCGGCGCCGCACTGGGCCTGGATTTCGATGTGGCCACCAAGCTGACCGGCTCGCGCTTCTCGGTGATGAAGGGCGGCATCGCCCGCCTGCACCGCGCGCTGGCGCAGTACATGCTCAACACCCACACCGGTGAGCATGGCTACACCGAATGCTATACGCCTTACATGGTCAACGCCGATTCGCTGCGCGGCACCGGCCAGCTGCCGAAGTTCGAAGCAGACCTGTTCTCGGTGAAAAAGGGCGGCGTCGAAGGCGAGGGCGAGACCTTCTACCTGATCCCGACCTCGGAAGTGCCGCTGACCAACCTGGTGCGCGATGAAATCGTCAGCGCCGACAGCTTGCCATTGAAGATGACGGCGCATACGCCTTGCTTCCGTTCGGAAGCGGGCAGCTACGGCCGCGACACGCGCGGCATGATCCGCCAGCACCAGTTCGACAAGGTCGAGATGGTGCAGGTCGTGCATCCGGACGCATCGTACGCGGCGCTGGACGAAATGGTCAGCCACGCCGAAGCGATCCTGCAAGGCCTGGGCCTGCCGTACCGCGTCATGTCGCTGTGCACCGGCGACATGGGCTTCGGCGCCGCCAAGACCTTCGACCTGGAAGTGTGGCTGCCAGCGCAGAACACCTACCGCGAGATTTCATCGCTGTCGAACTGCGAAGCCTTCCAGGCGCGCCGCATGCAGGCGCGCTTCCGCAACGCCCAGGGCAAGCCGGAACTGCTGCACACGCTCAACGGTTCAGGTCTGGCGGTGGGGCGCACCCTGGTGGCCGTGCTGGAGAACTACCAGCAGGCTGACGGCAGTGTGGTGATCCCTGAAGTGCTGCGTCCTTACATGGGCGGTCTCGAGCGTCTGACTCCCGCTGCTTGATAAACTATTTCCGGGGAGCGGAATAAATTTTCCAGGAACATGAAAATTGTCCTTCCGTTTTCCCGAATTCTTGCTATAATTTTGTCCTCGCAGCAGTAAGCGAGTCACTGCAGGTAAGTAAGTAGTGAGTAAAGTACCGAATTGAAGACCACGCTTGTGCTAACTTTGTTGGCCAAGAGCTCGATTAGAACACCGGAGAGGTGGCAGAGTGGTCGAATGTACCTGACTCGAAATCAGGCGTAGGGTTTCCCCCTACCGTGGGTTCGAATCCCACCCTCTCCGCCAGTAGTAAATAAAAAAGCCTCCCCTGCGGGAGGCTTTTTTATTTGGTACGGACGGAAGAGGGTGGGATTCGAAGACCTGGGCCTACCGGCCCAGGGCTATCCGAATCGCCCATCTTCGGCCGCGCAGCGACCGGGCGCCTGAGGCGCCGCTCTCCGCCAGCTTCTTACTCTAAGCCTTCCTGCGGGAGGCTTCACTATAATTACTCGATTCGCAACCCGCTGTTTCGGGATGGAGCGTTCCTTGAGCCGCTTCATGACGGCAAGCGCAATATCGTCATCCGGATGGTTGGCCATCCAAATAGATAATATCTCAACAGCAGCTATTTACATGCGTGATGAGAGCCTCCCAGCTGCGCTGCGGACGGCGACGGGGGCATCAACTGCAATAAGTCCGACTCTGGGATAAAAAAGCCATTAATATTTGGAGAGTATTCCTCGTTTATTTTTTGGCATAATTTGAGCGAAGTTCCCCCTCTGTCAAAATAGTTGTCGCCACCGGCGATATGGACTGGGATGATGCGAGCTATCGGTCGGCGTGCGCCTCGATCCGCGAATGCATGAAATATGGACGCGGCTTTAACGCGATCAAATATCATGCCTCCGATGCGGCGGTCCGGCAGCAGTTTGCCGATATTCCTTTCCCGGATATAGCAATTAACTATATTCCTGATGAATTGGCGATGCTTGCCATGCAGCCGGCCAGCGAGAAACCTTTGCTTCAGCCGATTCGTGCGGAGCACCTGATCGACGCAAAGCGGGAAGCAATACACCTGCTTTCGTGTGAAATCCGCTTTGTTGACGGAAGACTGCGTTGCGCCTGGACGTATAGTGAAAACGTGTACCAGGAAACGACAATCACGATGTACATGCAGCGGTGCATGCTTGAATTGTCGAAGTTTGTAAAGGTGCTGGGCGGACAGGACCAGTCAAGCTGGTAGCTGTCGCACCCACCCCTTGTGTATTGCCGGGCAATGCGCTGCGGGAGCGCGTTGCTCGCGCAATCTATCGGAATTCGGCGGATATTACCTGGGACAGGAAACGGGGCGATAGTTGTTGCGCTCCCATTCGTACCTGTCGATTCCGACCTTTGCCGCCGGAATGCGGATGCAATAAGTACCTTTGCCATTAGAAACTTTGTACATTCTTTCGCCAGTCCCCGGCATCGCAATCTCGGTCACGGTGGCAATACCGGTCCATGTGGGAGCAGCTGACGCTTCGATCCCGGCCACAAAGCGGGAGTAGGGGGTATCGACTGGCGCTGCCGGCTTCTGATTGGTTTCCCGCCGCAGTTGCTGATCGACGCTTCCTGCCAGCTGTCGTGCACGCATGACGAGGTCACGGGAGTCGAGGCCCCTATCGACAGAAGGGGGCGAATCCGGCGGCGGATTTTTTGTTGCCACGTCGGCACTGTCCGGAATGCTTGGACTGGACTCGGCGGTGTCGGCGTTATGTATGGCCGACGGAGCGGGGTGGCGATTCTGGAGGGCGGGCGCTTCCTCCGGTATGCTCATGCGCGGCTCGCGCGGCCGGCCGGCTGGCGGTCGGTCCGGCTCGCTTGGGCGCGGGGGAGCCGCACGCGGCACTGGCACGACCCAGACCCACTGGATACGCTTCGCCTCACTCTGTTCAGGAAGCAGGACACGTTGGCCAGTGAGCAACACCCAAATCAACACTGCGTGCAGCCCTAGGGAAGCGCTGAACTAATCAGTTTTCCACTGCATTGATGCGGCAGAATTT
>CAMLFK010000246.1 GCA_946479255.1 uncultured Oxalobacteraceae bacterium
TTCGCGCCAACGGCGATCAAGGGCGGCGACTACCAGTTCGCGATCGGCACGGCCGGCAGCTGCACGCTGGTGCTGCAGACGGTGGCGTTGGCGCTGTTGTTCGCCGGCCGGCCCTCGACCGTGCGCATCACCGGCGGCACCCATAATCCGATGGCGCCGCCGGCGCAGTTCCTGCAGCGCGCCTGGTGCCCGGTTCTGGCCAAAATGGGTGCTCAGGTAGATATCGAACTGCTGCGTTCCGGCTTTTACCCGGCCGGCGGAGGCGTGGTGCAGGCCACAGTGGCGCCCTGCGCTCAGCTGGGGCAGATCGATCTGGTCGAACGCGGTGCGCGCCTTGGCGGCTATGCCGAGGCATTTGTGGCCGGCATTCCGGCCGGCGTCGGCACGCGCGAACTGGAATGCATCGGCACCGGCATGGGCTGGAGCGGCGAACAGCTGCGCATGCGCGGCTTGCCGCCGGAGCAGGGGCCGGGCAATGCGGTGCTGATCACGCTTGAACATGAGCATGTCAGCGAGGTCTTCGCAGCCTTCGGCGAAAAGGCGGTGCGCGCCGAAGCGGTCGCCAAGAGCGTCCTGCAGGAAGCGCGCCGCTATATCGCCTCGCAGGCGGCGGTGGGCGAGCATCTGGCCGACCAGCTGATGCTGCCGATGGCGCTGGCCGGCGGCGGGTGCTTCACCACGGACACGGTGTCGCAGCATTCCATCACCAACGCCGCCGTCATCGGGCGCTTTCTGCCGGTGGCGATCACTTTCGAACAGCAGGGCGGCCGCCATCTGTGCGATATCCGGCCGCGCGCGTAAGCGCTTGATTGCCTGCAATTTGGGCGTTCTTTCGCCGCGAGTGATAAAGTATCGCCCCTTGCCCAGGTGGCGTGCAACACTATTATGGATTTCCACCAACTCACCACGCAGCGGCGCAGCCATCCCGGCTGGCGCCTGCTGGCCGCCGACCATGCGCCGATGATTGCGAGCTTCCTGCACGCCAGCTTCATCGCGCCAAACGTGCGTTCGATCGGCCGCCAGCAACTCGCCTCCCAGCTGGACGACCATTTGTTCCAGCTTCACGAAACTGCCGGCGAAGTCCTGTTCCCAAAAGCGGCTACCGCCTATCTGGACGATTGGGCATCCGACGAACGCGCCTGGCTGCGCAAGTACTATCCCCAGGGCGCCGACGAAGCCCATTACGACCTGGCGCCAGCCACCGAACAAGCGATCGACTGGCTGAGCAAGCTGGGCCAGCGCGCCTTCATTGGCACCGAGTCGCGCCTGATGACGGTATTCACGCTGTTGCGCGACATTGCCGAAGGTACCGAGCTCGATCCGCGCGCCCGCGTCGCCGAACTGAAACGCCGCAAGGCCGAGATCGACGTAGAGATCGCCGAGATCGGCGCCGGCCGCTTCGACCTGATGGATGCGACCCAGGTGCGCGAGCGCTTCCTGCAGATGGCCGCAACCGCGCGCGAGCTGCTCTCCGACTTTCGCGCGGTTGACCAGAACTTCCGCTCGCTGGACCGTCAGGTGCGCGAACATATCGCCACCTGGGATGGCAGCAAGGGCGAGCTGCTGCAGGCGATTTTCGGCCAGCGCGACCTGATCAGCGAAACCGACGAGGGCAGGAGCTTTCGCGCGTTCTGGGATCTGCTGATGTCGCCGTCGCGCCAGGATGAACTCTCCCGGCTGCTCGACCTGGTGCTCAAACTCGGGCCAGTGCGTGAACTGGGTGCGGACGAGCGCCTGCGCCGCATCCACTACGACTGGCTGGAAGCCGGCGAAGTCACGCAGCGCACCGTGGCGCGCCTGTCGGCCCAACTGCGCCGTTATCTGGACGACCAGGCCTGGCTGGAGAACCGCCGCATCATGCAGCTGATCCGCGATATCGAACAAAAAGCACTGGCCTTGCGCGGGCAGGTCGATGAACGCGCTTTCATGGAACTCGACGAGCCGGCCCCCGCGTTCGGCCTGACCATGGACCGCACGCTGTACAGCCCGCCGTTCAAGCCTAGAATCACGCAGCGCATTGTCGACGATGGCGGGATCGAGATCAGCTCGGACGCGCTGTACGAACAAGTCTACGTCGACCAGCTGCGGCTGACCGATAATATCCGGCGCGCCTTGCAGACCCGCCGCCAGGTTTCCCTGGCCACGCTGGTGGCCGAGTACCCGATCGAGCAAGGCCTGGCCGAACTGGCCACTTACCTCAAGCTGGCCACCCGCGATGTACAGGCGGCGATCGACGACGAACAGACCGAAACCGTCGCCTGGCTTGACGAGCGCGGCCACGCGCGCAAGGCCACGCTGCCACTGATTATTTACGCCGCATGACGACCGAACCGACCATTACCGAGCAAGACCACCTGGGGACGCTGCTGGTCAGCCTGTTCCAGGGCGTGCTGTACCGCGACGCCGAAACCGCCTTATGGCAAGCTCTGATGGAACTGCAGGCGCGCGTGCGCGACTACTGCGCCACCATCGGGCTGGAATTGATTCTCGACGAGGCCGAGGGCTATGCCTATCTGCGCCAGCGCAGCGCCGCGCCGGGCGAGCCGGAGCTGCCGCGCCTGGTGCAGCGGCGCCAGCTCAGCTATCCGGTCAGCCTGATCCTGGCCCTGCTGCGCAAGAAGCTGGCGGAGTTCGACGCCACCGGGGGGGACACCCGGCTGGTGATCGACCGTGAACAGATCACTGAACAGGTGCGCCTGTTCCTCCCGCAGACCGGCAACGAGGCGCGCCTGCTCGACCGCATGGATACCCATCTGAACAAGGTCGTCGAGCTGGGCTTTCTGTCGCGCTTGCGCGGGCAGGAGGACCAGTTCGAAGTACGCCGCATCCTCAAGGCCTTCGTCGACGCCCAGTGGCTCGCCGAATTCGAGCAGCGGCTGGCGCAATATGCCGTGCACGCAGAGGCGGAGGACAAGCCATGACCCAGCTTCCCGATCTCGACCTGGCCGCGCCGCTGCTCGAAGTGGCGCCGGCCGCCGAGCGTGCGGGCTTTCGCCTGCATCATTTCGAAGTGCTCAACTGGGGCACCTTCGACCAGCGCGTCTGGCGCCTGCACCCAGGTGGCGACAACATGCTGCTGACCGGCGACATCGGGTCCGGAAAATCCACCCTGGTCGACGCTCTGACCACGCTGCTGGTGCCGGCCCAGAAAATTTCGTACAACAAGGCGGCCGGTGCCGATGCGCGCGAGCGCACGCTGCGCACCTACGTGCTGGGCAATTACAAGTCCGAACGCGGCGACAGCGGCATGGCAGCGCGCTCGGTGGCACTGCGCGACCACCACAGCTATTCCGTCATCCTCGGCGTGTTCCATAATGAAGGCTTTGGCCAGACCATCACGCTGGCGCAGGTGTTCTGGTTCAAGGACCCGCGCAGCCAGCCTGAACGCTTTTACCTCGTGGCCGACACCAAGCTGACGGTTGCCGAGCACTTCGCCGGCTTCGGCAGTGACATCGCACAGTTGCGCAAGCGCCTGCGGGCCTACGATGCGGTTACCCTGCACGACAGCTTTCCGCCTTACGGCGCGGATTTCCGGCGCCGCTTCGGCATCGCCAGCGAACAGGCCATGGAGCTGTTCCACCAGACCGTCTCGATGAAATCGGTGGGCAACCTGACCGACTTCGTGCGTGAGCATATGCTCGAAGCATTCCCGGTCGAAGCCCGCATCGCGGCCCTGATCGACCACTTCGACGATCTGAATCGCGCCCATGAGGCGGTACTCAAGGCCAAGCGCCAGATCGAACAGCTCACGCCCCTGGTGGCCGACTGCGCCCGTCATGGCGGTTTGTGCGAACAGGCGGACCAGTTGCGCGGCTGCCGCGACGCGCTGCGGCCTTGGTTCGCCATGCTCAAGGGGCAGCTGCTGGAGCGGCGCATCGAGGTATTGCAGGCCGAACTCGACAAAACCGTTCACCGCCTGGCGCGTTTGCAGGAAGAACGTATCGGCCAGATGCAGCGGCGCGACGAAATCACCCAGGCCATTGCCGCGAACGGCGGCAACCGCATCGAACAGATCAAGTCCGACATCGTGCGCCTGCAGATTCAGAAAGACGAGCGCGCGCGCCGCTCTGCGCAGTACGATGAGCTGGCGCGCGCACTCGTCCTGCCCGGTGCGCACGACGCCGGCGCGTTCGACGCCAACCGGCGCGCCATCGATGCCGGCAAAGACGCTTGCGCGGCCCAGCGCGACGACTTCCAGAACCGCTTGACCGAAGCCGGCGTCAGCGTACGCGAGCTGGGCCGGCAGTACAGCGTGATCACCGCCGAACTGGAATCGCTGCGCAAGCGCCGTTCCAATATCCCGGCCGCCATGCTGGAACTGCGCGACACCTTGTGCGCGGCGCTGCGCATTGCGCCCGACAATCTGCCATTCATCGGCGAGCTCATACAGGTGCGCGAAGACGAACGGGCATGGGAGGGCGCGGCCGAGCGGCTGCTGCACAATTTCGGCCTGTCGCTGCTGGTACCGGACGCCTATTACGGCGAAGTCGCCGGTTGGGTCGACGGCACCAATCTGGGCAGCCGGCTGGTGTACTACCGCGTGCGCGCCAACGCCGCGCGCGAACAGCGTCCGCTGGCCGCCAATGCGCTCGCGCGCAAGCTGGCCATCAAGCCGGAGTCGCAGTTTTACGCATGGATCGACGCCGAACTGGCGCGCCGCTTCGACCACGCCTGCTGCGATACGCTCGACCAGTTCCGGCGCGAACAGCGCGCCGTGACCCGTAACGGCCAGGTCAAGGCGGGCGGCGAGCGCCACGAGAAGGACGACCGGCACCGCATCGACGACCGCTCGCGCTTCGTGCTGGGCTGGTCGAACGAGGGCAAGATCGCCGCCCTGGCCAAGCAGGAGCGCGACCTGACCACGCGGGTACAGGCGCACACCGCCCACATCCAGGTGCTCAAGGGCGAAGTCAACGGCCAGAATGCGTTGCTGGGAATCTGGCAGCAGCTGGCGATGTTCGGCGACTTCAATGAGCTGGACTGGACACCGCAGGTGGCGGCCATCGACGCTCTGGAACGCGAACAGGCGCAGCTGTCCGCATCGTCGGATGTGCTGCGTACCTTGCAGCAGCAGTTCGACGAACTGCGCAGCGCGCAGGCGGCCACTCAGGATGACCTCGATGCCACCACCCGGGCGCAGGAACGGCTCGCCGAAAAGCGCGAGCAGGCCCAGTTCGCACATGCCGAATGCGAAATGCTGCTGGCGGCCACGCCGGACGCCGCGCAGGCGCGATTTTTTCCCTTGCTTGAGTCGCTGCGCATGCAGGCCTTCGGCGAACACAAGCTAACGGTCGAGTCTTGCGACAATCGCGAAAAGGACATGCGCGACCTGCTGCAAGCGAACATCGACGCGGAAGATAAAAAGATCGCGCGCCTGCGCGACGCCATCATCGGCGCCATGCGTGACTACACGCGCGCCTGGCCGCTGGATGCGCGCGAAGTCGACGTCAGCATCGAGGCGGCTGACGAATACCGCAAGATGCTGCTGGCCCTCGAAGCGGACGACTTGCCGCGATTTGCCGACCGCTTCAAGGAGCTGCTCAACGAGAACACCATCCGCGAGATCGCCGGTTTCCAATCACAGCTCAAGCGCGAACGCGAGACCATCCGCGAACGGATCGGCATCATCAATGGTTCGCTGCACCAGATCGATTACAACCCCAACCGATACATTGCGCTGGAAGCCGAGACCAATCTGGATGCCGATTTGCGCGACTTCCAGCAAGACCTGCGCACTTGCACCGAGGGCGCGCTGACCGGGTCGGCCGACGAAGAGTATTCGGAGGCGAAGTTCCTGCAGGTCAAACGCATCATCGAACGCTTCCGCGGGCGCGAAGGCAGTGCCGAGATGGACCGCCGCTGGACACGCAAGGTAAGCGACGTGCGCAACTGGTTTGTATTCTCGGCTTCCGAGCGCTGGCGCGAAGATGACCGCGAACACGAGCACTACACCGACGCGGGCGGCAAGTCGGGCGGGCAGAAGGAGAAACTGGCCTACACCGTGCTGGCTGCCAGCCTGGCTTACCAGTTCGGGCTGGAGTGGGGGGTAATTCGTTCGCGCTCGTTCCGTTTCGTGGTGATCGATGAAGCGTTCGGGCGCGGCTCGGACGAGTCTGCGCGCTACGGCCTGGAACTGTTCAAGCGCATGAACCTGCAACTGCTGATCGTCACTCCGCTGCAGAAAATCCACATCATCGAACCTTACGTTGCGGGGCTGGGTTTCGTGCACAGCGACGAAGGACGCCAGTCGATGCTGCGCTACCTCTCCATCGACCAATACCGCGCCGAACGGGACGAGCGCGGCGCATGAAGCCGGCCGCCGCCTGGACCTCGCCGGCGGATATCCGCGCGCGCTTGCGGCAGATGTGGGATGACGGGCGGCTGCTGTCGGCCCGGGCCAGCGGCGCCGCGGCGTTCCCGCTGCCGCTGCCGCTGCGCCGGCCCAGCGTGGCGCAGCTGGGCGAGCGCTTCGACGAGGTGCGCGCCTGGATCCGCGCGCTGGAAGAAGGCAGCCGGGCGCGCCTGGGGCATGGCTATGACATCGTCTGGCGCGAGATCAATCACCGCCAGCTGGGCCGCAACCGGGTGCCGGACGAAATCGTCGTGCCAGGTTTCGACGATGCGGTCAGGCTACTCGGCTGCGAGGCGGCGGTGCGGCGCTTCGACCGCTTGGCCGCACTGAGCGTGGCTGCTTTTCCGGCGCTGGCCGGCTGGATCGCGCGCCGCCCACTCGACATGCTCGAGCGGGCCGCCGAATGGGAGCGCGTGCTTGCGTGCCTGCGATGGTTCGCCGCTCACCCGCGGGCAGGCTTGTATCTGCGCCAGCTCGACATCCCTGGCGTCGACAGCAAGTTCATCGAAACGCGCAAGGCCCTGCTGGCCGAACTGCTGGACTGCGTGCTGCCGCTGGAGGCAATTGAGCCGGGGGCGATCGGCGCACGCCAGTTTGAACTGCGCTACGGCCTTCGCGCCAGGCCGGCCACGATCCGCTTTCGCTTGCTCGATCCGGATTACGCATTGAACGGCTTGACGGACCTGAGCGTGCCGGTGCAGCAGTTCGCCGCGCTGCGCAGCGGCGTCGAGCGTGTATACATCACGGAGAATGAAGTCAACTTCATTGCATTTCCCGATACCCCGCGCGCCATGGTGATTTTCGGCGGTGGCTACGCCATCGACCGGCTGGCCGATGTGCCCTGGCTCGGCGAGCGCCAGGTGGTGTACTGGGGGGATATCGATACCCATGGCTTCGCGATCCTGGATCGCTTGCGCGCAAGCCTGCCGCAAGTGCGCTCGATGCTGATGGATGCGCCAACCTTGCATGCCCACCGTGAGCTATGGGGGCAGGAAGAGCTGGGCAAGCGCTATCTGGGCGAGCTGCAGCGCCTCTCGACGCAGGAGCAGGAGTTGTTCGACGCGCTGCGCAGCGATGCGCTGGGTATCCGGGTACGGCTGGAGCAGGAGCGCATCGCTTATGGCTGGGTGGAAACGGCCGCGTCAAGCATATAGCTTGCGCATGCCGTGAGGGTTTGCTATAGTTCGCCTCCCGCAGAAATGCAGGCGTCTCAAAGCAAGCTGAAGC
>CAMLFK010000247.1 GCA_946479255.1 uncultured Oxalobacteraceae bacterium
CGGGACAGGTGTTTGACAAGGAAACCAATACCCATTACAACTACTTCAGGGATTATGATCCGCAGACGGGAAGGTATGTGCAGAGTGATCCGATCGGGCTGGCCGGTGGGATTAATACCTACGGCTACGGTCTTGCCAATCCTGTCTCCAACACGGATCCGAAAGGGTTGTTCGTCCCGCTCGTTATTCCTTTTGTCTGTGCCGCCGGTGGATGTGAAGCGATTTTTGCGGCTGCGGCAGGTGGAGCAGTCTGGTGGGGCATTTCACATCAGCCAATGGCGAGCGGGAGTAATAGCTCTTCCGGTGGTACTGCGGCGACAAAAGAATGCCCACCCGAAGATCCTTGTGCCGCGATCAGAAAGAAGATTAAGGATTTGGAGCAGAAGCTGGGCACGAAAGAACGTCAAATGGCTGAGAACAAGTACGATCTCTATAATCGTGCATATGACTCAAATCCTGGTGGAGATCTTGCCGGTAAGGGCACTTGGGTCGGCCACTTAGCGCAAATTGACGGCTTGCGCGTTGGGCTTGAGCGAGCAAAAGCGCAAGCTCGGGCGATGGGTTGTTTATGACTGACGAAAATAGAGAGTGGATGATGACGCCTGGGCGATTGATTTCAGATTCGCTAGTTGAGTTGGTGATTGCCCGACTAATCGAGCAAGCGCCATGGGTCCGGGATTGCCTCACTTATGAACTGCAGGACGATTTTCAGTTTCTTCTCGTGACGATTGAAATGGGGCCAGCTTCGACCGAGGCTGAACGCAAGCAGCTCGGATATCTAGTCGATAGCTTGATGCCAGCGAGAGAACATGACCTCAGCTGGATGTTGAACTTCACCTTGGAAGGAAAAGTAGTAGATAGCTATTTTGGCGGGGATAAGAGTTCTCCCGACATAGGTTTTTAAGGCACATAGTGTCGGGCACGGTGGCAGTGCCGACCAACCGACATAAGGGAAACGGTGTCAGGTCCGGGCCGGCAAATCCGCAATGCGCTGCTGGCCGCCCTGGTCTGCACGCCGCATCTGGTGTTTGGCCAGAGCACCCAAAACACCACCACCACCTACAATCACCAGGACGAGGTTACGAGCGTGACCGACCCGAGGAAGCTGGTGACGCGCTACGCCGTCGACGGCTTCGGCCAGCGCACGTCCACCGCCAGCCCTGATAGCGGCACGTCAAGCAGCCAGTTCGACGACGCCCAGCACCTTCGAGTACGGCAACGATGGCAGCGGCGCCACCGGGAAACTGACAAGGATGAGCGACGAATCAGGCCAAACCAGATACCGCTACAACGACTTTGCCCAGCTGACGGAAAAGACGCAGACGGTTGGCACCGGCGCCGCTGCAAAAACCTTCACGCTGGCTTATTCCTACGGCGAGAGCGGCAGCAGCACCGGCCACGTCACATCGATCACTTATCCGAGTGGCAACCGCATCGATACTGCCTACGGCGACAACGAGCGCATCGCGGCACTCATGCTCATGGGCTGCAGGCGATGAAGTCCGAGATCATCAAATGGGTGGCAGGTACGGCGATCGCGCTTGGCGTTGTCGGTATTGCGGCGATGACTGCCGGCGTTACAGTGATGACGTTTGTGCTCAACAACGCGGTGCCGAAAGCAGCTCCTGCTGCACCACCGCAGATCATCATTACGGTGCCGGGCGCACAAGTTCAAGCCGCTCCTATACTGCCACCTCAGCCTCGCAAATAGCGCGCCTCTACAGAAAATTAGCTATTAGCGCTCATCCTTGATGCGCGTCCATGCATCAAGTTTCCCGTATGCAAGACTCCCAGTACAAACACACTGGAGGCTTCGTATAGGATTTCAACCGAGGGACGCTCGTGGCTACTTCATGTTGCCACAAGCACCGCAAGATGCCGGCTACTATGTTTATGGAACGCCTGAACGTGGTGCTGGGCAGTACGTACACGCTTCGCTGATGTCGGTACTGCTTCACGTTGAACGAGAGTGGCAATCAACGGATCGCCGGAAATTTGGAATCGGAAATATCAGCAAAGCAGAAGGCGTGCAATTCAAGCCACACGGAACGCACAAGAATGGTCTGCAGGTTGATGTACGGCCCCTTCGAAAAGATGGCAGCCAGGTTGGTGTCTCGTTCACCAATCCGGGTTACGATTACGAAGGCACTAAGCGCTTGATAGACCTGTTTCGCTCGCACGCTTTTGTGAAAAAAGTCTTTTTCAACGATTCACGCATTGTCGGGGTCCATCCGCTTGCGGGACACCATGATCACTTTCACGTCGAAGTTTGGGCTAAATTATGAAGCAGGCCACGCTCTTTGCTTGTGCGTTTCTTACCGCAGCGCTGGCCCTTGCGCAGTCCGGTGACCGCTATGTTCCGTTCAAAGGCGAATACAGCGTCTACTCTGGCGAACTGGGAAATCAGTCGGCTCCGACAGCCAACGACCGAAAGGTATCCTTCATTGTCACAGGCCAGGCAGCAAAGGAAATGTTCGAGTCCATGGGGCCTGACGACAAAGTGTCATGCCTGACCGAACCTGGGGATCGCAGCCGTCGGAAGAAGGAACTTTGGTGCACCTTCAGCCGGCAAGAAGGTTACACGTGCTATTTCGGGTTCGACCTCAAGAACGGAGCCAGCATCGCTGGCGGCATTTGCTAAAGGCAAACAAAAACGGAGACCTAAGTCCCTAATACCGTTCAGTTAAGCTCTTACCACCAGCCGCAAAACCGTCATCCCCGCGCAGGCGGGGACCTATAGCACGTTAGCGCAGAGTGATAATCTTTCTCTGAGTTGAGGTGCTATGGGTCCCCGCCTTTTCGCGGGGAGTCAGGTTGCGCAATGCGCGACATGACGGCTCTAAATGTGGTGGCAGGCTTTGCTGAATGGGACTGGCCCCTATCCCTCGTGCTCCATTAAACGTTGGTCGCCTGCGGATTAACCCGCTCCAGCTTCGAATGCAGCTTGTTGAGCGCAGCCAGGTAAGCCTTGGCCGACGCCACCACGATATCCGGATCGGCACCCAGGCCATTAACAATACGCCCAGCCTGCGACAAACGCATCGTCACCTCGCCCTGCGACTGCGTACCGGTGCTGATGGCGTTCACCGAGAACAGCACCAGCTCAGCGCCACTCTTGACTTCACCCTCAATCGCATTGACGGTAGCATCGACCGGACCATCGCCCTTGCCTTCGCAGCGAATTTCCTTGTCGCCCATCGCAAACACCACGGTGGCACTCGGCGTTTCGCCAGTCTCCGAGCGCTGCGCCAGCGACACGAAGCGATAGTGTTCGCCTTCCTGCGCGCGGTCTTCCGCCGAAATCAGCGCGATGATGTCTTCATCAAAAATCTCGGCCTTGCGGTCAGCCAGTTCCTTGAAGCGCGCAAAGGCGGCATTGACTTCGGTCTCGGATTCCAGCTCGATGCCCAGCTCGCGCAGGCGTTCCTTGAAAGCGTTGCGGCCGGACAGTTTGCCCAGCACGATCTTGTTGGCTGCCCAGCCCACGTCTTCGGCGCGCATGATCTCGTAGGTCTCGCGCGCTTTCAGGATGCCGTCCTGGTGGATGCCGGAGGCGTGTGCAAACGCATTCGCGCCAACCACGGCTTTATTCGGCTGCACGGCAAAGCCGGTGATCTGCGAAACCATCTTCGAGGCCGGCACGATTTGCGTGGTGTCGATGCCCAGCTGCAGCTTGAAGAAGTCCGGACGGGTGCGCACCGCCATCACCACTTCTTCCAGCGCGGTGTTACCGGCCCTTTCGCCCAAGCCGTTGATGGTGCATTCGATCTGGCGCGCGCCGCCGATCATCACGCCGGCCAGCGAGTTGGCGACTGCGAGACCCAGGTCGTTATGGCAGTGCACCGACCAGATCGCTTTATCCGAATTGGGAATGCGTTCGCGCAGGCGGCGAATGGTTTCGCCGAATACTTCGGGCACGGCGTAGCCGACCGTGTCGGGGAAGTTAATGGTGTTGGCGCCTTCGGCGATCACCGCTTCGAGCACGCGGCACAGGTAGTCTTCATCCGAGCGGCTGCCGTCTTCCGGCGAGAATTCAATGTCGTCGGTGTACTGGCGCGCGCAGCGGATGGCAGCCTTGGCGGCTTCCAGCACCTGTTCAGGTTCCATGCGCAGCTTCATTTTCATGTGCAGCGGCGAAGTGGCGATGAAGGTGTGGATGCGCTTGCGGGGCGCCGGTTGCAGCGCTTCGGCGGCGCGCGCGATGTCGCGCTCGTTGGCGCGCGAGAGCGAGCAGACCGTGGAGTCCTTGATGGCCGAGGCGATCGCGCGGATGGCGTCGAAGTCGCCCGGCGAGGCCGCCGCGAAACCGGCTTCGATCACGTCCACACGCAGACGTTCGAGCTGGCGCGCGATGCGGACTTTTTCGTCCTTGGTCATCGATGCACCAGGCGATTGCTCGCCGTCGCGCAGGGTGGTGTCGAAAATAATCAGGCGGTTCGAGTCGGACATAACGTCTCCAAAAAGCTAATGAATATAAATAATTAACGGCGCTCGCTAGGGTCGACCGCTTCTTCACCGGTCTGGACGATGCTGACCGGCTTGCCCTTGGCCAGGCGCCAGAAATACACGACGTAGCCGGAGATGCCGTACATGGCAAACACCGGCAAGAGCGAACTGGCCGGTTCGATCGCCGCCAGCGCCAGCGCGAGGGCAATCAGGAACACGGCAATGAAGGGCACCGATTTACGGAAGTTGACGTCCTTGAAGCTGTAGTACGGGACGTTGGTGACCATGGTCAGGCCGGCAAACAGGGTGATCGCCCAGGATACCCAGGGCATTTCGAAGCCGGTGAAGCCGTTGTCATGCATCATCAGGATGTAGCCGGTCACGAGGCCGGCGGCCGCCGGGCTGGGCAGGCCCTGGAAGAAGCGCTTGTCGACCACTTCGATGTTGGTGTTAAAGCGCGCCAGGCGCAATGCGGCGCCGGCGCAATAGACAAAGGCGGCGATCCAGCCGAACTTGCCGAGGCCGCGCAGCGACCATTCGTACATCACCAGCGCCGGTGCGGCGCCGAAGGAGATCATGTCGGACAGGCTGTCGTACTGGGCGCCGAATTCGGACTGGGTGTTGGTCAGGCGGGCGATGCGGCCATCGAGCCCGTCGAGGATCATGGCGATGAAGATGGCCCAGGCGGCGTGCTCGAAGCGCCCGGTCATGGCCTGGACGATGGCGTAGAAGCCGCAGAACAGCGCGGCGGTGGTGAAGGCGTTGGGCAGCAGGTAGATGCCCCGCCGGCGTACTGGGTTGCCGTCCGCATCGTACTTGCGGCGGGTGATCTTGCTAAAGCGCGATATCTTCGCCTTGGCCGGTCCAGTTGCTCTGCGGCGGGGGATGTTGGGCATAGCGTTCCGTTTTAAGTAATGGTGCCGATCTGATCCGCCATTATAGTGTCGGCAACCCCAACTGAGCGACCCCCATTCGCCTACTTGAACTTCACCTTTCCTACCAGACGCATCTGCAGGATGGTTTCGCCCGGCTCGAAACTCGGCTCGGAAACTTCGGCCTGCTCGCGCTTGGCCGTGGCGCGCATCATCTGCGGCGCCGCGGCGGCGTCAGCTTGCCCGCCGTAATTACCGGAGGCTTCGAAGTCGACCGTGTCGAGCGTGGCGTCGCTGAGCTTGCGCCCCATGGCGGCGGCGATCGCGGCGATCCGCTCGTTCAGGTTCTGGTAGGTGGCGGCGATGCGCTTGTCGTCGAGTTTCTTGGTGGCAGCAGGTGACAGCCCGAATTGCAGGCCGTTGAGTGCCAGCACTTTTTGCACCTGGGCGGTCATCTTCGGCAGGCTGGCGATGTTGGTGGTTTTGACTTCGAGGTACTGACCGACGCGCCAGCTGGTCGGCACGCGCGGCTTGTTGCTTTGCATACCGTTTGGCAATGGACGGTCTTCCGGGTAGACCGGGTAGGTGTAGTAGCCCTGGGTCTTGAGAATGGCTTTCGGATCTTCGCGGCGCACGATCTCGGTGCCCTGCTTCATCTTCTGGTTCACGCGCGAGGCGGCGGCGGACTTGTCCTTGTCCTGCTCTTCGATCATGAAAGTGGCGGTGGCTTCGTCGTTGGTCTGGGTCACTTCGCCGTAGGCGGGAACAATGACCATCGTACCAGTCGTCGGCAAGGAGGATTGGGCGTGGGCTTGCAGCGCGCACAGCAAGGCGGCGGCGGTAAGGATTTTGTTGGGGGACATTCTTGTTATCTCCTGGTTGGGTGGCTAATCAGGACGATACGCGGATTTTGTGATCAGGCGGGCGCTGGACACGAATGGTTGCAAATATACGGAGATTGCTTACACCGTAAACGTGTCATCCCCGCGCAGGCGGGGATGACGGTACTCTTACTGAACTGTGAAAAACTGATTAGTTCTTCGACTGATCAACCATCTTGTTCTTGGCGATCCAAGGCATCATGGCGCGCAGTTTTGCACCAACGACTTCGATCTCGTGCTCAGCGTTCAGACGACGGCGCGAGATCAGGGTTGGAGCACCAGCCTGGTTTTCCAGGATGAAGGACTTGGCGTATTCGCCGGTCTGGATGTCCTTCAGGCACTGACGCATGGCGTTCTTGGTGTCTTCGGTCACAACACGTGGACCCGTCACGTACTCGCCGTATTCGGCGTTGTTCGAGATCGAGTAGTTCATGTTGGCGATGCCGCCTTCGTAGATCAGGTCGACGATCAGCTTCAGCTCGTGCAGGCACTCGAAGTAAGCCATTTCCGGCGCGTAGCCGGCTTCCACCAGCGTCTCGAAGCCGGCCTTGATCAGCTCGACGGCACCGCCGCACAGCACGGCCTGCTCGCCGAACAGGTCGGTTTCGGTTTCTTCACGGAAGTTGGTTTCGATGATGCCGGCCTTGCCGCCACCGTTGGCCATCGCGTACGACAGGGCGATGTCGCGCGCCGAGCCCGACTTGTCCTGGTAGATGGCGATCAGGTGCGGCACGCCGCCACCCTGGCGGTAGGTGCCGCGCACGGTGTGGCCCGGGGCCTTCGGTGCGATCATGATGACGTCGAGGTCGGCGCGCGGCACGACCTGGCCGTAGTGCACGTTGAAGCCGTGCGCGAACGCCAGCACGGCGCCCTGCTTGATGTTCGGCTCGACGTTGTTCTTGTACACGTCGGCGATGTTTTCGTCCGGCAGCAGGATCATGACGACGTCGGCGGCTTTCACTGCCTCGTTGACTTCAGCGACCTTGATGCCGGCCTGTTCGACCTTGCCCCACGATGCGCCGCCGCGGCGCAGGCCGACGGTGACGTTGACGCCCGATTCCGTCAGGTTCTGGGCGTGTGCGTGGCCTTGCGAGCCGTAGCCGATGATGGCGACATTCTTGCCTTTGATGAGGGAGAGGTCGCAGTCTTTGTCGTAGAAAACTTTCATTTTTTAATCCTGTGCTTTTCGTGTTTCGTTATTTTGTTTGGTGGACACGAGGTCCACCGAATATATCGCCAGCGTCAAACCTTGAGGATGCGCTCGCCGCGGCCGATGCCGGAACCGCCCGTGCGGACG
>CAMLFK010000248.1 GCA_946479255.1 uncultured Oxalobacteraceae bacterium
AAGCCGCATACGCCCTGCTGCGCACCGAACTCGATTCCGGCGAGCCACTGAGCGACAGCGCCTTGACTGCTGCCGAGCTCGCCTGGGAAAACGGCCGCGAAGTCAACGACTACACGCGCGCCGCTGCCCTCGTGCATGCCTACGCTGGCAATAACGCCAAATCGCGCCTTGCCCTCAACGTGCTGGCCAACCATCGGCACGACCCTGCCACGGCCACATGGGCCAGACAATGGCAGGCCCGTCTGCAAGCTGGGGTCGACAGCAGCGAAGTGCTTGCCGAATTGCGCCGCACGCCCGCGTCCGGCACGGCCTTCAAGGCATGGACCCTTACCCAGGACAGCGCCCTGCAGGAAGTCGAACTGGCTGCAGGCAAAGAAAAAGCGTGGCATGCCCTGAACTGCGGCGATGCTTCGCTCCCGCCAGCCATGAAGGACATGTGCATGGCCCTGCGCTGACGCGTGCCGGCGGCTCAGCCGTTCGCGACGGCCGCCGCACCCGCCTTCGCAATCTGCGCATCCTGATCCGACTTCACGCCGGATACGCCAACGGCCCCCACCACCTGGCCATCAACAATAATCGGCACCGCGCCTTCCAGCATGCCCTCGACAAACGGCGCAGTCACAAACGAGGTCCGGCCGTTGTTGATCACGTCTTCGTACACCTTCGACTCGCGCCGCGCCACCGCCGAGGTCTTGGCCTTGGCCGGTGCAATGTGCGAAGTCAGCGGCGAGGCGCCATCCAGGCGCTGCAGGGCCAGCAAATGGCCGCCGTCGTCGCAGATGGCGATCGTCACCGCCCAGCCATTGGCCAGCGCTTCCGCTTCGGCGGCGGCAGCAATCTTTTTCACGTCGGCGGCGCCGAGTACGGGTTTGGTCAACATTTATTATTCTCCGGTCAAAAAATTATTTACAAGCCCTGCTTGGCCTTCAGCTTGGCTTTGAGCTGCGGCATGATGGCGGCGGCAGCCTGCTCGCCCGCCAGAATCGCCACATTGCGAGACGCAAAGTCATTGCCGCCCATCTTGCCCAGGCTAGGCTGGATCACCACATCGGCATCCTTGAGTTCATAGTGGTTCAGGCGCTGGCCCATGATGCTGAAGGTCTGCAGCAGCACTTCCATCGAGCTGACCGCCGCCTGGGCTTCGGTCTGCGTTGAAATATTCACGGCGATGATGAAGTCTGCGCCCATCTCGCGCACGAAGCGTACCGGCACCGGCGCCACCAGGCCGCCATCCACATAGGAACGGTCGCCGATTTTCACCGGCTGGAACACGCTCGGCACCGAGGATGAGGCCCGCACCGCCTGTCCGGTATTACCGCGCTGGAACAGGATCGGCTGGCCGTTCTGCAAGTCGGTCGCCACCGCGCCGAACTTGAGCTTGAGCTTTTCCATCGGCTGGTTGCGCACCGCCTTGTTGACGTAGCTTTGCAGCGCCTCGCCCTTGAGCACGCCGGAAGTCTTGCCGAACAATGGAATGGCCCAGTCGGAGATGGTCGCCTCATCCATCTCCATGGCGGTCTTTTGCAGGGCGAAGCCGTTGTTGCCGGCAGCGTACAAAGCGCCGACCACGCTGCCGGCGCTGGTGCCGACCACGATCTCGGGATAAATCCCCTGGGCTTCGAGCGCCTTGATCACGCCGATATGGGCAAAGCCGCGCGCCGCGCCGCCGCCCAGCGCCAGGCCGATGCGCACCTTGCGCGCCACCGGCGCCGGCGCGGGCACGGCGGCGATGCCGGTTTCAACAGGAGCGGGCGTGCGCGGCGCGGAGCCGCAGGCGGCTAACAGAAAGCCAAGGGCAAGCAGGGAATGGCGGCGTGATGGCATCATCAAGGGGATCAAGGCGAATGGTTGGGCGACAGCGATTGTAATGCATCCGCCGCCCTCCTCCGCTTTGCCTATGCTTAAACGACCGAGCTGCGCGGCAAGGTGGCGATGAAATTGCTGCCCTTGCCCACTTCCGAGGTGATGTTCAGGCTGCCGCCATGGCGCAGCAGCACGTGCTTGACGATCGCCAGGCCAAGGCCGGTGCCCTGGGTTTCGCGCGAGCGGCTCTTGTCGACCCGGTAGAAGCGCTCGGTCAGGCGGCCGATGTGGATTGCGGCGATGCCGATGCCGCTGTCGCTGGCGATAAAACGCGGCCCGCCCGGGCTGTCTTCCCAACGCAGCTTGATGGTGCCGCCCTGCGGCGTGTAGCGCACGGCGTTCGAAGCCAGGTTACCGAAGGCCGAACGCAGTTCTTCCGCGCTGCCGCGCACGTCCGGGCCTTCCACGGTGGCCGTGATCTCATGCTTGCCGCCGGACAGCGCGCGCGCATCCTGCAAGACCTCATCGACCAGCGCATGCATGTCGACCCGCTCGCTGCGCAGCGGGTAGTCGACCGATTCCAGGCGCGACAGGGTCAGCATGTCCTCGATCAGGCGCTGCATGCGGTGGCCCTGCTCGGTCATCAGCTTGAGGTGGCCATTGCGGGTCTCGGTGTCGAGCTTCATGCCGCTCGACGCAATCTCCAGGAAGCCGACGATCACCGTCAGCGGCGTGCGCAGTTCGTGCGAGGCGTTGGCGATGAAGTCGCGCCGCATTTCCTCGATGCGGTCCATCTCCGTCACGTCATGGGTCACCAGGATCTGGCGCCGGTTCTCGAACGGAATGATCTGGCAGATCAGCTTACGCTCGCGCAGGGTCAGGTTCAGGGGCTGCTCGTAGCGCCCCAGGATGATGTAATCGATGAAGTCAGGGTGGCGGATCAGGTTGGTCACGCGCATGCCCTTGTCGCGCTCCAGGGTCAGGCCCAGGTGGCGCTCGGCGGCCGGGTTGCACCATTCGAGGAACAGCACATCGTCCATGATGGCCACGCCGTCCGGCAGCAGGTGCATGGCCTGGCGGAAGCGCGCCAGCCATTCGGTCAGCTCGGCCTGGTTGCGCTCGTCGTCGCGGCGCAGGCGGTACAGGCGTGCGAAGATCGGTGTCCACGAACCCCAGCCGTCCGGCAAGGCCTCGCTGGTGGGCCCCTCCAGCCATTCGCCCAGCTGGTCCAGATAGGACAATTGCACCAGCAGCAGGGCCAGCACGGATACGAAGGCCACGGTCAGTCCGGCCACCAGGCCAAACATCCAGCCCATCACCAGCGAGCACGAAAGAATGACCAACAGGCGCAACAGCGCCGGGATCCAAAAGAGCAGCTTGGGATTCATCAGCGCTTATTTTTCGGACAGCATGTAGCCGACGCTACGCACCGTCTTGATCAGCTTTTCCGATTCCTTGAGGGCCTTGCGCAGGCGCAGCACGTGGACGTCGACGGTGCGTTCTTCAATCACTACATGGTCGCCCCACACCTTGTCGAGCAGCTGGCTGCGCGAAAACACCCGTTCCGGGTGCGCCAGGAAGAATTTGAGCAGCTTGAACTCGGCATGGCCGATGTCGATCCTGTTGCTGTCGATCGCCACCGTGCAGCTGACCGGGTCGAGCGTGACGGGGCCGGCGCTCATGACGTTCTGGGCGTGTTCGGGCGCCTTGCGGCGCAGCAGGGCTTTGGTGCGGGCCAGCAGCTCGCGCGGGGAAAACGGCTTGGTGACGTAATCGTCGGCGCCGTTATTGAGGCCGGCGATCTTGTCTTCTTCCATGCTCTTGGCAGTGAGCATGATGACCGGAATTTCGCTGAAGTTGCGGTCGGCACGGATGCGCGCGAGCAGGCGCAGTCCGGTCTGGTCGGGCAGCATCCAGTCCAGCAGGATCAGGTGCGGAGTGCGGTGCTGGATAAAGTCCCAGCCTTCGGCGGCGGTGGCCGCCGAGCAGACGTTCCAGCCCGCTTCACGCAGCGAGAACGTCACCAGTTCAACGATCGCGGGCTCGTCTTCTACAATCAGTACGGTCGTTTTGTCAGCTGCCATTGTTTCTTAACGTTGTGTCTCAAGCATGGGGTTGATCAGGTTCCAGGGGGGCCGGCTTGGTATGACGGATGTCCTTCCCTTCCACCACGTAAATCACATACTCGGCGATGTTCTTGGCATGGTCGCCGATACGCTCGATGGCTTTGGCCACCCACAGGGTATCGAGCGCCGACGAGATGGTGCGTGGATCTTCCATCATAAACGTAATCAGGTTGCGCATGATGGAACGGAACTCGTGGTCGATCACGGCGTCCTGGGCGATCAGCTGCAAGGCCTGCTTGCCGTCCAGGCGGGCAAAAGCGTCGAGCGCGTCGTGCAGCATGTCGGACGTGGCGGTGGCGATGGTGCGCACCATTTCATAGTGGTTCACGCCGACGGCGCCGCGCCCGTGCAGGTTCTTGGCGGTACGGGCGATCTTGGTGGACTCGTCGCCGATGCGCTCCAGGTCGGTAATGACCTTGATGGTCGCCATCACGGTGCGCAAGTCGTTGGCGGTCGGCTGGCGCTTGACGATCAGGTGGCTGCAGGCGTCGTCGAGCGACACTTCAAGCTGGTTGACGGTGTCGTCCTCGGCGATCACGCGGTCGGCGCGCTCCAGGTTACCGATGCGAAAGCAGGTCATCGCATCAAGGAATTGGGTTTCTACAATGCCGCCCATCAGCAGCACCTTCGAGCGGATGGTTTCCAGCTCGTGGTCGTATTGTTTGGATGAATGCTCACCGATCATGCTGGACTCCGAATTATTTATACCGTTTACATTGTAGTTTAAAACGCAAGCTTGCATCAGCCAAAACGTCCGGTAATGTAGTCCTGGGTTTCCTTGCGTGCCGGGTTCATGAAAATCTGGTCGGTTTCGCCGAACTCGACCAGTTCACCCAAGTACATATACGCGGTGTAATCCGAGCAGCGCGCAGCCTGCTGCATATTGTGCGTCACGATCGCGATCGTGTAATCCTGTTTCAGTTCGCTGATCAGCTCTTCCACCTTGGCGGTCGAGATCGGGTCCAGCGCCGAGGTTGGTTCATCGAGCAGCAGCACATCCGGCTTCACCGCCACGCCGCGCGCGATGCACAGGCGTTGCTGCTGGCCGCCCGACAGCGACAGTCCGCTCTTGGCCAGCTTGTCCTTGACCTCGCCCCACAGCGCGGCCTTCTTCAGTGCCCACTCCACGCGCTCATCCATCGCGCCCTTGGACAGGTCTTCGTACAGGCGCACGCCGAAAGCGATATTGTCGTACACCGACATCGGGAACGGGGTCGGCTTCTGGAACACCATGCCGACCTTGGCGCGCAGCATGTTCACGTCCTGGCCAGGTTCCAGGATATTGCGGCCGCGGTACATGATCGAACCTTCCGCGCGCTGGCCCGGATACAGGTCGTACATGCGGTTCAAGGTGCGCAGCAGGGTCGACTTGCCGCAGCCGGACGGGCCGATGAAGGCCGTCACCTGCTTGTCGTGGATGTCCAGGTTGACATTGTGCAGGCTCTGCGTCTTACCGTAGAAAAAATCCAGGCCAGCGATTTCGATGGTCTTGCTCTTTTGCGTCACGGTAGGAATCGGGGTAGGCATTGGGCTCATGGCGGTCATGGTTGTCATTTAATTTGCTACTTTTTGGCTGAACACGGTACGCGACAGGATGTTCAGCAGCAGCACGCTGAAGGTCACCAGCAGTGCGCCACCCCACGCTAGGCTGCGCCAGTCGTCGTACGGGCTCATCGCGAACTGATAGATCACGGACGGCAGGTTGGCCATCGGCGCATTCATATCGGCGTTGAAGAACTGGTTGTTGAGCGCGGTGAACAGCAGCGGCGCGGTTTCGCCGGCAATGCGCGCCAGCGCCAGCAGTACGCCGGTGACGACGCCGGCCTTGACGGCGCGCAGGCGCACCAGCATGGCCACTTTCCAGCGCGGCGCACCGAGGGCGAAAGCCGCTTCCAGCAGGCTGTTGGGCACCAGGCGCAGCATATTGTCGGTGGTGCGCACCACCACCGGCACGGCGATCAGGGACAACGCGATCGAACCGGCATAGCCGGAATAGTGGCCGACCTTGTGCACCCACATGGCCCAGACGAACATGCCGATCACGATCGATGGGGCCGACAGCATGATGTCGGTAACGAAACGGGTCACTTGGCCGAAGCGGTTGTTCTCGCCGTACTCGGCCAGGTAAATGCCGGCCAGGATGCCGATCGGGGTGCTGATGGCGGTCGACAGGCCGACAATCATCAGGCTGCCGACGATGGCGTTGCGCAAGCCACCGCCTTCGCTGCCCGGGGCCGGGGTATCGGCAATGAACATATTCAAGGACAGCGCGCCGAAACCCTTGATCAGCAGGGTCGACAAAATCCACAGCAGGAAGGCCAGGCCGACGGTCATGGCCATCACCGACAGGGCAATGCCGACCCGGTGGGTCAGCAGGCGCTTGCGGTAGACGGAATTTACGGCAACGGTCTGGGTCATTTCAAGCCTTCCTTACGGGACATACCGGCCAACATGATTTTAGCGGCCGACAACACGATAAAAGTAATGGCAAACAGGATCAATGCCAGGGCGAACAGCGAGGAGGTGTGCAATACCGACTCGGCCTCGGCAAACTCGTTGGCCAGGGTCGAGGAAATACTGTTACCGGGGGCGAACAGCGACGCCGACAGTTTATTGGCATTGCCGATGACAAAAGTAACCGCCATGGTTTCGCCGAGCGCGCGGCCCAGGCCCAGCATGACGCCGCCGACCACGCCCGTCTTGGTATAAGGAAGCACGATCTTGCGCACCACTTCCCACTTGGTGCAGCCCAGGCCGTATGCGGATTCCTTCAGCACGGCCGGGACGATTTCGAACACGTCGCGCATCACCGAGGCAATGAAAGGAATGATCATCACGGCCAGGATGATGCCTGCGGTCAGGATGCCGATGCCCATGATGGGGCCGGAAAACAGCATGCCGAGCCAGGGCACGTCGCCGAAGGCGGACTTGAGGAAGGGCTGGACGTAGTCGGAGAACATGGGCGCAAAGACGAACAAGCCCCACATGCCGTAGATGATGGACGGGATGCCGGCCAGCAGCTCCACCGCCGTGCCCATCGGGCGGCGCAGCCACACGGGGCAGATTTCAGTGAGGAACAAGGCAATGCCGAAGCTGATCGGGAAAGCGATGGCCAGCGCGATCAGCGATGTGCTGAGGGTGCCGGCGATGGCGATCAGCGCGCCATACTTGTCGTTGACCGGGTCCCATTCGACGGTGCTGATGAAACTTGGTCCGAATTCGCGGAAGGCCGGCGCGGCGCCGATCACCAGCGAAATGATGATGCCGACCAGTACCAGCAGGACGGAGAGCGCGAACAACAGGGTAACTTTATGGAAAACAAAGTCCTGGAAACGTTGCATGCGCATCGTGGAATGCATTGCGGCCTGATCGATGTCAGGCGCGGCGGTCTTTATCATGTCCATGGTGGCGGAAGGTTGTGCACTCATCTTGGCGGTCTTGTGGGCGGAAAAGGCAAGGGT
>CAMLFK010000249.1 GCA_946479255.1 uncultured Oxalobacteraceae bacterium
CGGACGGACGCAGCAGCTCGGTCGGCACGGCCGCGATCGAACGCTTTTTGCGTCCGGTGTGTTACCAGAACCTGGCGCAGACTTTGCTGCCGCCGGTGTTGCAGGACAGCGCTGCCGGTTCCGTCTGGCGGCGGCTTGATGGCGCGCTCACCCGCGAGCAATAAGTAGCACGGGCGGCCCACGAGGCCGCCTTTGGCATTTCAAAATAAGCAGGAGACACCCATGAAAAAGCAAGCCAAATTCCCTAGCCTCGAAGGCAAGCTCGTCTTCATCACCGGCGGCGGCACCGGCATCGGCGAATCGATGGTCGAGTCCTTCGCCGCGCAAGGCGCCAAGGTCGCCTTCGTCGACATCGCGGAAGAACCCAGCCTGGCGCTGTGCGCCCGCGTGGCCGCGGCAGGCTTTCGCACCCCGCTGTTTCGCCGCTGCGACATCACCGACATCGGCAACCTGAAGGCCGTGATCGCCGAATTGTCGGCCGAACTGGGCGACGATTTCGACGTGCTCGTCAACAATGCCGCCAACGACCAGCGCCACCAGACCGAAGACGTCACGCTCGACTACTACGACAGCCGCGTGGCGATCAACCAGCGCCCCATGTTCTTCACTTGCCAGGCGGTGTACGCCGGCATGAAGAAGAAGGGCGGCGGTTCGATCATCAACGTCAGCTCGATGTCCTATCACGCCAAGAACGCCGGCTATCCGGTGTACTGCCAGACCAAGGCCTCGGTCGAAGGCCTGACCCGCGGCCTGGCGCGCGACTTCGGCGCCCACAACATCCGCGTCAACACCGTGACGCCAGGCTGGGTCATGACCCAGCGCCAGATCGACCTGTGGGTCGACCAGGCCGGCGAAGCGGAAATCAAGCGTTCCCAGTGCCTGCCCGGCAAGCTGATGCCGCATGATGTTTCGGCCATGGTGATGTTCCTGGCCGCCGACGACAGCGCCATGTGCACCGGCCAGGATTTCATCGTCGACGCCGGCTGGATCTAAGTACCAGCGTTTTCCCTTGCAGTTCGCGCAGGCCGCCCGCCAGAGGCGGCCGCGTGCTCACCCGAGACAAAAACATGATCGCGAAACCAAAGCACGCCATCCTCTTGCTGTCGCTCGCCGCCAGCTCCTCCGTCCTGGCATTGGAAAGCCCCGACAAGCGCATTACCGTCAATGTTGAAGTCGCCTCGAATCACCATCTGACCTACACGGTGTTGCGCGACAAGCAGCCGGTGATCCTCCCTTCCAAGCTGGGCGTGATGCTCGAAGGCGCCGACCTGATCGCCGTCAAGATTGCCGCCACCTCCAAGGTCAAGACGATCAAGGACAACTACCGCATGGTGGTTGGCAAGAAGAGCCAGATCAGCTACCACGCCAACGAGCAGACCTTCAGCGTCGTCGGTCCGTCCGGCGTCAAGATGGACGTGGTGTTCCGCGTCTCCAACGATGGCGTGGCGTTCCGCTACGTCATTGCCGACAAGAGCCTGCCGGTCAAGAAATTCCTCGTCGAAGCCACCAACTTCGCCTTCGCGCCTAGCGCCAGGGCCTGGATGCAGCCGATGTCCGTCGCCCAGACCGGCTGGGAAAAGAGCAACCCGTCGTACGAAGAACATTACGAGAAAGACGTGCCGGTGGGCACGCCGTCGCCGCTGAAATCGGGCTGGGTATTCCCGGCACTGTTCAAGACCGGCGACACCTGGGTCGCCCTGACCGAAGTGAACATGGACGGCAGCTTCCACGGCTCGCGCCTGCGTCCCGATTCAAGCAACGCGACCTACATCATCGGCCAGCCGATGGATGCCGAAGTCACCGCCGGCGGCAAGTTGCTGGCGGAGACGAGCGGCGATATGGTCACCCCATGGCGCGTGATCGCGCTGGGCAGCCTGCCGACCCTGATGCACTCGACCCTGGGCACCGACCTGGCCGACCCGGCCACCAAGTTCGACAGCAAGCTGCTGCAGCCGGGCCACTCCTCATGGAGCTGGGCGCTGCTCAAGGACGACAACACCATCTTCGGCGTGCAGAAGAAGTTCATCGACTACGCGGCCGACATGAAGTGGGACTACACCCTCGTCGACGCCGACTGGGACCGCAAGATCGGCTACGAGAAACTGGCCGAGCTGTCGAAGTATGCGCAAAGCAAGAAGGTCAAGCTGATCATCTGGTACAACTCGGCCGGCGCGTGGAATACCACGCCTTACACGCCGCGCAACCTGATGCTCGCTTCCGAAGGTCGCAAGGCCGAGTTCAAGCGCATCCGCGCGCTTGGCATCGCCGGCGTGAAGATCGACTTCTTCGGCGGCGATGGCCAGTCGATGATCAAGTTCTACGTCGACATCCTCAAGGACGCCGCCGAGGCCGGCTTGCTGGTAAACTTCCACGGCGCCACTTTGCCGCGCGGCTGGTCGCGTACTTACCCCAACCTGATGACCGCCGAAGCGATCCGCGGGCTGGAGTTCACGACTTTCGAACAGCTTGATGAAGACAAGGTGGCGCGCCATGCAGCCACCATCCCGTTTACCCGCAACCTGTTCGACCCGATGGACTTCACACCGATGGTGTTCGGCGATATCCCGAAGATCAAGCGCACCACCAGCAACGGCTTCGAGCTGGCCGAGTCGGTGCTGTTCGTCTCCGGCATCCAGCATTTCGCCGAGATCCCGGAAGGCATGGCCACCGTGCCGGCCTACGTGAAAACCATGCTGCAAGACCTGCCGCGCCAGTGGGACGACGTCAAGTTCATCACCGGCTACCCGGGCAGCAATGTGGTGATCGCACGCCGGGCCGGCAAGGCCTGGTACGTGGCCGGCATCAACGCCGAAGACAGCGATAAAGCCTTCGAGCTGGACCTGTCCTTCCTCGGCAAGCGCAGCGGCACGTTGATCACCGACGGCGCCAGTGAGCGCGAATTCAAACAGACCGCCATCAAGAGTGGAAAGACCAACATCACAGTCAAACCGCGCGGCGGCTTCGTCGCAATTTTTAAGTAACCCAGGAGATCCACCACAATGAAAATGTTCAAACACAGTATCGCCGCGATCAGCCTGGCCGTTGCCAGCGCCATGCCTGCGCTGGCGGCCAACGTTTCCGTGACCATCGACACCGCCAAGCCGGGTCCGGTCATCAACAAGAACGTCTATGGCCAGTTCATGGAACACCTTGGCACCGGCGTCTACGAAGGCATCTGGGTCGGCCCGAAATCGAAGATCCCAAATACCAAGGGCTGGCGTAAGGACGTCGTTGGCGCGCTCAAGGAACTGAAAGTGCCGCTGGTGCGCTGGCCGGGCGGCTGCTTCGCCGACGAATACCACTGGCGTGAAGGCATCGGCCCGCGCGACAAGCGTCCGACCAAGGTCAACACCAACTGGGGCGGCGTGGCGGAAGACAACGCGGTCGGCACCCACGAATTCTTCGACCTGGCCGAGATGATCGGCGCCGACACCTATGTGAACGGCAACCTGGGTACGGGCACGCCGCAGGAAATGAGCGAGTGGATTGAATACATGACCGCCGAAGGCAAGTCGACCCTGGCCCAGCTGCGCCGCAAGAACGGCCGCGAGAAGCCGTTCAAGGTGGACTTCTTCGCCATCGGTAACGAAGCCTGGGGCTGCGGCGGCAATATGTCGCCCCAGTATTACTCCGACCTGTATCGCCAGTACCAGACCTTCCTGAAGGCGCCTGGCCACCTGCGTCCGAAAATGATCGCCAGCGGCGGCACGGGGTCGGACACTTCGTGGACCGAGACCCTGAGCAAGAGCCTCCAGGGCATGACGACCGGCATCAGCTTCCACTACTACACCCTGCCGACCGAAAACTGGGACAAGAAGGGCGCGGCCACCGGCTTCCCAGAGAGCGAGTGGATGTCGACCATGGCCGGTACCCTCAAGATGGATGGCTTCATCAAGACCCACACCGCCATCATGGACAAGCACGATCCTGAGAAAAAGATGGGCTTCCTGGTCGACGAGTGGGGCACCTGGTACGACGTTGAGCCAGGCACCAACGCCGGCTTCCTGTTCCAGAACAACACCCTGCGCGACGCCGTCCTCGCCGCGGTGAACTTCAACATCTTCCACGCGTACGCCGACCGCGTGACGATGACCAACATCGCCCAGATGGTCAATGTGCTGCAAGCGATGATCATCACTGACAAGGACAAGATGCTGCTGACGCCGACTTACTACGCTTACCAGATGTACATCCCATTCCAGGATGCGACCTCGCTGCCTATCTCGCTGGGCAACAACGTCGAGTACAAGCTGGGCGACAAGTCTATTCCAGGCGTATCGGCATCGGCCGCGAAAGCCAAGGATGGCAAGGTGTACGTGGCGCTGGTGAATATGAACCCGAACCAGCCGGCAGAAGTCAGCCTGGACGTCAAGGGCAGCAATGTCACTGGTGCTTCCGGCAAGATCCTGACCTCCGAGAAGATGGATGCGCACAACACCTGGAAAGCGCCGCAAGCGATCAAGCCTGCGCCTTACAGCGCCAAGGCGGCTAACGGCAAGCTGAACCTGTCGCTGCCGGCCAAATCGGTTGTCGTAGTAGCGCTGGAGGGCTAACAGCGGGGACGCAGCAAGCCCTGCTTTCCTTGGGCTTGCTGCGCCGGCTCCGTAAGGGGCCTTTCCTGAACAATCAAAGTAAATATGAACAAACTACTGGCCAGCCTGCTGCTGGCGGCAACCGTTTTGACCAGCGCCGGCGCGTCCGCTGCCGAGCGCTTCCCGCTGGCCGATGTACGCCTGGGCGCGGGTCCTTTCCTCGACGCCCAGAACAGGAACATGGCTTACCTGATGGCGCTCGACGCCGACAAGCTGCTCGCGCCTTTCCAGCGCGAAGCCGGCCTGCCGCTCAAATCGCCCAGCTACGGCAACTGGGAATCGAGCGGTCTCGATGGCCACATGGGCGGGCACTACATCTCCGCGCTGGCGCTGATGTTTGCCTCCACCGGCGACGCGCTTGTGAAGGCGAAGCTGGACTATGTGGTGGCCGAGCTGAAGAAATGCCAGCAAGCCAACGGCAACGGCTACATCGGCGGCATCCCGGAAGGCAGCAAGGCATGGCAAGACATCGCCAGGGGCAAGCTGCAGGCCGATAATTTCTCGGTCAATGGCAAGTGGGTGCCCTGGTATAACCTGCACAAGACCTATGCCGGCCTGCGCGACGCCTGGCATTACGCCGGCAACAAGGATGCGCGCGACATGTTGATCGGCATGGCCGACTGGGCGGGCAAGCTCACCAGCGCGCTCTCCGACGAGCAGATGCAATCGATGCTGCGCAGCGAACATGGCGGCATGAACGAAGTACTGGCCGACGTCTACGAGCTGACCGGCGACAAGAAATACCTGAAGCTGGCCGAGCGTTTTTCGCACCAGGCGCTGCTGCAGCCCCTGAGCCAGGGCCAGGATAAGCTCAACGGCATGCACGCCAACACCCAGATTCCCAAGGTGATCGGCTTCCAGCGCATGGCGGAACTGGGCGGCGACAAGAAGCTGCACGAGGCGGCCGAATTCTTTTGGCGCACCGTGAAGGAAAACCGCAGCGTGGCCATCGGCGGCAACAGCGTGCGTGAACACTTCCACAACGATAAAGACTTCTCGAGCATGGTCAGCGACATCGAGGGTCCGGAAACCTGCAACACCTACAATATGCTGCGCCTGTCGGAAATGCTGTTCCGGCGCGACCCGAATGTGCGCTACGCCGACTACATTGAGCGCGCGCTGTTCAACCACATCCTGTCGTCCCAGCATCCGGACACCGGCGGCTTTGTCTACTTCACGCCGATGCGCCCCAACCACTACCGCGTCTATTCGCAGGTGGACAAGGCGATGTGGTGCTGCGTGGGCTCGGGCATCGAAAGCCATTCCAAGTACGGCGAATTCATTTACGCGCACGACAAGGACGCCCTGTACGTCAACCTGCTGGCCTCGTCGACCCTGAACTGGCGCGCCAAGAATGTGCGCTTGACCCAGACCACCAGCTTCCCGGACGCCGACAGCACGCGCCTAGTGATCGATGGCGCCGGCAAGTTCGCCGTCAAGCTGCGCTACCCGAGCTGGGTGGCCAAGGGCGCGATGCAGGTCAAACTCAACGGCAAGAAGGTGGCGGTCAATACGGCGCCGGGTTCTTACGTGAGCATCGACCGGGTGTGGAAGAAGGGCGACCGCATCGACGTGACTCTGCCGATGCGCACCACGCTCGAACAGATGCCGGACAAGTCCAATTATTACGCCGTGCTGCGCGGCCCCATCGTCCTGGCCGCCAAGACCCAGCTGTTCGCCAATGAAAAGCTCAACCTCTTCGCCGACGATTCGCGCATGGGCCATATCGCCAAGGGCGAAGTCTGCCCGCTGGAAGCGGCCCCGGTGTTTGTGTCCGACACGCGCGACTTTGTGAAGAAGTTCCGCCAGGTGCCGGGCCAGCCGATGACCTTCACCGCTCCGGGCCTCATCCAGGGCAAGGATGCCGGCACGCTCAGGCTGATTCCGTTCTACCGCGTGCACGACTCGCGCTACATGGTGTACTGGCCGTATTCCACCCCGGCCGCGCTGGAACAGACCCGCGCCCAGGCCGCCAAGGACGAGGCCGAGCAGATCGCCCTGGCCGCGATCACCATCGACCAGGTGGCGCCGGGCGAGCAGCAGCCGGAGTCGGACCATGCCTTCGCGGGCGAGGGAGCCGATGCAGGCCTGAACGGCACGCGCCACCGGCGCCATGCGACCGGCTGGTTCAGCTATGTGCTCAGTGACTGGAAGCGCGAAGCCAAGACCCTGCGGCTGACCTTCTCCAAGGGCGACGCCGGCCGCAAGTTCGATGTGTTGGTCAACGGCACCTTGCTCGAAACCGTTGAGCTAAATGCGGGCGCTGCGCAGGAGTTTTATACCCGGGACTTTGCGATTCCGGCAGCGGTCGTGGCGGCATCGAACGGCAAGTTGACGGTGAAGTTCGTCGCCAAGCCGGGTTCGATTGCAGGTGGTTTATATGGATTACGCCTGTTACGCCAATAAACTTACGCCGAAGCATTAAGAGGGGTGAGATAATGTTTTTGATATCTCACCTTGCAAAAAATTGATTGGTTCGATATGACACTTTCTCCTAACATGTGGGATATAGGAAAAAGCACAAAGCACAAAGTTAAAGGAGACGTACATGTTTCAAACTCGTAGACTGATTCTGGGCAGCGCAATTGCTGCCGTCATGGCCACCTCCCTGCCAGCGATGGCAGCGCCGCTGGTGATTGGTTTCTCCCAGGTAGGCGCCGAATCCGAATGGCGCACTGCTAACACCAACTCGGTGAAAGACGCTGCGCAAAAGGCCGGCGTCACCCTGAAATTCGCCGACGCCCAGCAGCGCCAGGAAAACCAGGTCAAGGCCATCCGCTCCTTCA
>CAMLFK010000250.1 GCA_946479255.1 uncultured Oxalobacteraceae bacterium
TTTTGCAGGCCGAGGATGGTGAAGATCTCGCTGCGCGGTTTGCGCGGCAGCAAGGTGCGCAAAAACTGCACGTAAGCCGACGGCACTTCCATGTCGACCATGAAGTAGGCGCGCGTGAACGAGAACAGGATCGTGATCTGTTCCTGGTCGAACAGCACCGTGTCGAGGATCAGCTCGCCGTGGCGGTTGTGCAGGATCGGCACGATGAAGGGGTATTCGCGGTTGCCGTTGATGCCCTTGCCGACGATGTAGGCGCCCTTGTTGCGGAAAAATAGGCTCGACAGGACCTGGATCTGGTGATTGGGCTCCAGCGGCTCGTTGCCGAAGATCTGCTTGAGCCTTTGCTCGACCAGGGTGATGTCGCGGTCGAGGTTGGCGAACTTGCAGTCGAGCTGGAAGTTCGTCACGATGCGCTTGAGCGCGAAATGCAGGCCGTCGATGGCCGGGTAGTACACCCGGTAGGTCGGCAGCAGCTCATCGGTTTCCAGGTACTCGGTGGAGGTCACCGGGCGCACGAAGATGAAGTCGTTATGGAAGTAGGTGCGGTGCAGGATGTTGCAGCAGACCGAATTGAAAAAAGTCTCCGCCAGCTCCGGCTGCTTATGGCCGGACAACATGCCGATGTAATGCAGCTTGAGTTCGCGCCAGACCTCGTCGCCCAGCACACTGCCGCCGTATTCCTCTTCCAGGATCTGCACGCATTCCTGCACGCGCTTGTCGTAAAAGCCGATGCGCTCGCGCGCCGCCTGCTGCGCCACGTTCCAGGCGCCGGTTTCGAAATGGCGCCGCGCCGCCTGGCTGGTCAGGCGGAACAGGCGGTAATGCTTGTCGAAGCCGTCCAGGATGGTCTGGGCGATGTCGAAGGCGATCTGGGACGACAGCAATTTGGGGAATGCGCCGTTTTTCATGGCTGGGTCAGTGTATTGGTACTTCCTCAGCTAACCTTACACGGTTTCCGAAAACAATTCCCGGCCGATCAGCATGCGCCGGATCTCGCTGGTGCCCGCGCCGATTTCGTAGAGCTTCGCGTCACGCCACAATCTGCCGACCGGATACTCGTTGATATAGCCGTTGCCGCCGAGCGCCTGGACCGCTTCGCCCGCCATCCAGGTGGCTTTCTCGGCGCTGTACAAAATCGCGCCGGCGGCGTCCTTGCGCAAGGCGCGCACCGCATCAGGCGTGCGCGCACGGTCGCAGGCCTGGCCCACCGCGTAGACGTAGGCGCGGCACGCCATCATGGTGGAATACATATCGGCCAGCTTGCCTTGCATGAGCTGGAATTCGCCGATCGCCTGGCCGAACTGGCGGCGCTCGTGCACGTAGGGTACGACGGCGTCCATGCAGGCGCTCATGATGCCGAGCGGGCCGCCCGACAGCACGGTGCGCTCGAAGTCCAGGCCGGACATGAGGACGTTAACGCCCTTGCCTTCGCCGCCGAGCACGTTTTCAAGTGGGACTTCGCAATCCTGGAACACCAGTTCGCCCGTGTGCGAGCCGCGCATGCCCAGTTTGTCGAGCTTTTGCGCCACCGAGAACCCTTTGAAATTCTTTTCGACCAGGAAGGCCGTCATGCCGCGCGGGCCCGCGGCCAGGTCGCTCTTGGCGTACACCACCATCACATCGGCGTCGGGGCCGTTGGTGATCCACATCTTGGTGCCGTTGAGCACCCAGCGGTCGCCCTTGCGGTCGGCACGCAGTTTCATGCTGACCACGTCCGAGCCGGCGTTGGGCTCGGACATCGCCAGCGCGCCCACGTGTTCGCCGGAAATCAGCTTGGGCAGGTACTTTTGCTTTTGCGCTTCGGTGCCGTTGCGCTTGATCTGGTTGACGCACAGGTTCGAGTGGGCGCCGTAGGACAGGCCGACCGAGGCCGAGGCGCGCGAGATTTCTTCCATGGCCACGATGTGGGCCAGGTAGCCCATCTGGGCGCCGCCGTATTCCTCGTCGACGGTGATGCCGAGCACGCCCAGGTCACCCAGCTTGCGCCACAGGTCCATGGGAAACTGGTCGCTGCGGTCGATCTCGGCCGCACGCGGAGCGATTTCGGCGGCGGCGAATTGCTGCACCGTCTCGCGCAGCGCGGCGATGTCGTCGCCGTGGTCAAAGGTCAGGCCGGGAAGGTGCAGCATGGCGTCCTCGCATGGGTTAGGTCGAAAATCCGGATGATACCGATAATTGACGTTAACGTAAACGTAACCGCAAGCGGGAGAGCGAATCTAACTGGATACGAGCTGGCTGTCGGCCAGCATGCGCCGGCATTCCTCTTCGTGCGCGGCGATCTCGGCCAGGGCCATGTCGATGTCGGCGCGTTGCTGCTCCAGGGTTTCGCGCTGCTTGGCCAGCACGCCCAGGAAGCGGTCCATCTGCGCCACCGTGTCCTTGGGCGACTCGTACATGTCGACGATGCTTTTGATCTCGGCCAGGGTCAAGCCCAGGCGCTTGCCGCGCAGGGTCAGCTTGAGGCGGGTGCGGTCGCGCGCGCTGTAGACGCGGCTGCGCCCGCCCGCCCCTTCGCGGGCCGGGCTGAGCAGGCCGTGGTCTTCATAAAAGCGGATGGCGCGCGCGGTCAGGTCGAATTCTCGGGCCAGCTCGGCGATGGTGTAGGTGGTGGACATGGGACAGAGCAAGGTAATCAGGGGAAATGGCTTAAAATGGCGGACGACTTCCGTTTACGTCAACGTCAACCTAGTTTGCTCCATTGTAGCGCGCCGCCCGCCGGCTGAACACGAAAAAGGCAGCCATGAACGCCCTCGAATCGCAGCTGAACTATCCACTTGGCGACACTGTCCCCGTGCCCGGCACGGCGCAGCAGCTGGCGCCGGGCGTGCAATGGCTGCGCATGCCGCTGCCGTTCGCACTCGACCATATCAACCTGTGGCTGCTGGAAGACGAGATCGAAGGCGGCTGCGGCTTTACCGTGGTCGATTGCGGCGCCTCGACCGAGCCAACGCGCGCTGCATGGGAACAAGTATTCAAGCAAGTGATGCATGGCCGGCCGCTGGTGCGGGTGCTGGCCACCCACTGCCATCCGGACCATGTGGGCCTCTCGGGCTGGCTGTGCGAGCGATTTGACGCACCATTCTGGATCAGCACCGGCGAGTTCGGCTTTGCGCGCATGATGGCGGCCGCGCTGCCCGGGGTGGACGGCACCTCGGCCATTCCGCATTTCGAGCGGCATGGCTTGCGCGCGCCCGACATGCTGGCGCGGATGGGCGAACGGCGCAACTACTACCCTTCGCTGGTGCCGGCGGTGCCGCCCGCCTACACCCGCCTGCGCGACGGCCAGGCGGTACGGATCGGCGGTAATACATGGCACACCATCGCGGGCTTCGGTCACTCGCCCGAGCACATGTCGCTCTATTGCGAAGCGCTGAACCTGCTGATCTCCGGCGACATGGTGTTGCCGCGCATTTCGACCAATGTGTCGGTGTTCGCCGTGGAGCCGGAAGGCAATCCGCTCCAGCTGTACCTCGACTCGCTCGAACGCTACGCCGGCCTGCCGGAAGATGTGCTCGTGCTGCCTTCGCACGGCAAGCCCTTCCGCGGCTTGCATACCCGCATTACCCAGTTGCGCGACCACCACACGGCGCGCCTGGCCGAAGTGGTGCAAGCCTGCGTGGAGCCCAAAAGCGCGGTCGACATCGTGCCGATCATGTTCCGCCGCCAGCTCGACGCGCACCAGCTCAGCTTTGCCTTGGGCGAAGCCTTAGCTCATTTGCATAAACTTTGGACTGATGGTATTTTGCGCCGTGTAACCGGCGCGGATGGCACCGTCCGCTTCGATCTGATCTAGCACAAACCGGGCCTTCGCATTTGGGGTGTTTCGCCAGCCGCTCCTTTAGACTGAACTTCCCCTATGTGAGCGAGCGATCGCCTTCAATATCATGCAAACGCGTCAAGCAAGCTCTGCCCAAAATACGCGTGAATTGGCGCGCCTAATTGTCTGTGAAACTCACTCAATTGTTACATCTGGTCGAAGACTTGTCACACCCGGTCTCATTTTCCTAGAGACTGACTTTCATGGGCTAGCATGAAATAGTGCCAATATGAATTCATCTAACGAACGGGAAAGGTTTAGTCAGCGCTTGCAACAAGCCCTGAAGAACGCCCACTACTCTCCTGACAGCCCTACCCGCCTCGCGCGGGAATTCAACATCCGCTTTGAAGGTAGGCCCATCACCGTCCATGCTGCACGTAAATGGCTTGTTGGCGAAGCAATACCGACCCAGGAAAAGCTGCGCATGCTCGCCCAATGGCTGGGCGTGCCCGCCGAATGGCTGCGTTTTGGCGGCACTGATGCTGAAACGGGTAGCCCTAGCGGCAGCAATAACACGCGTTTTGAATCGGCGGATGTTAAATTAGTTGCAGATTTGCAGCGTTTAGATGAGCATCATCGGCAAATAGCACGAGAATTTATCCGCATGCTGGTGCGGATTAATCACCAAAAGTAGTCTTTTTGTTACTTCGGCGATGAAAGTCTATTTTGACAAACATACATCGCCGGGGCTTGTTATTCTCTTTGCATGAGTTGCGGCAAGCCACCTGAAATTCCTTCAGGAAATTTCCGTATTGTGCTGCACAAAACGCCGAAGGTGGCCCATAATCACATCACTACCCCGCCGTCTTGTCACCCCTGTTACGTACGAAGCCGAGGAACAGCCGCTTATGAAAAGTAACTACAGCAATACCGCGCAGCTCAAAGACCTGATGACAGTGCCGCCGATGACGGCAGCACAGCACGCCGAAGTCATGCGCAAACGCATCCAGCACCGCCGTATGGTGGAGGAAGCGAAAGAAATGAAGAAGGCTGATAGTTGGCAGTTCGACAAACGCTAGGCTGAGCCGGCGTTTCATCCGCCAGGCTGAGCGGTGCTGTAAGCAGTACCTGCTGGTGAATCCTAGTCGTCCGCGGCCGGTTTCATACCGGCCCAGCGTGGCGCCAGGGAATGTGAAATCCCGAACAGGTCGATAACCCGTCCCACGGTGTGCTCGACCATCTCGTCGATGCTGGCCGGCTTGTTGTAAAAGCTCGGCAGCGGCGGGAATACAATCCCCCCCATCTCAGTGACCGCGGTCATATTGCGCAAGTGCGCCAGGTTCAATGGTGTTTCGCGCACCATCAGCACCAGCCGGCGGCGCTCCTTGAGTACCACATCGGCAGCGCGCGCGATCAGGTTGTCCGACAGGCCATGGGCCACGGACGCCAGGGTTTTCATGGAACAGGGAGCGATGATCATGCCGTCCGACTCGAACGAGCCGCTGGCGATGCTAGCACCCACATCGCGATTCTTGTGGACCACGTGGGCCAGCGCCTCGACCTCGCGGCGCTGCATGCCGACCTCCTGGTGCAGGGTGAGGACGGCGGCATCGGAGACCACCAGATGGGTCTCGATGCCGGGGGTGGCCGACAGCTGCGCCAGCAGGCGCACGCCATACACCGCGCCGGTGGCGCCGGTGATGGCGACCACCAGCCGCCGCGGCGTCGCCATGCCGGTCAGCCGCCCAGCAGGGTTTTCAGTTCGCCCGACTCGAACATTTCATTCATGATGTCGGAGCCGCCGATGAATTCACCGCGCACATACAGTTGCGGAATGGTTGGCCAGTTCGAATAGTCCTTGATGCCCTGGCGAACGTCCGGGTCTTCCAGCACGTTGACGGTGGCGATGTTCTCGACGCCGCAGGCTTTCAGGATCTGGATGGCGCGGCCGGAAAAGCCGCACTGCGGAAACTGCGCGGTGCCCTTCATGAACAGCACCACAGGGGTGGTGGTCACGGTCTCTTTGATCCAGCTTTGTACGTCGCTCATGGCTTGCCTCGGTGATGAAAATAAATAGATGGCGTCATTTTATAAGAAAACCGGGTGAAGGGTCGGGGTTGCTGAGCAACATCCAGCCCCCCATCTCGTCGTCCCCGCGTAGGTTCGCGGGGACGATGGTTTTAGAGCCGCTTGCCGAGGCAGATCGCGTCACTGCGGCCGATGTATTTGCCGAAGTTGGCAATCTCACGATAGCCGTGCTTCAGATAGAAACTGAAAGCACGGGTATTTACGCGCCGCGTCTCCAGCCACAGCTCGCGATAACCGAACTCCCTGGCTTCATTTTCAATATGCGCCAGCAGCGCCGCACCTACTCCACCGGAGCCAGGGCGCGCATACATGCGCTTGACCTCGGCCACATCGCCTTCGAGCGGGCGCAGCGCGCCGCAACCGAGCAATTCGCCATCGCCGGCACGCGCCACCACGAACAGCGACCTGGCCACCCGCGCATCCGCCGCCGAAAACGAAGCCTTGCCGCTGTCGCCGGTGATCCCGGCCAGCGCCGCGGACAGCTCCTCCACCAGCACATGCGCGTCAGGGTGCTCCGGGTCGCAGGCGGCGATCGCGATCATGCCTTAGCCGCGCAGCTTGGCAAACGCCGCCGCCATGCTGCCGCCCGGGGCCGGAGCACGGTCCTGCTTTTGCTGTTGCTGGGCCATTCGCTTGCCGTCGTTGCGGTCGGCGCGCTGCTCGGGACGGGAGCCCGGCTGCGGCGCGCTGTCCGTCAGGCGCATGGTCAGGGCGATCCGCTTGCGCTTCTCGTCCACTTCCAGCACCTTGACCTTGACCACCTGGCCGGCCTTGACCACCGTATGCGGATCCTTCACGAAGGTGTTCGACAGCGCCGAGATATGCACCAGCCCATCCTGGTGCACGCCGATGTCGACAAAAGCGCCGAAGGCTGCGACGTTGGTCACCACGCCTTCGAGGATCATGTCCGGACGCAGGTCGCGGATCTCTTCCACGCCTTCCTTGAAGGTCGCGGTGGTGAACTCGGGCCGCGGATCGCGCCCCGGCTTTTCCAGCTCCTTGAGGATGTCGCTAATGGTCGGCACGCCGAACTTGTCATCGGCATAGCGCGCCGGGTTCAGGGTTTTGAGCAGCTTGCCGTCGCCGATCACCGCCTTCATGTCTTTCTTGATGTCGGCCAGGATCTTCTCGACCAGCGGATACGATTCAGGGTGCACCGCCGAGGCGTCGAGCGGATTGGCGCCGCCCATCACGCGCAAAAAGCCGGCCGCCTGCTCAAAGGTCTTGTCGCCCAGGCGCGGCACCGCGCGCAGGTCCGAGCGCGAGGAAAAAGCGCCTTTGGCGTCGCGGTAGGTGACGATGGCCTGCGCCACGCTGGAGGACAAGCCCGACACCCGCGCCAGCAGCGGCGCCGAGGCGGTGTTCACATCCACCCCGACCGCATTGACGCAGTCCTCGACGACGGCGTCGAGCGAGCGGGCGAGCTGGGTCTGGCTGACGTCGTGCTGGTACTGGCCCACGCCGATCGACTTGGGATCGATCTTGACCAGTTCGG
>CAMLFK010000251.1 GCA_946479255.1 uncultured Oxalobacteraceae bacterium
ACCAGCGTAATGTAGGTATTCGTGTTGGCAATCTTGTAGGTATTGCTCGCCTCGAACACGTCTTCCTTCTTTTCCGTCATGACAGCGACAGTGTTGCGGAAGCCATTCGGGAACTGGTTCAGATCGGTTTCGGACCGGAGCAGGCGTCCGTTATCGTCGGTACTGAACATATAGCATTTTTTATCATCGCAGATCATCCAGAAATCCAGCCAGCCAACGCCCAGCGGAGGCTTGACGATGTCGGGTTCGACTGGAAAGAACTTTTTCGGCGCGGTCCAGGACATCGGATTGCCGATATCTTTTGAGGTTGAATAAAGCGGGTCGGCACCTTGATATACCATATACCAGGTTTTCTGCGGAGCGAAATAAAATACTTGCGGCGCCGCGCGGTAACCTGGTCCCATAGGGGACTGGTCAAGCGGGATTATTTTAGCAGCCGGCGCGTCCGACCACTTGTCAAAGCTTGTGTACCCAAGACCCCAGCCATTAGATCCAGCCGTTGTCATAAAGACGTGGTATTTGCCTTCCGCATAAACAATCGAAGGATCTTTCACGCCGTAAATTGTCTGTTTTGGATCTGCTTGAGGCGCAATCAGCACCGGGCTCGAAGTCCATTCAAACGTCGTCTTGGCAGGCGGCGCCGCAGGCTTGCTAGTGTTGTTGGCAATTGCATTGCTCCCACCACAGCCTGCCAAAGCAGCCCACAGAGCCGCCCACATAGTGCATGCTTTTAGTTTCATTAATATCTTCCTCTTTTTTTTGGCGCATCAAAAATTATTTGCAGAATTTAACAGTTTGCCGGCGTTCAGCCGATTCCGCCCCGGAACGGAGCATAGACCGAAACACGTACGTAGCGATAATGCAGAGTGCAATGACTCTTGCAAATCGCGGCTTTTAAAGGATGTGTGCAAGAAGTGTTAGGCCGCTCACGTGCCTTAGCACCGTGCTCTCCGTCTTCCAAGGGGGCACACCGTCGGCACTGCAAATTTCGCGCTATGACGTGACGGCATGGGTTGGATGCACATACACGCCGCGTCTGACATATTTATCGTAGGTTTTTCACACATCCCCGGCGGACCAAAAATCGCGCCGCTACGCTCAACAGCCATTGTTGATGCCCGGGGCGCGAGTTTATCGCCTTGGATATCCAAATGGATGGGAAGAATTAAATAGTCCAGCGGAATCAAAAAAGGGAAAGCCTTCAATTGTCTCCCTGGGGGCGCTGCGAATGCGCGAGAGAACCTGGGTTATCTCGTCCGCGCGGATTTTCGTCGAAAATCGCCGCTTCTATATTGGGAGGTAACAGAAAAATGTTGAGACTTTTTCCCTTGATTTCTCGCTATTCGCGGCGAAATGGAATTACAGACATCGCTGTAAACTAGCGAATTCAGGCAGAGGAACCAGCGGTTCAATTAACGGGCCGCGCTTCAAGCGCAGCGTCGAAATATCGGGCTACCACCATAACGTGCGTGGCGGCTTCCTCGCCTTCAAGCCGGACATTTTCGTGTCCGGCAAGGGCGAGGCGCGCATCCGCGGCTTCCGTTATCAGGTACTTGGCTGAATGCGCAGCAGGGTCGACGCGTGCGGCGCCAGTTTGGCGCGGATGGCCCCCTTGGCAGGCGCCAGGTCGCGGCGGCTCCACAGGTCGCGCACGGCCACGGTCTTGTCACCCAGGTTCAGGCGCGACAGGTCGAAGCTTATCTCGACTGGCGCATCCGCCGTATTGAACAGGGCCAGGTAGTAGCCCGGTTTTGAGCCCGCCGTGCGCGCGCTCCAGATGCGTGTTCCGGCGTCGGCCACATGCGGGCGATTGTCGCTGCTGGCCTGGTTCACCGCCAGAACTTCCGGGTTGGTCAGCAGGGCCAGCGTAGCGGGGTCGAGGTGGCGCAGGTCGCCGCCCATGATCAGCGGCGAACGCGCAATGCTCCACAAACTCATCAGGGTCTGCTGCTCGTCCGGGGTGAACTTGGAGTTGCGCTCCCCGAGCGACAGGCGGCCGAGCGGCAGCATGTCCGCATCCGGCCACGCGCCTTCGCGCATGTAAGGGTTCCAGTTTTCCAGGCGCTGGAACTGCTCGTGCAGCAGCTTCCACTCGTCCCAGAAGTCATCCGAAATACGCCACAGCTGGGCATAGTGCGGCACGTGCTGGGCCCATTTCAGGTCGGTTTCGCCGGGCGACAAGCTGAGGGTGATGGCCCGGCCGGTGCGTTCGATGGCGCGATGGGCCGCCTCGATCTCGCGCCAGTTGTTCGCATAAGGACGCGACATATCGTCCATCTTGACGAAGTCCACGCCCCACGAGGCATACAGCTCGAAGATCGAATCGTAGTAGGCCTGGGCGCCGGGCTTGGTCATGTCGACGCCATACATGTCGCCGTTCCAACCGCACACCGAGCTGGTGTCGGCGATATCCTGGGCGCGTTTGTCCGTACCGAGGATCGGCGTATTCTGGCGCACCGCCTGGCGTGGAATGCCGCGCATGACGTGAATGCCGAACTTCATGCCCATGCGGTGAATCTGGTCCGCCAGGGCCTTGAAGCCGACGCCATTTTGCGCCGATGGGAAGCGGTTCGGCGCCGGCAGCAGGCGGCTGTGGGCATCCATCGTCAGCGGAGCGTCTTTACGATATTCATAGCTGGTGGCGTTCGGTTCATACCATTGAATGTCCACCGTGAAGATGTTGTACCCGGACGGCAGCAAGGCCTTGGCCATGATGCGCGCGTTTTCCAGCGACTGGGCTTCGGTGATGGTCGTGGCAAACGAGTTCCAGCTGTTCCAGCCCATCGGCGGCGTGGGTGCCAGCAGTTTTTTACTGCCTGTCTTGGCGGGCTTGGGCGCTGCGCCGGCCGGCAGCGGCAGCGCGACGGCGGCCGCGCTGGCGAGGGTCGTGGTGAGGAACTGCCTGCGAATATCGTTTGTCATGTTTATCGTTTCGTTTTGTCTGCCACTAGTTCTAGGGTGAACTCAAGCCAGATATTCTGAAATAGTTCGCGCATTGGAGCAACACCTAAAATCGGCTATCTGCATTATGAAATTAAGTAATGCTGAGGGCGCCCGGCCGTTGTCACGGTCCGTTATGATGGTGTGGGCCCACCAACTCGCCAAGCAATTTACCTGGCGCCGCTCCAATCATGAGAAACACGCTGCAAGCCGGCGGCTTTATCGCGGCCTATATCTGTTGCGATGTGCTGAGCGGCCCGGAAGCGCGCTTTCAAACCATCGCGCCGGTATGGCACCCGGCTGCCGGCCTGGCTTTGTATTGCGTGCTCCAGCACGGTCAACGTGCGGCCTTGCGGCTCGCCGTGGCGGCCCTGCTGGCCGCGGCCATTACCCCGGCTTTGCCTGGTCGACCGGATCTGTCGCTATTGATCGGATTGCTGCCCGTGCCAATCTACCTGGCCGTCGGTATGTTTACACGCCGGCATTTACCAGGCAGCGAGTTTATCGGCAGCCACCGCGCCCTGCTGCTCTGGGCAGGCGCAATCACGCTGGGCAGCATGGTCAGCGCCATGCTGTATTCGACATTCATGGAAGCCGAATGGCACGATGGCGTCACGCGCTATGCGATCGCCGAAACGGCCGGCATGCTGGTAACCGCTCCGGCCGCCTATTGTTTGCTGAAGCGGGAGCTGCGCGCCGATTTTCTCGCGCGGGTCGCCAGTTGGGACAGCGTGGCTTATGTATCGCTGATGGCCATCCTGCTCGCGCTCGCATTGCAGCAACCGGCCGACGAGCCCCTGATGTATTACCTGCTCATTCTTCCGCTGGCCTGGTCGGCCGCCCGTCAAGGCATGGCAGGCGCCATGACCGCCGCCATCGTGCTGGAAGCCGGCGTGACCATCGCGTCATTGCGGCCGGTCGCACGCGCCGCGCAAATACCAGACGTGCAGATGCTGGTGCTGGCCTTGACCTTGTCGGGATTTTTGATCGGCATCGCGGTGGATGTGGCGCGGCGCGCAAGCCATGAATTGCGTGACTCCTTACGCCTCGCGGCCGCCGGCGAAATGGCGGCCGCCGTGGCCCACGAACTCAATCAGCCGCTCACGGCCCTGTCGGCTTATGGCAGTGCGTGCCAGCGCTTGCTGCAGCGTGGCGGCGGAGACCCGCTGCTGCAAAAAACCATAGACGCCATGGCGGCCGAATCGGAGCGCGCGTCCAATGTCCTGAAAAGGCTGCGCGATTTCTTCCGCACCGAATCGACCATGCTGGAGGATATATCCCTGCCCGCACTGATCCACGATACGGTCGGCTACTTTACCGACCAGGCCAGCGCGGATAATGTCCGCTTGCAGGTCAACCATATTCCCGACGCCCGCCTGCTGGGAGACCGGGTACAGCTAGAAATCGTACTGCGCAACCTGCTCTCGAATGCGGTACAGGCATTGGCGCAAATGCCGGGCGGGACCGACCGCCTGATCACCGTGGATGCGGGAGTGGAAGAAGCGTGCATCTGGATCCGTATCGCCGATAATGGCCCCGGCATCGCCGAGAAAATCAGGGCACGCCTGTTCGAGCCCTTTGTGTCATTGAAATCGAGCGGGCTGGGACTGGGGCTAGCCATCAGCCGTTCGATTGTGGAGGCCCATGGCGGCTCGCTGACAGTGGAATCGAGCCGGCACGCTGTCCTGAAAATCACCTTGCCGGCGCAGCGCCCGGGAATGGATCAGCAATGACGCAAGAAAATACAGTGTATATAGTCGATGACGACGCGGCGGTGCGCGATTCGCTGGGCCTGCTGCTCAGCCTGCACGGCTATCGGACCGCGTTCTTCGCCGATGCCGACGCCTTTCTCGGCGTATGCTTCGAGCAGATGGCTGGCTGCATCATCATCGATATCCGCATGCCCGGCATGGACGGCCTGACTCTGCAGAAGATTTTAAGGGAGAAGGGGTGCCAGCTCCCGGTACTGATCGTAACAGGGCATGGAGATGTGGAATCGGCACGCAGCGCATTCCGCGCGCAAGCGGTGGACTTCCTTGAAAAGCCGCTGCGCGAGGAACAGCTGATCACAGCGATCGAGGAAGCGTTCGCGCAGCAGTCGGCCACGCGCAAAAGCCAGGCGCACAGCGATTACCTGAAACGCCTGGCTGGCCTCACGCCACGCGAACGCGAGGTGATGCTGCTGGTGGTGGCCGGCCGCCACAATCGCGAGATCGCGCTCGACCTGGGCATCAGCGTGCGCACTGTCGAGGTTCACAAAGCGCACCTGATGGAAAAACTACAGGCCGGCAGCGTCGCCGACCTGGTACGGCAGCATCTGCAAAACCCGGCCTAGCGGGCAAAGTCGCCCTCGCGCTCCGGCTGTCCCACCACCTCAAGGATGTTCACGTTCAGGACACCCCCGCCCGGTTTGGGCCATTCGACCGAAGCCCCGGCCGCTACACCCAGCAGCGCACTGCCGACAGGCGCAAAGATCGACACGTGATCGTCGCCGAGGGCATCCTCGGGATACACCACGGTCATGCAAAGTTCGCGCGGCAGCGAATCGACGATAAAGCGCACGGTTGAATTCATCGTCACGATGTCGCCCGAAATATCCAGCGGATGCTTTACTTCCGCCTTGCCCAGTTTCTTCAGCAGGGACTTGCTGTCGAGCGGGCTCCCGACAGGCAAGGTATCGATCAGGTCTTCCAGGCGCTCCAGGTCGATCGAGGTGACCGTAATATGCGGTGAATTGTTCATTGCATTGTCCTTTCAGGGTTGGTGAGGGCGTCAAAACAGTGCGGCGGCCGTGATGCACAAGGTGACGGCGCCGCCGGAGACAATCAGGGCTGCTGCCCATTGGCGCGCTGTGCGGCGGCGCAGCAGGATGGTTTTGACCAGGCGCCGCTTGTCGCGGTGCCCCATGCGTCGGCGTGCATGGTCCGCCGCGTCCTCGCGGTTCGAAAAGCGTTGAATTTCCATTGGATGCATCCTCATTACAAAATCAGCCATGCCTTCCCTGGCGGGTTGGCGCGAAACTCAGGAGGTTTTGTTTTTGCTCGGAGAAGGCGGGGCTGGCATTGAAAAACAATCCAGGCGCTCAAGCTCCGAGCTTATCGGTGGCAGGCGAAATCTCGCGCGTAGCCATGCAGGCAGTGCGCGCACGGTCGCAGCGGCTTGGTGCCGCTGGCCTGGTACATGCGCGAAGAACTGTCGGCTGGCTTGGTCATTTAGTTGAGATACTGAAGAACGGCGCAAGACGCGTCAGGCACAGTATCCACGATAGGCCTGGGACTGCAATCCGTAGCTCGCCTAAGGGTTTCCCGTAGAGCCTATCGTTCTGTCCGCCTGCCTGTGAGGTCGGCAAATGTCCCGTATCATTGACCGCTTTCCCGACGTACCACGAGCATTTAATGACCACCTCCAACGGCGAATTCTTCACCCGCCCCACCATTGTTCTCGCCCTTGCAACGCTGTGCTGCCTGCTGTGGGGCAGCTCCTACCCGGCCATCAAGAATGGTTACGAGATGCTGCAAATCGCCCAGCACGACGTACCATCCAAACTCATTTTCGCCGGCTATCGCTTCCTCATTGCCGGCCTGTGCCTGGTGGTGCTGGCGATCATGCTGGGAAAGCCCGCCTTACGGCTCAAGGGGCAGCAATTGCGCCAGCTCACCGTGCTGGGACTGGCTCAGACTGGCTTGCAATATGTATTCTTTTACATCGGTCTGGCTTATACGACCGGCGTGCGCGCCTCCATCCTCAACGCCACCACCACCTTCTTCAGCGTATTGCTGGCGCACTTCATCTATCGCAACGACAAGCTGTCGCCGGGCAAGGCGGCGGGCTGCCTGCTGGGTTTCGCGGGTGTGCTGGTCGTCAATGTCGGCACGGGACTGTCGGGCGGCGCCGTGAGCCTGCAGGGAGAAGGCTTTATCGTGATCGCCGCCTTTGTCCACTCGGCAGCGTCGATTTATGGAAAACAGGTCTCGAACGGCATGGACGCGATCGTCATGACCGGCTGGCAGCTGGCCATCGGCGGTGTGGCCCTGCTTGCCGGCGGCTACATCAGCGGCGGCACGCTGGGCACCCTGAGCGCGGCTTCCGCAGCCTTGCTGGTCTACCTCGCCCTGCTGTCAGCCGCGGCATTCTCCTTGTGGAGCCTGCTGCTGAAATATAATCCGGTCGGCCAGGTCAGCGTGTTCGCCTTCCTGGTGCCGGTATTCGGCGCTGGCTTATCGGCGCTGTTTTTGAACGAGAACGTCCTGGAATGGAAGAATCTCGCTGCGCTTATATTGGTGTGCAGCGGCATCTGGATGGTGACGCGCTCGGCGAATGTACCGCTCCGGCCCATGAGTGGCCGCGTTCG
>CAMLFK010000252.1 GCA_946479255.1 uncultured Oxalobacteraceae bacterium
TTCGGCGCCTCGCCGAAGATCTCCGGCGCGTACATCGCCTCGACCCGGGTCGGCGGGAACACGAAACTGCCCGCGTTATTCAGGCGCAGCACGTACGAGGTGGTCCAGGTCCGGGCCGTCACCCGCTGGTAGTAAGCGCGGTAGCTGTCGTCGCCGCGCTCCTCGTAGCTCGGACGGTCCCACCAAGCGGTCCGCCCGGTGCCTGCGGCCGCCTGCTGCGCCAGCTTGCTTTCGCCGCCCAGGCCCTTGCCCAGGATGGTGGCGCCCGACGGAATCGGATCGGTCACCGCCAGCCAGCTGAAATCGGCGCCGCTGGTGAACTCGAGCGTCACTTTCATGACGTCGCCTTCGGACCACTGGCCCGCCACTTTCTGCTGCACCGCGCTGACCGTGCGCCTGACCGAGATGCCGTGCGCGACCGCCTTGTCACCCTGCATGGCGGCGCTGATGCGCACCGTGGCCCATGGCGCTCCGCTGCCTTCGTGGCGCAGTTCGAGCGTGCCGTGCGCGCCCTGTTTCGGCCATGCCAGCAGCGCCGGCTCCTCGCGCGGCCAGTGCTGCGCCGCGCTGGCGCCGCCGTAGGCCGCATGGGAAACGCCAGCGACCGGACCGCGCTCGCCGTCGCGCGCGAAGCGCCGCAGCGCCGTCAGCGCCCAGGCGTTGGCCACCGTGGTGTCCCAGTGGCCCTGGCGCTGCTGGTCGACCAGTGCCAACACCAGGCGCGGCACATCTTCCTTCCAGCGCGGATCGAGCGCGGCCCACTGCTGCAGCAGGACGGCGGTGCGCGCGGTCGCCACGTGATCGGTCCACATCATCCACCAGGCGTTATTGGCGCTGTCGCCGCGCCAGGTCAGGCGGGTGCCTTGCAGGTCGAAGCGCTTGCGCAGCATGCCGGCGGCGGCATCGAGCTGCGCGCGGCGCGCCGGCGTATCGGCGCCGGTCATCAGGTGGCGCACCCAGTCGAGCAGCGCGATGGTCGGCAGCGCGTTCAGGTCCGGCGGCACCACTTGCGGCGCGGCGCCAAGTTCGCCCGCCAGCGCCGCCTGCAGCGCGAGCCGATGGGCCAGCGCGGCGTGCGCGGGCAGCCAGTCCTTGGCCTGATTGCGGATCAGCGCCTGGCGCAGCGCGGCCTGCATCTTCAGTTTTTCAGGCGCCGGCAACGGCAGTTGCGCCGCCGCCGAGATATCGAGCAGATAGGCGCTCAGCACTTCGCTGCCGGGGGTGCCGGGGAAGTAGCTCGCCAGGCCGTTCGAGTCCATGAACTTGGGCAGCTGCGCCATCGCCTGCTGCCACTGCGCGGGGTCGGCGCCGGCCACCGCCATCGACGATATCTGCTCCATGCAGCGGAAAGGATAAGCCGCCATCCAGGCCTGGGCCGAGCCGGCCGCGGCGTCGGCCAGGCTGGCGCGCCAGCTGACCCCGACGCCGCCGCTGAAGGGACGCGCGCCGGGCGGCTGCGCCACACTGATGCTGCGCGGCGCGTCGAGCTGCACGATGGTGCTCGCGCGTACCGCCACCGGCGCCGCCGGCACCACCTTCTGCATCACCTTCAGGCTGTCGTTGCCTTCGCCATTGCGCGCCTTCGGATCGAGCGCGCTGATGGTCCAGTCCAGCGCGGTGACGCCGTCCGGCACCGCCAGCTTCCAGTCGATGACCTTGTTCTGGTGCGCCGCCAGCGTCACCGAGCGCCGCATCTCCAGGCCGCGCGCGGCGCGCGCCTGCGCCGCCAGCGGCGCGCCTTGCGGCAAGGCCGGATCGGCCACCAGCAGCGCATCGGCGCGCAGCCGCAGCGTCACGGCGCGCTCGCCGTCGTTGCGCAAGGTGAGCTTCTGGCGCAGCGTGTCGTCGCTGCGCACGCTAGCCGGCAGGCCGGACAGGATCTGGATATCCTTGCGGGTCTGGATGAAGGCGGTGCCGGTGCCGTAACGGTCGGCGCCATCCATCGCCACCGCGACGATGCGCCAGCGGGTCAGGGAATCGCTGAGCGGCACCGGGACCACCGCCTCGCCATTCTGGTCGAGCACGATGTCGGTCTTCCACAAGGCAAGGCTGGAAAAATCGCTGCGTGGACCGGCCTGCGCGTCATGTTGATCGGAGGCGCCCTGACGCGATCTGTTGCGGTCCATGGTGACGCCCACTATCCTCTGCAGCACTTCGCCGCTCATCGACTTGTCCGGCAGTTTGCCGGCCTCCTCGGCCACGACCCCGTCCTCCAGCTCGCCCGGCGACCACCAGGCCGGCATTTTCCCCAGCTTGACGCTGTTTGGCCAGGTCAACTGCAACTGCAGCGAATAGATCGGCAGGTAGCGCGGACGCCAGAATGTTTCCAGCACCAGCGTGGTGAGGTTCTCCCGCAAGGCCGTCAAGCCATCGTCGTAGGCCAGCAGCGTGACGCGCGCGCCGGCGGCCGGGCGCGCGCCGTGGCGCACCCTGACGCTGAATGGCACCGTCTGCCCCGGGCGCGCGGTCCGGCCGGAGCTCGACAGGTCGACCCGCAGACGATGCGAGGCGGAGTCGAACAGCACCTCGATCATGGACGAGGCGGTATTGCTCTGGTCCGGCTCGGACGACGTCGTCACCTGCCCGGCGTCGCCGACAATCTGGACATGGACCATGACCCCGGGCGCGTACTCAGGCGTGGTAGGCACCACGAGCGCCTGCTCGGCGCTGACCACGGCGTGCACATAGCTGGCCAGCACGCCCTCGCGTTCGACCGTCAGCAGGGCGGTCGCCGGCACCAGCGGCGAGCGCAAGGTCAGCATCAGCGGCGCTCCGGCCAGGGCCTTTGCCTCGCCGTCGCGCTTCAAAATCTCGGGGCGCTGGCGGCCGTTGAAAAAACCTTCGTAGGTCTCGAACGAGGCGCTCGATGCGCCTGGCGCGCGGGCCCTGACCAGCCAGCGCGACGCGCTGTCACGGGTCCACTGGACGCTACACTCGCCCTTGCCGTCCGCATCGGTCGTCACGATGCACAGCGGGAAGCGGCTAGCCTCGCCGATCGGCAGGATCAGCCGGTATAGGCTGTCACGGTGCGCCTCGGCGCCGTCGACCGTCACGCTCTGCCTGGACAGCGGCTTGTTGTTCTCGTCGAGGACGATCACCGAGAGCCTGGCCTGTCCCCGGCTGAAACCGGTGCCCACGGTGAGGCCGACCTTGTGGCGCCGCGGCCAGACCGGCAAGTCCATTGCCTCGGTGTGGATCTCGCCGTTCGGATCGGAAAACTCCATTTCGGCATGCAGCGACATTGGCTGGGGGACCTCCGGCGCCGGCAGGGAGATGGCCGCCTTGCCGTCCGCGTCAAGCGTCATGGTCCGCGGCGTGAACCGCGGCGCCGGCAGCGGCCCCAGTTCCAGGTCCTGGAAGCGGTAGTCGTGGCCGGCGATGTTGGAGTTTTCGTCGTAGCTGCCGCGCAGCGTCACTTGCTGGCCGGCTGCCGCGCCGCCGGCCAGGAAACGCAGGCTGGCCGACAAGCTGATGTTCTGGCGCTCGCCATGCCAGGCGCTGGCGCCTTGCAAGCTGGCGTCGAACATCGGCGCGCGGTATTGCTCGACCTGGAATTCTCCATCGCTGACCGTGTTGTCGGCCATGTCGGAGACGATGAAGCGGTACTCGCCCAGCTTGGCCGCCTGCGGGATCTTCCACTCGGCGGTGGTGCTGCCGACCTGGTCGAACGCGACTTCCTTCTCATCGACCAGCTCGTTATAGCGGAAGTAGATCTTCAGCTTGCCCTTGAACGGCTGCGGCAGCGCGAAACCGGAAGTGACCGGCAGGCGCGCCAGGGTCTGCATCGACACGGTTTCGCCAGCCTTGAACAGAACCCGGTCGAGGATGGTGTGGCCAAGCAGCGCGGACCTGCGGTCGTCGAGCGCGCTACTGCGCAGTACGCAGATATCGTCGCCATTGCGCACCACGATCCAGAATTCGCCGACCCGCGACCTGCTCGCCGGCCCGCAGTCCGGCGTGGCCGGCAACTGCGCGAACAGCACGCGGCCATCGGCCTGGCTGACGGTCTGCGCCAGGCGCTTGCCGCCGTCGCAGGACCATAATTCGACCTCGGCGCCGCCGACCGGCTTGCCGCTGTCGATGGCCGTCACCCACAGCAGCGAGGGATGAATCCCCGACAGGCGCGCGCTCAGCTGCAGATTGGTCAGTTGCACCAGCGACAGGGGGAGGCCCTTGTCCCTGGACCAGGCCCGCGTGCGCTGCGCCGGCTCGCTGGTTTTTTTCCGCTCGGCCAGCACCGTCCGGTAGCGCGCGCTGTCGGCTTCGACCAGCCAGCTGCCGTAGCCCGACATTGGCAGCGCGACAAATTCCATGGCGCGACCAGTCGAGCTCACGGTCTGCTCGCTCATGGCAAGCGGGGCGCCGCCGGCGCGCGCCAGCACGGCGCTACTGGCGGCGTAGGGCTTGGCCGGCAGTTCACCACCCGGCACCTCGGCGAAACCGGATGCCGCCATGCGATGCAAGGCCAGCAGCGCCGGAATATTCTGCGGCGCGCCGCCGAAGCGCCAGCTGCGCACGGCAATGTCCGGCTCCGCGTTGCGCGTCGCCAGCGCCACGCGGGCCTGGCTGCCCGGCGTCCATGGCACCGTCGCGTTGCCCGGGACGATCCCCACATACGCCGTCAGGCGGGCGATCTGAATGGCGCGGCGGTCGGCGGGCGGGCTGACCATCAGCCTGCCGTCGGCGTCGCGGATGGGCGTCGAGAACACGGGCGTGACGGTCTCGCCTTCCTGAAACGTTTCCGTCGTCGCGAATTGCTTACAGCGCGCCGAGTACCAGCAGGCGGACTTGAGCGCGTAGTCCTTGCCCTCGCTGCCGCGCAGCTTGATCGTCCCCGCGATGGCCTTATCGAGCGGCTCCGAGAACACCAGGGTCAACGGGCCGCGCGGGTCGCAGCCCGCGCGCCCCGGCTGCTTCGGGCATTTGACCTCGTAAGCGAAGACATCGCGCACGCGCTGCCGATACGTCACATCGACCGGACTTGACAGCCCGTTGGCGCTGATCTGCCTGCCCCAGGTCCAGCTGATCTGCGCACCATTCGGCCACGGCTTGATGCCGCATTGCGCCACGATCCAATCAGCGGTATCGAGGCTGCCGTCCGGATTGACGCGCCAGCCGGAAAGCGCCGCCTGGCGGCTGGCGCCGCCGAGAATGGCGACCGGCGCGGCGCTGGCGCCAACCCGGCATGTCAGATGGCGCAGCGAGGCCGCATCGACCGCCACCGAGCTCTTGAAGATGGCGATCGCTTCCTCGCGCGTATCGTCCTTGCGCGGGTCGATCAGTTCGGCGCGCGGGCCGCCGGTATTGAACGACCATTGCGCGGCGGCCGCCAGCGGCTCGCCCTTCACACTGACGAGGGCGGCGGGCGTCACCTTGCAGGCGACGCCATCGGCCAGCGGCGCGGCGAACTCGCCAACCCAGTTGCGCCCATCGATCCAGTGGCCGGCCGCCTTGAATTTTCCCTCGCCGCAGTTGACGCTGGCGGCGTCCGGCGCGGCGCTGTCGCCCAGCGCCACCATCTCGTCGCTAAAGCGCAGCCGCACCTGGCGCACCTCGCGCGTCAGGCCGGCCGGGCCGAAATCGACCACGCTCGGCGCCGCCATGGCCAGCTGCGACACGCCCAGCAGCAGGCTGGCCAGCAAGGTGCGACGATGCATTCGATCTCCAATATTGTCTTTTAGGTAAGCTGGAAGCGAGTATCCACTAGAAGTTTCATTTCAGCAAGCAATCCTTGCACATTGCTCATGAAAGGCATCGGGCGCGGCGCGTGCGGGAAAAGCTTGCCGCACGGTCCCCGAGTACGTTAATCTTAGTAAATTTGCAATCACACTCAACACACAGACAAATCGCGATCCCATATCGTCGCGATCAGCGGGAGAAAAAATGAAACGCCACCTGAGCACCTGCGCCCTGACGGCGCTGACCCTGCTGAGCACCCAGGGCGCCAGCGCCCAGCAAGCCGCTGCCGCGCCGTCCGATCAGCGCGTCATCGTGCCGGGCCAGAAAGACCGGTCCGATTGGTTCAAGGCGGAAAGCGAGCACTTCATCGTCTATTCCGACACCTCCCGCGACGACGTGTTCCAGGTCTTGAAAAATATGGAACGCCTCGATTTCACGCTGCGCGCCTACACCAGGCCCTACCTCAGGCAGGGGCCGCGCGAACCCAAGCTCACCCTGTACTTCCACCGGGGGAGCGCCGCCCTGGCCCGGCACGCGGAAGGGAAGCCGCTCGACGCTGTCGGCCTGTACAACAGTTGCAGCGCGGGCGTGCAGGCCGCCGGCACGCTGCTGGATCCCATTGTCGAGCTCGATAATGCGACCTTGCTGAAGGGGCGCGCCAGCGACACGCTGCCCTACCTGTTCGAAGGCTATGCCCGCCACTTCCTGTACCGCCACACCACCATCCGCACGCCGCGCTCGTTCATCGACGGCTTCGCCCAGTATTTCGCCACTGCCCGCTTCACCGACGATCAGATGGCGATCGGCCGATCGCCCGTCAATGTCGGCCGCTACCTCAATTTCCTCGACGAAGGCTCCCGTTACGCTTTGAGCTATACCGACGTGCTCAACGACAACGATAGCGGCACCAGAAGCTACGCCGGCGCAGCGGGCGTCAAGCTGGACTTCGCCGCCCGTTCGTGGCTGCTGACCCATTTCATGCTGTCCACGGAAGACAGGCGCACCCGCCTGGTCCGCTATCTCGAGCTGGCCAACCGCGACGTGTCCGCGCCCGCCGCCTTCGAAACGGCCTTCGGCATCAAACCCAGGCACCTGGGCACGGAGCTGTCGCGCTATCGCCGCAAGTTCTTAAGTGAGGTGCAAGTGGAGGTGCCGGCCCTGCCGGCGGCCCGGATCGCCTACACCGACCTGCCCGACAGCGTCACCGACTACGTGATGTTCGACGCTACCCTCAAAAGCTGCCCCAGCCGCGCCACCGGCGAAGCCCTGCTGCGCAGCATGACGTCGAGGCCCGACGGCACGCCCCAGCATCCGCTCGCGCGCCTGGCCCTCGGCCGGGCCCAGATCGACTGGGGCAAGCCGCAGGACGCCATTGCCGACCTGAGCGCGCTCGCAGGCGGCGCCAGGGGCAACACCGAAGCCATGTATTTACTGGGTGTGGCACACCTGCGCCTGGCAAACCAGCGGCAAGGGGCCGCCAGGGCGGACAGCCTGGCGGCGGCGCGCCGCCATCTGGCCGAGGCCATCAATGCCGATCCGGCATCGGCCGAAGCCGCATACGCCCTGCTGCGCACCGAACTCGATTCCGGCGAGCCACTGAGCGA
>CAMLFK010000253.1 GCA_946479255.1 uncultured Oxalobacteraceae bacterium
AAAAGGGACATTTCTACTTTGCAGAAAAGGGGACATTTCTATTTAGCGTTGACAGATATTTGCCGCGTGCCGCATACGAGTCGCCCTACTATGGGCATATGTCATGGTTCCCCGCCTTCGCGGGGATGACAGGTAAGTGGGTTCGCTGGGTGTGCTACGACGCCTCTTTAAGCTGCTCCAGAATCGCCGGATTCTCCAACGTAGACACATCCTGCGTAATGGTCTCGCCCTTGGCCAGCACCCGCAGCAGGCGCCGCATGATCTTGCCCGAACGCGTCTTGGGCAGGTTGTCGCCAAAACGGATTTCCTTCGGCTTGGCAATCGGGCCGATTTCCTTGGCCACCCAATTGCGCAGCTCGAGCGCCAGCTTCTTGGCTTCCTCGCCAGTCGGCCGCGCCTGCTTGAGCACGACAAAGGCGCAGATCGACTCGCCAGTCGTGTCGTCCGGCTTACCGACCACCGCCGCCTCGGCCACGATCGGATTGGCCACCAGCGCCGACTCGATCTCCATCGTACCCATGCGGTGCCCCGACACGTTCAGCACGTCGTCGATGCGGCCGGTGATGGTGAAATAACCGGTGTCCTTGTTGCGGATGGCGCCGTCACCAGCCAGGTACATGCGCCCGCCCAGCTCCTCGGGAAAATACGAGGTCTTGAAGCGTTCCGGATTGTTCCAGATGGTGCGGATCATCGATGGCCATGGGCGCTTGACGACCAGGATGCCGCCCTGCCCGTTCGGTACATCCAGGCCCGCTTCATCGACAATCGCCGTCATGATGCCCGGCAGCGGCAAGGTGCAGGAACCCGGGACCATTGGCGTCGCGCCAGGCAGCGGCGTAATCATGTGACCGCCGGTCTCCGTCTGCCAGAAGGTGTCGACGATCGGGCAGCGCTCGTTGCCCACGTTCTTGTAATACCACATCCAGGCTTCCGGATTGATCGGCTCGCCGACCGATCCCAGCAAGCGCAGGCTGGACAGGTCGTAGTTTTTCGGATGCACGTCAGGGTTGACGTCGGCCGCCTTGATCAGCGAACGGATCGCCGTCGGCGCGGTGTAGAAAATGGTGGCCTTGTGCTTGGCGATGGTGTCCCAGAAGCGGCCGGCGTTCGGGTACGTCGGAATGCCTTCAAACACGATCTGGGTCGCGCCGACCGCGGTCGGGCCGTAGGCGATATAGGTGTGGCCGGTCACCCAGCCGATGTCGGCGGTGCACCAGAACACGTCCTTGGGCTTGAGGTCGAAGGTCCACTTCATCGTCAGCGCGGCCCACAGCAGGTAGCCGCCGGTCGAGTGCTGCACGCCCTTGGGGGTGCCGGTGGAGCCGGAGGTGTACAGGATGAACAGCGGATGCTCGGCACCGACCCATTCCGGCTCGCAGTCCGCCGGCTGGTTGGCGACCAGCTCGTGCAGCCACAGGTCGCGCCCTTCTTGAAAGGCGATATTGCCGCCGGTGCGCTTGTAGACGATCACGTCGCGGATGGTGTCGCAGCCGCCCAGCGCCAGCGCTTCGTCGACGATGGCTTTGAGCGGCAATTGCTTGCCGCCGCGCAGTTGTTCGTCGGCGGTGATGATGGCCACGGCGCCGGCGTCGATGATGCGTTCCTGCAGAGACTTGGCGGAGAAGCCGCCGAACACCACCGAGTGGGTCGCGCCGATACGGGCGCAGGCTTGCATGGCGGCGATGCCTTCGATCGACATCGACATATAGATAATGACGCGGTCGCCCTTCTTGATGCCGCGCGACTTGAGGCCGTTGGCGAACTTGCAGACCCGTTCGTACAGGTCCTGGTAGGTGGCCTTGGTCACCGTGCCGTCATCCGCTTCGAAAATGATCGCTGTTTTCTGGGCGTTGCCGTTCTTGAGGTTGCGGTCGAGGCAGTTGTAGGAGACGTTCAGCTCGCCGTCGGCGAACCACTGGTAAAACGGCGCGTTCGATTCGTCCAGGGTCTTGGTGAACGGCTTGTGCCAGTCCAGGTTTTCCTTGGCCAGGCGGGCCCAGAAGCCTTCGTAGTCGCTGCTGGCCTCGGCGCACAGCTTGTTGTAGGCGTCCATCCCGGAAATTGCCGCGTTGGCGGCGAACTCCGCTGGCGGGTTGAAGATCCGGTGCTCCTGCAAGCCCTGGTTTTCTTGCTGATTGGTGTCATTGCCAGCCATGCTAGTCTCCATCATCGTAATAGTTTGCAAACACCTTAAGCGCCATCACTTACGGCCCCCTTACAGGTGCGGGCGCCAACGGTTCGCTCGGTTCGATGATTGATAGTACTCCACCGCCCCGGCTGGCCGCCTTTGCGCACGATGCTAATTGATTAATACCGATTTGGGAATGCTTAGGATTTGTTATAGATCAATACCTTCCCGTCCAACATAGTCATAGGGCAAGCCAAGCGAAGCGCGTGTAAAATGACGCATCGAAATTTTTCGCTTTGCTTGGAGTTAATTTTTTATGTCTCAACCAATGCCGTCGGAAAAGCGCAAGCTAACCCCGCTGAACAACCTGATTTTCATGAGCCGTTGGCTGCAGCTGCCGCTGTACCTGGGCCTGATCCTCGCGCAGTGCGTCTATGTCTTCCACTTCTGGGTTGAATTGAAGGACCTGATTGGCGCAGCCATGGGCAACGCCGCCTCGCTGCAGCACATCTTCGACGCAGTGACCGTGCCGGGTGCCGCCCGCCCCGCCAAGCTGAATGAAGCGACCATCATGCTGGTGGTACTGGGCCTGATCGACGTGGTGATGATCTCGAACCTGCTAATCATGGTCATCGTCGGCGGCTATGAAACCTTCGTATCCCGTATGCACCTGGAAGGCCACCCGGACCAGCCGGAATGGCTGTCGCACGTGAATGCCTCTGTGCTCAAAACCAAGCTGGCCATGGCGATCATCGGCATCTCTTCGATTCATCTGCTCAAAACGTTTATTAACGCAGGCAACTACACGGACCAGGTCCTGCTCGCGCAGACTGGCATCCACATGGTGTTCCTGTTCTCGGCGCTGGCGATTGCCTATACCGACCGGATTATGATGGTCACCCAGAGCCATTCAAAGCCACACTAAAAGTTTATAAAAGTCCAAAACGGGAACTCTCATGACAGTCATCAAGCAAGAAGACCTGATCGAATCGGTCGCCGCCGCCCTCCAGTACATCAGCTATTACCACCCGGCTGACTATATCCAACATCTGGCCCGCGCTTACGAAAGCGAGCAAAGCCCCGCCGCCAAGGACGCGATCGCCCAGATCCTGACCAACTCGCGCATGTGCGCCGAAGGCAAGCGCCCGATCTGCCAGGACACCGGCATGGTCAACGTCTTCCTGAAAATCGGCATGGGCGTGCGCTTTGAAGGCTTCACCGGCACCGTGACCGACGCGGTCAACGAAGGCGTGCGCCGCGCGTACAACTTCCCGGACAACCGCCTGCGCGCCTCCATCGTGGCCGATCCGCAGTTCGAGCGCAAGAACACCAAGGACAACACCCCGGCCGTGGTCCACATGGAACTGGTCGAAGGCAATACCGTTGACGTGGGCGTCGCTGCCAAAGGCGGCGGCTCGGAAAACAAGACCAAGTTCGTCATGCTCAACCCGTCCGACTCGCTGGTCGACTGGGTCCTCAAGACCGTGCCGCTGATGGGCGCCGGCTGGTGCCCGCCTGGCATGCTGGGCATCGGCATTGGCGGCAGCGCCGAGAAAGCCATGCTGCTGGCCAAAGAGTCGCTGATGGAAGACATCGACATGTACGAGCTCAAGAAGCGCGGCCCGCAGAACAAACTGGAAGAGCTGCGCATTGAACTGTGCGACAAGATCAATGCCCTCGGCATCGGCGCACAGGGCCTGGGCGGCCTGACCACGGTGCTGGACGTGAAGATCAATATGTACCCGACCCACGCGGCCTCCAAGCCGGTGGCGATGATCCCGAACTGCGCGGCAACCCGCCACGCCCACTTCGTGCTCGACGGTTCCGGCCCGGCCTACATCGAGCCGCCGAAGCTGTCCGACTGGCCGGACGTCAGCTGGGCGCCGGACACCGAAAAGTCCAAGCGCGTGGATCTGAACACCCTGACCCGCGAAGAAGTCGCCTCGTGGAAGCCGGGCCAGACCCTGCTCCTGAACGGCAAGATGCTGACCGGCCGCGATGCCGCGCACAAGCGTATCCAGGACATGCTGGCCAAGGGCGAGCAACTGCCGGTCGACTTCACCAACCGCGTGATTTACTACGTCGGCCCGGTCGATCCGGTGCGCGACGAAGCTGTCGGCCCGGCAGGCCCGACGACCGCGACCCGCATGGACAAGTTCACCGGCATGATGCTGGAAAAGACCGGCCTGATCGCCATGATCGGCAAGGCCGAGCGCGGTCCTGTCGCCATTGAGGAAATCAAGAAGCACAAATCGGCCTACCTGATGGCGGTTGGCGGCGCGGCTTACCTGGTTTCCAAAGCGATCAAGAGCGCCAAGGTGCTGGGTTTCGAAGACATGGGCATGGAAGCGATTTACGAGTTCGACGTGACCGACATGCCGGTGACGGTGGCGGTCGATTCCAACGGTACTTCGGTGCACAACACCGGACCGAAGGAGTGGGCGGCCAAGATCGAGTCGCTGATTCCGATCACCGCAGCGTAAGTATCGAGCGGGGCCGCATGTGCCGCCCCGTTTTTTTCACAAGTACCACCACCCCCAAAACTCCGTCATTCCCGCCTGCGCGGGAATGACGGAGTTGAAGCCAACGAGTTTTTCCGGGCCCCGTCATGCGTGATAACTCCAACCCCATCGGGGTATTCGATTCCGGTGTAGGCGGCCTGTCGGTCCTGCGCCACATCCGCATGCAACTCCCGCACGAACACCTGCTCTACTTCGCCGATTCCGCCTTCTCGCCCTACGGCGAAAAGTCCACCGAATTTCTGGCTGAGCGCTCGCTGGCGATCGCCGGCTTCCTCATCGAACAAGGCGCCAAAGCCCTGGTCGTGGCCTGCAACACCGCCACCATCGCCGCTATCGCCCTGATGCGCGAGCGCTACCCCGACATGCCCATCGTCGGCGTGGAACCGGGCTTGAAACCAGCTGCCGCTACCACCCGTAACGGCAAGGTCGGCGTGATGGCCACCGAGCGTGCCCTGGCCGGCGAAAAATTCCTGCTGCTGCGCGACCAGATCAGCAGCGCCAGCCACGCGCAGTTCCTGCTGCAAGCCTGCCCCGGCCTGGCCGACCAGATCGAACTGGGCGAACTCGACTCGGACGCCACCCGCGCCATGCTGGAGCGCTACATCCATCCGCTGCTTGAGCAAGGCGCCGACACGCTGGTGCTCGGCTGCACCCACTACCCTTTCGTGCGGGCGACCATCGACAGCATCATCAAGGCCGCCACCGACCGCGAGGTTGTCCTGGTCGATACCGGCGACGCGGTGGCGCGCCGGCTCGCCTTCCTGCTCGACGAGGCCGGGCTGCGCAACCCCGGCAAGGGCTCGGCACCCCGGATGCATGGTTTTACGACCGCATCGGCCACCGCGCTCGGGGTGGCCTTCTGCAGCCTGCTGGGGCTGGCGGCGCCCGTGGCCGAGGTGGATTTGCCCGCCAAGTAAGGCGTTCTGGACAAAGTCTGCAATTAGATTTGCCAGTTCGCCCAGATGTTTGTATAATTTCGAGCTGTCCCGGGAACAACGGAACAAATGTAAGACAGTGGTGGCTGTAGCTCAGTTGGTAGAGTCCAGGATTGTGATTCCTGTTGTCGTGGGTTCGAGCCCCATCAGCCACCCCAAAGAATTAAACATCTAGCCCAGCCTTCGCTGGGCTTTTTGTTTTCTGAAGCAATCGCGTGTAAGTGATTCAAAACATCGAACCAGACGCCTGATGGCACTCTACGACGATCCCCGCTCAAGCCATTCCCGTCCACCGGCCTTCAATGCCCGATTAACCACTTCTGGCGGCAAGCTGTACACGGTTGCCCAGGTCGCCCGCCCATCCGGGCCATTCGAAGGAAAGCTGGCCGTCTCGATTGGCCAGTGATATTTGCGCTTCAAACTTTTTACGATTGCTGCCAGAGTCACGCGACCCTGCAGCGGCTCAGCACCGGTCTGGTCTCGTTCGGATAGAAGAACGGCTAGCACTTTGCCGCGCGCAGTTGTGGACCCTGGATAAGTTGGATTTTTTTTCGGCATGCGCACATTCTACGTCGTCTGACTAAAGTAGAGATATCGACGCGCCTTTGTACCCTCAGACGGTCCACAATTTATTCCGTTGGCGGCGAGCGCGCCGCCGCTTCCGCTCAGACCACAGCCAACACCAAACTTGCCCTATCGCATGTTCCGGGCATCGGAAATCGCGAGAATACATTCACGGAGGAAACATGAAAAAGGCAATATTCGCAGTTGCCGTTGGGCTGCTCACTGGGTCCGCCCTGGCCGCGTCATATTCACCCAGAATGTCTGGCGATTCTTATGTGGCGCACCTGAAGCATTCCGACCCGATGACGCCCGCGGACTATCGGAACCGGGATCGAGCCTATAGCTATCTGGAAGGCGTCATGGATGCGACCGAGGGAAAGGCGTGGTGCGACTTCGACTATGTAAAAACACCTGACCTCGCATACGACATCGCAGACGAGATCGCCGCGATGGACAAAAAAACCCGGGCTGGCAATGCCACACAGCTTATTCAGAAAGTCCTTCGACAAAAGCTCCCTTGTAAACACCACGCAAAACGGAGGTAACAATGAAGCCGTCCGCAGCTTTGCTTGACCACCATACCCGCGCCGCAATGATTTTCCGCGCGCTGTCCTCTATCAGGAAATTGGCTGGTCTGATGTCATCGATCATCCAGCGTTTTACGACACGTGCGCGATACGCATGAGCGTTGCTTTAGCACGGACTGGGATGCTGATACCGGGCGCGAGCATGCGGGCAAAGGCAGGAAGCATCAAGGGTAAGCCAATCGAACCAGCCCAGGCCAAGCTATCGCGCATTCTTCGAAAACAGTGGGGCGAGCCGGAGATCTACAACTCGGGCGAGGACGCCAAACTTGGGATTGCCTTGCGCCGGGGTGTCGTCTCATTCTTCCGGATCAATGGAAGTGGGCAGGGACATATCGATTTCCTCTTCCCATCCACAGCTGGATTTTCTGAATGTGCGATGGCTTGCCAGTTCTCTGCAAAGACAGTCTGGTTCTGGCCGCTGCAGTAAACAGGGCCGCTTCGTTTGCGTCGTCCTCACGCAGGCGCGAGGACGACCCCAAGCACTAATAACTGACGTGATAATCCTTCGGGAACTTCGCCCCCGAAAACGCCTTCTTCTGGGTCCAG
>CAMLFK010000254.1 GCA_946479255.1 uncultured Oxalobacteraceae bacterium
AAAGGGACATTTCTACTTTGCAGAAAAGGGGACATTTCTATTTAGCGTTGACAGGGCGGCACGGCAATTTATCTGCCTTCCGCCCGAGCCCACCCTCCCCCGCACATTTGAGCCATCGCAAATCCAATCTGGGTCTGGACACTAAGGTAGTCAATACCTGATCCACGGAGGTGCGCTATGGCCATACGTAAACTCGATCCATCCACGTGGCAAACCTACTTCGACCGGCTCTCGAAAAACCTGTCGGGCAAGCTGGCCGAAATCGAAATCGCCGCGCTGGACATCGGCGACCAGATCCAGGCCGAATGGGTGCCACTGCTGGGCATCACCTACGACCACAAGGACGACCTGCTCGAAATCCTGGTCGAAGGACTGGACCACCTGATCCATCACCCGCGCGAAATCCACGTCGACGAAGGGCCCGCCGGGCTGGCCAGCATGAACGTGGTCGACGCCGACGGCGTGCAACAAATCATCAAGCTACGCTCGCCGCTGATGCTGCCCCTTGAAAGCGGCAGCTGATGCCCGCGCGCCCACACAAACACTAACAAGCATGGGAGTTCCAACATGAAAGCGTTGAATGCGCTGCAAGTGGCAAGCAAGGCCGGCCTGCTCGCCGGGATCGCTGTGACGGGCCTGGTCCTGGCCCAGCAGAAGCCGGCCGAGAAACCGCCCGAACCGCCGGTCGCCGGCCGGGCCACGCTGGGCTTGACGATCGTCGAGACCCAGGCCGTGGTGCTGGGCTGGAGCGTCAAGCGCGACCTGATCGGCAAGGCCGTCACCAACGATGGCAAGGAACGCATCGGCCGTGTCGAGGACGTGATCATCGCGCCGAAAACCGATGCCAAGCTGCCATTTGCTTCTTTCGCCATCGTCGGCGTGGGCGGCTTTCTGGGACTGGCCACCAACGATGTCGCCATTCCGATGGAACAGCTCAAACTGCAGGATGGTACGCTGGTGCTGCCGGGCGCGACCAAGGAGGCCCTCAAGGCCTTGCCCAAGTTCGAATACCGGCGCAAGTAGGCGATCGTCACGACCGTACCCGGTGCCGGCAATCGCCTACTCTTGCTCCTCCGTGCGCTGCTCCCTCTTGTCGGGCCATGCGCTATGTGTCGGCGACACCTGCTGATCATGCAGCAAGCCACTCAGGGTGTCCGCCGCCACCGCCTTGCTGTAGTAATAGCCTTGCGCGGCGAGACAGCCGTGGGCTTTCAAGAAATCAGCCTGCTGCGGCGTCTCCACGCCCTCGGCCAGCACTTTGAGGTGCAGGCTCTGCGCCATGGCGATAATGGCGGTCACCAGGGCGGTGGCACCGGGATTGCAGCCGATGCCGCGCACGAACGATTGATCGATCTTGAGAGCGTGCACCGGGAAACGCTGCAGGTAGGCCAGGCTGGAATAGCCGGTGCCGAAATCGTCCACCGACAGCTGGATGCCCATGTTGCCGAGTTCCCTGAGCTTGGCAATATTGTCCTCGCTCCGCTGAAGCAACACGCTTTCGGTGATTTCAAGGTCAAGTACAGTCGGCGACAGCCCGGTTTCGGCCAGGATGTCCTTGATCGTCGCGAGGAAGTTTGGTTGATAAAACTGCCTGGCCGATAGATTGACGGCGACCCGCATGGCGCGGTGACCGGCCTCGTGCCACCGCTTGAGCTGCCGGCAGGCCTGGCGCAGCACCCATTCTCCGATCGGCAGGATCAGCCCGGTTTCCTCGGCGATGGCGATGAAGGCGCCGCATGCGATCGGCACTTCCTTGCCCGGCTGGCGCCAGCGCAGCAAGGCCTCGGCCGAAAAGATGTTGCCGTTTTCGATATCCACCTGCGGCTGGTAGTGCAGCGCGAATTCATCCTGCGCCAAGGCGCGGCGCAGGCGGGTCCCCAGCTCCAGGCGCTGGCGGGCGCGCTTGTTGATGGCTGGGGTGAAATACTGATAGCGGCCGCGGCCATTTTCCTTGGCGAAGTACATGGCGGCATCGGCTGCCCGCATCAAACTCTCGACGTCCTTGCCGTCGTCCGGATACAGGCCGATGCCGATGCTGGCGCTGACATGCAGCTCGTGGCCGGCCACGACAAACGATTGATCCAGGCACTCCAGGATTTTTTGCGCTACACAGGCGGCGTCGTCGCAGGCGTGCAGCAGGATCAGGCTGACGACGAACTCGTCGCCGCCCAGGCGCGCCACGCTGTCGCCTTCGCGCAGGCACTGCTGCAGGCAGCGGGCCACCAGCTGCAGCAAACAGTCGCCCACCTGGTGGCCCAGCGAATCGTTGATGTGCTTGAAGTAATCGAGGTCGATAAACAGCAAGGCCAGGTGGCCTTGGTTGCGGTGCGCCTGGGCGATGGCCTGGGTGACCCGGTCCTGGAACAGCACCCGGTTGGGCAGGCCGGTCAGGGCGTCGTAATGCGCCATGTAGCGAATTTGCTCCTCGGCCTGCTTGCGCTCGAGATTTTCCGCCCGCAGCTTTTCGTTCGCCTCAAGCAGTTCGGCACTGCGCTCCATCAGTTCGGCCGTGCGCTCCTGGACCCGCTGTTTCAGGCCCACTTGCAGATGGCGCAAGGCCAGGTGAGTCTTGATCCGGGCCAGCACCTCTTCCGCATGCAGCGGACGCACGATGTAGTCGACGCCGCCGCTGGCGAAGGCTTTGACCTTGTCCAGTTCCTGGTCGGCGGAACTGATAAAAATGATGGGGATATCGCGCGTGCGGACATCGGCCTTGAGGCGCTCGCACACCTTGTAGCCGTCCATGCCCGGCATGATCACGTCGAGCAGGATCAGGTCTGGCAAGGTCGATTGCACGAAGCGCAGCGCGGTTTCGCCGTCGCAGGCGGGATGCACGCTGTAGCCATGCTCATCGAGGATGTGCATCAACAGGCGCAGATTGGCGGGCGTGTCGTCGACGATCAGGATGCGGTCCTTGGGCGGCGAATCCGTGTGTTCCAGCGCGATGTCAGTCGCCGTATTCAAGTTTCCTCCTCGCCGGGAGACCACGCCGGCCGAGCGCCCATGGCATGCTGCCGCTCATGGAAAATGTAACAGAATCGGGAAGAATCCCCGGTTCGCCTTAGCGCTTCGGCCTTTGCCATGCTGGCCAGGGCCCGGCTCACGGCAACTCCTGTTGATCGACGCCCTGCAGCAGCCGCAAGATCTGTGTGTATTGAAACTCGTTGGCCAGCGTGGCGAGCGCGTGCGCCAGCGCCGGGTCGCCGACCTCGGCGATGGCCGCCGTCACCGCCGCCGTATCGAGCTGGACCAGGGCTTGCTCCAGGGCGTGGCGCATTGCCGCCGGCTGGGCCGCCAGCGCCTCGGCATCCAGTGCCGGGGCCGCGGCAGCCCCCTCGTCCTGGTAGATGAAGTTCACGCCAAGGTGCTTGTGCATCAAGGCGAACAGCTCGGATTCGTGGAAGGGCTTGCGCAGGAAGTCGTCGCAGCCGGCGGCCAGGATGTCGGCGCGCTCCTCCTCGAAACTGCTGGCGGTCAGCGCGATGACGACGGTGGCGCCGCCCTTGGGGCTGGCCTTGATGCGGCGCGTGGCGGCGCGCCCGTCCATGATGGGCATGCGCATGTCCATCCAGATCAGGTGCGCCGGCCAGGCCTGCCATAGCTCGACCGCCTCCTGGCCGTTGCCGGCTTCGCGCACCTCGAAGCCGAGCGGTGCCAGCAGCCGCAACAGCAGTTGGCGCGCCTCGGCCCGGTCGTCGACCACCATGATGCGATAGCGCGGCTGGTCCGGCGCCAGCGCCACCACGCGGCGCGGCAGCGGGTCGAGCGCGGCCGCCTCGGCGCTCACGGCCGGCAGTTCGATGCTGAAGCTGGCGCTGGTACCGTGGCCGAGCCTGCTGGCGATGCGCAGTTCGCCGCCCAGCAGGCGCACGAAGTTACGGGAAATGGCCAGGCCCAGGCCGGTGCCTTCGCGCTGCGCGCCGCCGGCGCGCACGAAGGCCGTGCCCAGCTGCTCCAGCTCAAGGGCGGCAATGCCGATGCCGGTATCGACGACGGCGAAGTCCAGCCACCCTTCCTGTGGCAGGGGGTGAACCCGCAATGTTACCTGGCCGTGCTCGGTGAACTTGATGGCATTGTCGAGCAGGTTGATCAGCACCTGGCGCAACTTGAGCGAATCGCCCCGGACAAAACACGGCATGCCGTCCAGCTCGACGTGCAAGGACAAAGCGCGCGCCTCGGCCTTGAAGGCGAACATGTCTTCCAGTTCGTCGAGCATGGCATGCAGGTCGAAATCGCTAACGCTGAGCACCACCCGGCCGGCTTCGATCTTGGCCAGGTCGAGTACCTGGTTGATCAGCGCACGCAGATGTTCGCCGCTGCGCAAGATGATGGCCAGGTCGTCCCTGGTTTCCTCAGGCAAGGCGCTCTGGCGCTCCATCAGCCGGGCGAAGCCGAGCAAGGTGTTCAAGGGGGAACGCAGTTCATGGCTCATGCTGGAAAGGAAGGCGCTCTTGGCGGCATTGGCCGCGTCCGCGCTTTTGCGGGCGGCCCGTTCCGCCTCGGCCTGGCGGCGCTCGGTCAGGTCGAGCACGAAGGCCAGGCCCTGTTCCTGCGAGCCTTCCAGCAGGGTGCCGCCGATCAGCGCCGCCACCCGCGTGCCATCCTTGCGGATGAATTCCTTTTCGTACTGGGTGCAGGTGCCGGCAGTGCTCAGCTGGGCGACCTTGAGACGGTCGAGCTCGCCGTATTCGCTCGGCGTGAGCGCGCTCCAGCTCAGTTTTCCCGCGGCCAGGTCGGCGCGGCTGTAGCCGACCATGCCGAGGAAGGCGTCGTTGGCGTCGTTGATGGCGCCGCGCACGTCCCAAAAGAAAATGCCGATGATATTGGCCTCGATCAGGCGGCGCATGCGCGCTTCGCGCACGCGCAGGTCGGTGTAGAGCTGGGCGTTCTCGAGCGAGATGGCGGCCTGGCAGGCGAACAGTTCGAGCACCGTCACGCGCGCCGGGGTGAAGGCGTGCGTGACCAGCTTGTTTTCCAGGTAAAGCAAGCCGATCAGCGCGCCCTGGCGCACGATCGGCAGGCACAGCACCGACTTGGGCCGGTGGCGCGAAAAATAGCTGTCGCTGGCATAGGGGTGCATGAGCGCCGCGTCCGCCAACAGTACGGTTTCTCCGCTGCGGCGGACATAATTGAGAATGGTTTCCGGCAGATCCATCGCGTCCTGGCCGGCGCCGCGCAGCAGCCGCACCTGCACGTCCTGCTGCGCCACCTGGGTATCGGCCACCAGCGCCAGCTGGCCGTCGCGCACCAGCAGCAAGGCGCCGCTCTGGGCGCCGGCGTTTTCAAGCGCGATGCGCATCAAGGTATCGACCAGTTCGTCGAGCACGATGCGCCCCGAAATGGCCTGCGTGGCCTTGGCCACCGAGAGCATATCGAGCTGGGCCAGCGGCGCGGCGGGCGGCGTTAGCAGACGCGCCTGCAATTGCCGGTGCCGCTCTTCCAGCTGGCGCAGCTTGCCGGCCGCGCCCCAGCGCGCATAGCCCTCGTGCGCCTGGCGCAGATAGGTGTCGGCCACCAGCTCGAAGCCGCGGGTGCGGTAAAAGGCGGCGGCGCGCTCGTAGGCCAGGGCCTGGTTGTGCGCCAGGCCGTTGTCGCGGGCGCTGCCCACGGCCTCCTCGTAAAGCCGCATCGCATCGAGTTCGCGTCCCTCGATACGGGCCAGCTCGGCACCGGCCAGCGCGGCGCGGTTGGCGAAATTCTCGGGGCAGCTGCGGCGCCATTCCTCCAGCTGGCGGCGGTGCGCGTCCAGCTCGCTCAACAGGCGGGGGCGTTGTTCGGTGCCGGCCTGGTCGTAGCGGGCGGCGCGCGCCAGCGCCGCGTAGAAGTGGTATTCGGCCATTTCGATGTGCGATGGCGAGGTCCACAGCAGCCGCTCGGCATTGCACGCGCAGGCGTCGGCGGCGCCGTAGTCGCCCGCGAAGTAGCGCGCCTGGAGCTTGCGGATCCAGTACCAGCAGGCCGCGATCGCCAGGCGCGGATCGGCCTCCAGGTGCGCTTCGAAACGCGCCTCGTCGAAGCCGGCGTCGTTCAGCGAGCCGAAGCCGGCGGTGGCGCCGCGCAGCGAGCGGATCAGCTGCAGCTGGCCGGTCAGGATAGCGATGACCAGGCCGAATCCGGCCCTGCGGGCGAACTCCAGCCCATGTTCGGCCTCGCGCTCGATCCGGTCCAGCGGGTCGCCGCAGGCCAGCAGATTGGTGACCAGATGGTTGCAGCTGTACAGCGCGAAGGTCAGGTCGCCGTTTTCGTTGGCCACGTCGAAGGCGCGCCGCACCCACGCCCGCCCGCTCTGGAAGGGCTGGCTCCAGGGCGTGACGACGTTGCCGAAGTGGACATAGACGCGCGCCTTGTAGCGGTCCAGGCCGCGCTGGTCGACCAGGTCCAGGCCCAGCTTGGCGAAGCGGAAGCCGGCCTGGTAATCGCCGAAGCGCGGACCGAGGAACATGCCGAGCCAGCAATAGCCCAGGCTTGAGCCGTCACTGTGCCCATGCTCCAGGCTGAGGTTGGCGATGCGGCCCACCACCAGGCCCAGCAGATTCTCGTCGGTGAACAGGGCCGGCGGCAGGATGGTGGTGAGCACGTCCATGGTGGCCTGCTCGTCGGGCTTGCGCATCAAGGGCAGCTTGACCAGCGCCTTGATGGGGCGCTCGCCGACCTGTTGCCAGATGCGCGCGAATTCCCGCTCCACCTCCTCGGCGGCCGGATGCCGCACCCAGTCCAGGCCTACCCGGCGCAGGTAGTCCAGCCCGGCCTCGACCGCGCGGTCGCTGCGGTCGAGCGTGGTGAACAGGTTGACGCGCACGCAGGTGACGGCGGCCAGGTCGACCCGGTTGGCGGCGCGCTCGCTCAGCCGCGCCAGGCGCTGCTCGGCCGCGCCCAGCTCGCCGGTCAGGTATTCGCACTCGGCCAGGCGCAAGGCCAGCGCGAAACGCAGCGGGTAGCGGCGTTCCCAGCTGTCGGGCGCGAGCAGGGCATAGCCCGCCTTCAGGAAGCCCAGCGCCGCGGCGTAGGCAGTGGCATCCTGGGCGCGCCGGCCGGCCATCAGGTTGAGTTCGGCCACACGCTCGCGCTCCTGCACCGAGTCGATCAGGGCGGCGCCGCGGTTGAACTGGTTGGCGATCTCGAAAATGTGCTGCTCCAGCG
>CAMLFK010000255.1 GCA_946479255.1 uncultured Oxalobacteraceae bacterium
CTCGCCGAGCACATAGTTGAGCGGCACGACGTTGAAGCCGATCGGCACGGCCCATTTGCGAATCTCGCCCATATCGACCGCCGAACCATCATGCGCCAGCTTTTCGATATCCTTGCCGGCGGTCAGAATCTGATCGCGCAGGATTTCGATGCCCTCAATGCCGCCGCCGGAGACCGCCTGATAGGTGCTGGCCACCAGGCGCTTCAGCCTGGCCGCCTCGTGCAGCGGCTTCAGCACCGGCATGGCGGCCATGGTGGTGCAGTTGGGATTGGCGACAATGCCCTTCGGGATATGGCGCAGGGCCTCCGGATTGACCTCGGAAACCACCAGAGGCACGTCGGGATCGCTGCGCCAGGCCGAGGAGTTGTCGATGACGATGGCGCCCGCCGCAGCCACCTTCGGCGCCAGGGCCCTGGAGGTCGAGCCACCGGCCGAGAAGAAGACGATATCGAGCCCGCCAAAGTCTGCCGTGGCGGCATCCTCGATGACGATGTCCTGGCCCTTGAACGGCACGCGCTTGCCGGCGGAACGGGCCGAGGCAAACAGGCGCAAAGAGGCCAGCGGGAAGTTGCGCTCGGCCAGCAGGGCCAGCATCATGCTGCCGACCAGACCGCTGGCGCCGACAATACCGATATGAGGTTGGGAATTCATTAGTCACGTCTCCTTGAAAATTAGGCGGAAACGCGAAGCTCTGTGGTCGTGGAGATAGACCGGCCCCGCGCTTTCGTGGGGCTTCGTCCGGTGTCTGCTGTTAAACCGCCAGCACGACAGGACCGCCCCGCATACGGGTCGGTGTCAGTGTCGGTTTTGTGGTGGTCAGCATGGACATGGCGGGGCTTATAAAGGGAAAGATCGGGCGCGTAAAGGTGACTTTTGCCTCATAAGAAAGACTGGCTTTTGTAATGCAATTGCAATACAATGGTGGCCACTCATAAAGGCAAACCCATGGCTTCCGTACCTGTCCAAACCCGCGTCGAGGCATCCGTAAAAGAGCGAGCCAGCATTGTTCTCGGTAATATGGGCCTGACGGTTTCCGATGCGATCCGCATCCTTTTGACGCGGATTGCCAATGAAGGTGCCTTGCCGGCCGGACTGACAGTGGATGCGGTGGCTCATGATCTGTGGTTTCGCGCCAAGGTGCAGGAAGCGCTGGATGACCCCCGTCCCGCCATACCTGATGAAGACGTAAAGGCGCATTTTGCTTCTCGTCGCGCAAAAGCCCTCAGCAAAGCCAAAGGCCAGGCGTGAAGCTTGAATGGTCTGTCTTCGCCCTGGCCGACCGTAACGGTATATTTGACTTCATAGAAGCCGATAGCCCGCTCTCCGCAATAAAGGTGGATAGCGCCATAGAAGCTCAGGCGGAGCGGCTGGTTGATTTCCCGGAAAGGGGCCGTCCGGGACGCATAACGGGAACCAGAGAAGTTGTCGTGGCACAATTGCCCTATGTGATCGCCTATCGTGTCACATCTGATCAAGTGCGCATATTGCGCGTCCTTCACGGTGCGCAGCAATGGCCGGATAGTTTGCCGCAATAGGGTTTAAGCGGGCGCCTTGTCTAACTCTTTACCCTTCGTGTCAGCGGTTTCAGCCATTTGCGAACCGGCTCGTCGTAGAATTTCACCGCCAGCCAGGCAAAGGTGACCACCATCACAAAGGCGGCAGCGCCGGCGATATGCGCGGTTTGCAGGTCCGGCTTGGTGAAGGTGACAAAGTTCATATAGATCAGCAGGAACGGGTAGTGCAGGATATAGATCGGGTAGGAGATGCGCCCGGCGAACTTGCACAGCGCCATTTCCAGCGCGGGGATCTGCGAATGGGCGCCGCAGAGGATCAGCAGCGGGAAGACAACGATCACCATCGAGACTTCGTAAAGGCCGTTGGCATGTTGGCCTAAAACGGGCAAATCCTTCGGCATCAGCGGTATGGCGAAAACGGCCACCAGCACGATCGTCGCGGCGATCCATCCCAGGCGTATTTTCGGGAAACGATCACGGACGCGATAGAGCCACAGGCCCATCATGAAGGAAAAGGCCATGCGCGCCGTGCCCTGCCACAGGGTCTCCCAGTAGGAGCCGAGATCGAGCGTATTCTTGTCCCAGGCGCACCAGGCCAGCAGCGCGCCGGCCAGCACGACGAGCAGGCCCAGTGTTTTCGTACCCAGCCGGCGCAGCAGCAGCGCATAGGCGAGATTGCCGATATATTCCTGCAAGAGCGACCAGGCGGGGCTGTTCAGGCTGTGGGTGTCGGTCCAGCGGTTGGGCAGGGGCGGGTGCGGCAGCAGCAGGCAGATCAGGGCGAAATAGCTGAATACCGTGCCGAGCGGAATGGCCTTCTGGTTGGTGGCGAAGGGATCGAAAATAAAGCTCAACAGGCCGAGCACCGCTCCCAGCAGGACCAGTGGATGCAGCCGCACCAGCCGGATCAGGATGAACTGACGCGTTGTCATCGTCTGCCAGCGGTCATCATAGGCGAAGGCGATCACGAAGCCGGACAGCACAAAGAAGAAATCAACGGCGAGGGCGGCATGGTGGAGCAACTGACCGGTATCGGCCCAGGAAACGGTCATGCCCATGATATGAAACAGCACGACCAGAACGGCGGCGCTGCCGCGCAGGCCATCAAGCACCTCAAAGTGCATTTTACCGGTGACGGTGGTGTCGGGCGTGGTGGTCATCTGTCCTCACTGTATAGGCGCCTGTTGTGGTCTGGATTTGCAAATCCAGCGCAGGCTTTTCTTCTCGATAACGGGTTTTGGGAGCGCTATCAACAGGCAGGAACTTGGAAAGGCTGGTTAGGCCCGCACACGCAAGGTTTCGATATCGCGCGCCGGCGGACAGCCATAAAGCCGGCTGTATTCGCGGCTGAACTGGGAGGGGCTTAAATATCCGACGCGATGGCCCGCCGTGCCGGCGTCGCAGGCCTCCACAAGCATCAGGCGGCGGGCCTCGTGCAGGCGCAGTTGTTTCTGGTACTGCACTGGCGTCAGGGCGGTCACCGCCTTGAAGTGGTGGTGGAGCGAGGAAACGCTCATGCCGCAGTCACCGGCCAGGTCTTCGATGCGCAGGGGCCGGGCATAGTGTTCGCGCAGCCAGGCCACCGCGCGGGCGATCCGGTTGCCCGGCGTATCGGCGCGGGCGATATTGAGCAGGCGCGGGCCATCCGGGCCGGTCAGCAGGCGATAGAGGATTTCCTGCTCGATCAGCGGCGCCATGGCGGGGATATCGGCCGGCGTATCGAGCAGGCGCAGCAGGCGCAAAACGGCATCCAGCAGTTCCGGGGGCGCCTGATTGACCCCGACACCGCGCACCGGGGCGGTGGTGAAGGCCGGATGCGGAACCGGAAGCCGGGCGATAACCTCGCGCAGTCGATCGCCATTGATCAGCATTCCCATGCCGAGTTGCGGCACCTCCGGGCTGGCTTCAGTGACGCAGGAAATCACCGGCAGGTCGAGCGAGATCACAATACACGAACCGACGCCGTAATGGTGGGTTTCCGACCCGACGGTCACGCTCTTGGCCCCCTGCGCCACCAGGGCGAAACAGGCGTGCTGGCCCTTGTGGAAGGGTTCGGTGGGGGCGGAACGGCGGCCGATGAAGAGACCATCGATCGGTGTGCCGATATCGCCATCTTCCGTGGCGTAACGGGCAATGAGCGCGGCAAGCTCACGATAGGGCGTAAAGGGCAGGCTCATAAGGAAACCGTATATTATGTGGAAACCTAACCATAGCAGAGCCGCGTCCGCAGGAAATGGCTGATCCATGTCTTTTGCAGGATCGTGCATAAGGCTTGCAGGATCGCTATACCGCCGGGCGCGCTGACCAGTGCATGTTGGCCCATCACATACATTCGGAAATATGACATGGCTTCCATAACATCTTATGGCGCGATCTCGCGTCGCCCCGATTCTCACTCTTTCCTGCGTCACCGCCAGGCCGGCGCCGGCAAGTGCGTCGCCATATATGGCACAGACGGCCTGGCCCATATGGCGATCCGCATCGCCCGCGCTACCGGCGCCGAGGTCAGTGTGCTGGCGCCGGTCATATCCGCCACCGACCGGTTGTGGATGGGCGCCGATCATTACTTCGCCACGCTTGATCCGGTGACGCACCGCGCGCTCGAAGGCGCGTTCGATCTGATCGTCTGCACGGAAGCCGATGCCGATATCAAGGCTTGCCTCGGCCTGCTCAAATTCGATGGCGCCCTGCTGATGCTGGAGGGCCAGACATCGCCCGACCTGATCCACAACGCATTGGCCTTCTGCGGCCTGTCTGGCGTCATGCATACGGAGCGCCTGTGATGAGCGAAGCCATTGAAATCACCAGTTTCCGGCTGGCCCGCGGCACCTGCGCCGAGTTCATCGCCGCCAATGCCGAAGTCGATGCGTGGCTCAGGCGGCAGCCCGGCTTCCGTTCGAGGCGCATCTGCGAACGCAGCGACGGCCTGATCGTCGACATGCTGATCTGGGCGTCCGTGGCGGATGGCGAGGCGGCTGCCGGCGGCGTGATGACGGAACTGGCCGACTCACCCGTCCATGCCCTGATCGATCAGGCGACGGTTTCGTGGAGTGTTTCGCCGGTCCGGCATACGGTGGCTTAAGACCGCTTCGCCAATAACGTGAATTTGAACGTGCAGCACTCGCCCCCTGCCTGTGCCTGTGTTAAAAAGTTAATTCCGTTTTGAAAAGCAAAGCGCCTTGCGGAATAAGCCTTTTCGCGCATAGGGCTGATTAAATTCATAAAATCCCCATCAAAAATTAATGCCTAATTAACCCCGCACTGGGAAATTATTGCCTGGTTCGGTGGTCGGTGCGTCGGGAACGCGTTTGTCCGCCTGTTTGGTAATGGGGCGTCTGGCGCGTGGACTCATTTTTCGCTGGTTTACAGAAGTTCGGTATCGGCCGGCTGACGGCCATTCTGGGCGCCGCCGCCGGCGTGGCCGCGGTGCTCGCCGCCATCGTCCTGCATGTCAGCGCCCAGCCGCAGTCCCTGCTCTATTCCAATCTCGACCTCAAGGAAGCCGGCGAAATCACCCAGAATCTCGACCAGGCCGGGATCAAATACACCGCCAAGGGTGACGGTTCGGCCATCATGGTCGACCGCGACAAGGTGGCCACGGCGCGCATGATGCTGGCCTCGAAGGGCCTGCCCACCGCCGCGTCGGTCGGTTATGAAATCTTCGACAATGCCCCCACGCTCGGCCAGACCGAGTTTGTGCAGAACCTCGATAATCAGCGCGCCCTCGAAGGCGAGCTGTCGCGTACCATCAATACGCTGAAGGGCGTTTCCTCGACGCGCGTTCACCTGGTCATGCCCAAGCGCGAACTGTTCAGCGAGACGCAGGAACAGGCCAAGGCGACGGTCGTGCTGGGCCTCTCCGGCGGCAATCCCAATGCCGAACAGGTCGGCGCCATCCGCAATCTTGTCGCTTCCGCCGTGCCCAACCTGAAGCCGTCCGACGTCACCATTGTCGATGACCGCAACCACCTGCTGGCGGCGGGCGGCGACGACTCGGCCAACGGCCTGGGCGCCGCGCACCGTGACGAGGTGGAAGACAAGCTGCGCAAGCGCATCACCGATATCGTCGAAGGCGTGGTCGGTCCGGGCGCGGCGCGCGTCACCGTCACCGCCGATCTCGACCAGACCGCCACCACTCAGGAAAAGGTCGATTACAACCCCGATGGCCAGGTCGTCCGCTCGACCGCCACGACCGAGTCGAAGGATAGCACGACTGACCCGAACAGCAACGGCGCGGTGACGGCCTCGGCCAATATCCCCGGCGGTGCGCAGCAGCCCGGCGCCTCCACCGCCACCCAACAGAGCGGCAGCACGACCGAAACCACCAATTACGAAATCTCGACCACCAAGACGACGTCCGTTACCGCCCCAGGAGAAATCAAGAAGCTGGCCGTCGCCGTCGTGGTGGATGGCATTCTGACTCCTTCCAAGGATGGCAAGGCGCCGCCGGCCTATGCTGCGCGCTCGCCGGAAGACATGCAGAAGATCGATACCCTGGTGAAGGCCGCCATCGGCTATGACCAGACACGCGGCGATCAGGTTCAGGTGGCCAATATCCGCTTCAGCCACGGCGATGTCGACGTCAATGGCGGCACCGGCGGCAAGGCGTCGATGTTCGATTTCGACAAGAACGACATCATGCGCGCCCTGGAAGTGGCCGTGCTGTTTGTTGTCGCCCTCTTGACCCTGTTTCTGGTGGCGCGCCCGCTGCTCAAATACATCACTACGGCGCCGACCAACTATCTGGTGGCGGGCCCGGATGGGCAACTGCCGGCCGGCATGGCGTTGGCCGGCGGCGGCGGTGCCGTGCCGGGCGTATCGGGGCCGGCCGACAGCGGCTTCCCGCAGATCGGTGGCGGTGGCATGGTGCCTTCGGTGAATGAGGCATCGGGCATCGATATCGCGCGTATCGAAGGCCAGGTGCGGGCCTCCTCGGTCAAGAAGGTGTCGGAATTCGTCGATCGTCATCCGGAAGAATCGGTGTCGATCCTGCGTTCCTGGCTGCACGAGGGATAAGGGATGGCTCTCGGCGCACGCAAGAATATCATTGACGACCCCAGGAAGCTTTCCGGCGTGGAAAAGGCGGCCGTGGTGCTGCTGGCGCTCGGCGAAGAGCATGTCTCGCTGTGGCAGTCGCTAGATGAGGAAGAGATCAAGGAAATCTCGCAGGCCATGTCGTCGCTCGGCACTGTGACGTCGAATGTGGTCGAGGATCTGCTGGTCGAATTCGTCTCCGGCATGAGCAATTCGGGCACCATTATGGGCTCGTATGAGCAGACCCAGCGCCTGCTGACCAACTTCCTGCCGCCCGACAAGGTCGAGGCGCTGATGGAGGAAATTCGCGGCCCCGCCGGCCGGACCATGTGGGACAAGCTCGGCAACGTCAATGAGGCGGTGCTGGCCAATTACCTGAAGAACGAATATCCGCAGACCGTGGCCGTCGTCCTCTCCAAAATCAAGGCCGATCATGCCGCGCGCGTGCTGTCTTCCCTGCCGGAAGATTTCGCGCTCGAATGCGTGCAGCGGATGCTGCGCATGGAGCCGGTGCAGCGCGAAATCCTCGACAAGATCGAGCAGACCCTGCGC
>CAMLFK010000256.1 GCA_946479255.1 uncultured Oxalobacteraceae bacterium
GGTGCGGATAAGATTCATCGAGCTGGCGCACCTTGCCGTCGGCGCCCCAGCGCGCATAACAGTCGCGCGCCTGGCGCAGGTACATATTGGCGACGGCAGCGACACCCTGGCTGCGGTAAAACGCCGCCGCGCATTCACTGGCGATGGCCTCGTTCTGGACAAAGCCGTGCGCCTGCGCTGACTGGATGGCCGTTTCATACAGCTGCATCGCTGCCCCGATGTTGCCTTCCAGGCGGGCGATCTCGGCCGACACCAGCGCATGCTTGTCGCGGAAGGTCGCCGGATAGTTCTCGGCCCACTCGCGCAGCCGCGCCTGGTGCAGGGCGAGGCGTTCGCGCCAGGCGCCCTGCTCTTCGGGGGCAATCATTTCAAAGCCGGCCGCCGCCGTCAGCGCGGCGTAGTAGGCGTAGTCCAGCAATGCGATAGTGTGGCCGACGGCCGAGGCCAGCGGCTCCGCCTGGCGGACCGCGGCAAGTGCCGCCGCGTAGTCGCCGGACAGGAACCGTGCGCGCATCTTGGTGGCCCAGTACCAGCCGGCCAGCGCCGGCATCCGCGCGCCGCTCAGCTGCGCCTCGAATGCCGCATCGTCGAACAGGGCTTGGTCTGGCGCGGCCTGGCCCCGTAAACTGGCGATCAGGCCTTGCTGACTAACGATGATGTCGGCCACGTCGCGGAACCTGGCTTTGCGCACAAACTCCAGGCTCCTTTCAGATTCGCGCCATATCGCGTCAAGACGATCGCCTCGAGCGAGCATTTCGGCGAGCGTCAGGTAGCAGCTATAGCAGGAAATGGCCAGGTCACCGCTGTCGACGCCGGCACGAAAGGCCATCCTGTGAAACTCCAGCGCGTTCGATACCGGCTGCGTCCAGAAGGCGGTGATGCCTGTCGCCAGGCAGATCTTCGCCTGGTAGGCCGTGTAACCATGCTTGGCAATGAGATCGCATGCCAGCTTGGCGAAACGATAGCCGTCGGCATAACGATGGAAGCCAGGCCCCAGGAACGCCCCGAAACAGGCATAGCCAAAAGCGGAGGCGCCGCTCACGCCGTGCTGGAGGGCCAGGTTGACCATGTGGCAGCAGCATAAGTAATTGAGTTTGATATCGGTGAAGGTCGCAGGGGGCAGCAATACCGCGCACACGTCCATGGCAAGCTGAATGTCCGGGTCGCTCATCTGCGGCAGATCGATCAGGCTCTCGATGGCGCGCGTGCCGAGCGTCTGCCATATCTTCGTGTATTCGGCCTCGACCTGGTCCCAGCTGGGGTGGGCCGGCATGTCGATGCCGAACAGGCGCAGGCAGCTGAGCGCGCTGGCGACAGCCTGCTGGTTCTCCGATTTCATCACGTGCAGGACGACTTTGAGACGATAAACGCGGGCCTGGTCGCCTTTCGACACGCTGCGTTGCAACAGTTTGGCGCTAAGCTGTTCGGCGCTCTCGAAATTTCCGCTCAGGAATTCGCATTCGCTGCGCTCCAGCCACAACTCGTACATGAGCGCGTAGCGAAGATCCCAGTCTGATTCGTCGAGCAAGGCCATGCCGGCCGCGAGATAAGCACACGCCGTTGCGTACGCTGTCGCCTGCTTGGCCCGTTTTCCGGCACGCAAGTTAAGCTGCGCCACCTGGACTTTCTCGTCCGGATCGGCCAGCCGGCCGGCACCGCGGTTGAACTGGCTGGCGACAACGAACAAGGACTCGGCCAGCTCGTCGGCCGTCAGGCTCGCCAGCAGCACGCGGCCGATGTGCAGGTGGAGCTCAGAGCGCTGCTCTTGCGCCAGCAGCGAATAGGCGGCCTGCTGGATGCGGTCGTGCAGGAATTTGCCATTGCCATTGGTGCGCACGATCAGGCCGGCGTGCAGCGCCGGCGCCAGCGCCAGCTCCAACTCGGCCCCGCCGCTGACCAGGGCCAGGCGGCGAAGGTCGAACTTGTTGCCAAGGCAAGCGGCCCGCTGCAAGACATGCTGGGTGGCGGCGGGAAGCCGGCGCAGCTTGGCGAGCACCAGGTCGACGACGTTGCCGGCGAAGTCCTTGGCGGCGATCTTGCCGAGATCCCACTGCCAGCCGCGGTGCATCGCATCATGCGTCAGCAAGCCCTCTTCGCGCAGCGAGCCAAGAAACTGGGTGAAGAAGAAGGGGTTGCCGCCAGTACGCTCGTATATCTGGCGGGTCAGCGCTTCGCACGACGCGGCCGGGGCATGGAGCGCGTCGGCCACCAGCCGGTTCAGCTGCGTGAGCGGCAGCGCCGCAAGCGCCAGCGTGGTCACCGTGGTGCCGCTCTGCCGGATCGCCTCGATGCTGCCCCGCAGCGGATGCGCCGGGCCCACCTCCTTGTCGCGATAGGCGCCGATCAGCAGCAAGTAGCGCGTGTCCGCATGGGTGAGCACGTGCTCGACCAGTTTCTGGCTGCCTGCATCGATCCACTGCAGGTCGTCGAGAAACAGCACCAGTGGATGTTCCTGGCTGGCGAATACCGCGATGAACTTTTGGAATACCGTATGAAAGCGGTTTTGCGCCTCGATTGCCGGCCAGGCCGGCACGGGCGCCTGCTTGCCGATGATTAGCTCGAGCTGGGGCAGCACATCGACGATCAGCTGGCCATTGTTGCCGAGCGCGCCCTGGATCTGCTGCCGCCAGAGCGCAATGCGCTCCTCGCTGTCAGCCAACAACTGCTGCACCAGTTCGCGGAACGCTTGCGCCAAGGTGATATAGGGAACGTCGTGCTGATACTGGTCGAACTTGGCGCAAATGAAATAGGCGCGCCTGTCGATGATAGCCTGGCGAAGTTCAAGCACCAGCGCGGACTTGCCGATGCCGGAATATCCCGTCAGCGTGAGCAGCGCCGGGTCGCCGCTCGCCCTCATGCGCTCGACGGCGTCCTGCAGCAGCGCAATTTCCCGCTCGCGTCCGTACAGCCGCTGGGGTATCTGGATGTGATCCGGGACATCTTCGGCGCCGAGCGGAAATGGCACGATGCGCCCGGCGGCCTGCCATTGCGCCAGGCAGCGGCCAAGGTCGCGCTGCAAGCCGTGCGCGCTCTGGTAGCGGTCCTCGGGCCGCTTGGCGAGCAGCCGCATGACGATCTCGGCGACCACCTGCGGCACGTCCGGGGCAAGCTCGCGCAAGGGCGGCGGCAGCCGCGCGACATGGCAATGCGCCCATTCCAGCGGATCCTTGGCCGCAAACGGCAGCTTGCCGCTCAGCATACGGTAGAGCAGCACCCCCAGGGAATAGAAATCGGTCCGGTAATCGACAGGGCGGTTCACGCGCCCGGTTTGTTCGGGCGAACAATAAGCCCAATCCCCAGGCGCCTGGGCCGGCGCGCCTTGCCCGGCTTCGGCACTGGCCATGCGCAACTCAAGCAGCCCGAGCTGGCCATCGCGCATCCCCACCATCACATTGGCGGCGCGCACATCGTGGTGGGGGATGTGGGCGACATGCAAGTCCGCCAGCGTTTGCGCCAGTTGCGAGGCCAGCCGCAGGCAGGTGGGCAGGTCGAGGGGCGAGCGCGCAAGTACGCTGTCCAGGGATTCTTCGGCAAGCTCAATTTTCGATGGACATAAGGACCCGGCTGGTGTGATGTCGGACGTCACGGCTGGTCACGATGTATATTGGCTTGCTGGCGCAGCGGCAAGCGCCGTGTGCGAGTGAACTTCATCTGCCTTTCCTCTCTCCAAGCCAGACGCCATTAACTTAGAGCGCGAACAACTTAAAACGTGCGCCTCACTGAGAGAAATATTGTCCCGCTCAAAAAAAGCCTGGCGCGCTTGCTCTACTGCAGGTGCTGTTCCACCAGCAGCAGGATGGCTTTGGACTGGAAATCTTTGGCCAGCATGCGCAATTGGCGGGCAAAGGGCGCGTAGCGCTCGTCGAGCCCGGCCAGATACTGCGCATGCGCCTCGATGTCGTCCATATTGCCCCGCTTGGCCAGCTGGTGCAGCACTTGCATCTCGTGCGCCGGCGGCAGCACGAGGGGGCCTGCCGCGGCCAGGTCCGCGGCGGCTTCCAGCTCCGGCGCGGCGTACGTCCACTCAAGCTGCAACAATGCCTCCACCCTGCCGAGCAGCTTGTGCATGTCGATCGGTTTTGGGAGAAAATCATTCATGCCGGCGTCCAGGCTTTGCTGGCTGTCACCAGGCGACACGCTGGCCGACATCGCAATGATCGGCACTGTGTTCAATCCGGCGCGCCGGCGCAGTTGGCGCGCCGCTTCCAGGCCATCCATTTCCGGCATGGCCAGGTCCATCAGGATCAAGTCCGGCCGCAGCGCTTGTGCGCGTTCCACTCCCTCGCGGCCGTTGGCCGCCTCGCTCACCTCGAAGCCGAGCGGCGTCAGCAGATCGACCACCACCGCCCGGTTCTCGGCCACGTCGTCCACCACCAGCACCTTTTTGCGCGCCCCCGCATAAGCGCTGGGGATGCGCTCGGGCGGCGCCGGCGCGTCGTGCGCAACCACCGGCGCCTCCAGCTCGAACCAGAAGGTGCTGCCCTGCCGCATCCGGCTGTCGACCTGGAGCTCGCTCCCCATCAGGCGCACATATTGGCGGCTGATCGACAAGCCCAGGCCGGTGCCGCCCACCCGGCGCCCGATCTCGCCCGACTGCGTGAAAGGCTCGAAGATCAGGTCCAGTTGATCGGCACCGATGCCGAGCCCGGTATCTTCCACGGCAAAGCGCAGGCGGCCGGGCGCCACGCCGTGTATCCGCAGCGCGACGTGGCCGCGGTCGGTGAACTTGACGGCATTGGACAAGAGATTGAGCAGCACCTGGCGCAGGCGCTTTTCGTCGGTCCGGATCGACCGCGGCAAATCCGGCGCCAGTTCGCAGATGAATTCGAGCTGCTTCTGCGCCGCCTTGATTTCGACGATCTCGACGATGGTGCGGGCAAACACGGCCAGCTCGACATCGGCCAGGAGGAGCTCCATCTTGCCCGCTTCGATCTTGGCCAGGTCGAGGATATCGTTGATGAGGGTGAGCAGATGCTCGCCGCTTTGGCGGATCACGTTCACGCCCGCGCGTTGCCGCTCGCCCAGCGCCGTATCGCGCTGCAAGATCTGGGCATAGCCGAGGATGCCGTTGAGCGGCGTGCGCAGTTCATGGCTCATGTTGGCAAGAAATGCACTCTTGGCCCGGTTGGCCGCCTCGGCCGCCTGGCGCGCTTCGCGTTCAGTCTCGGCCTGCTTGCGCGCGGACAGATCGAGCACGAAGGCAAGGCCATACTCCTGCGAGCCTTCCAGCAAGGCGGCGCCGATGAGCACTGGAATGCGGCTGCCGTCCTTGCGCACGAACTGCTTCTCATACGTGCCGCAGACGCGCGCATGGCGGATTTCGTCGAGCGCGCGCTCGTCGGCGCCTACGTATTCGGGCGGCGTCATCTGCGCCCACTGCATCTGGCCGGATAGCAGCTCCTGGCGGCCGTAGCCGACCAGGTCAAGGAAGGCCTGGTTGGCGTCGTTGATGCCGCCGTGCATATCCCAGAAAAAAATCCCGATGATATTCGATTCCACCAGCTGCCGGACGCGGGCCTCGCGTTCGCGCACCTCGGTATAGAGCCGGGCGTTTTCCAGCGAGATGGCGGCCTGGGAGGCAAGCAATTCCATGACCGCCATGCGCTCCGGGGTAAAGGCATGGGTGACGAGATTGTTTTCCAGGTACAGCAGCCCGATCAGCACGGATTGCCGGGTAATGGGCAGGCACAGGACCGACTTGGGCCGCTGCCGCGCGAAGTAGGGATCGGCCGCATACGCGTGCGGGGCGGCGGCGTCCGCCAGCAGCACCGGCTCGCGGCTGCGCCGGACGTAGTTGAGGATTGCCCCGGGCAAAGCCGTCTCAAGCGGCGTAGTGCCGGCATGCCGGCGCACCCGCACTGTCTGCCGCTCGACCGTGGCGTCGGCCGCCAGCTGCACGCCTTCATCGCCGGCCAGCAGCAGGTAGCCGGTTTGAGCGCCGGAATTCTCCAGGATGATGCGCATCAGCGTGTCAATCACTTCGTCGAGCACGATCTGGCCGGAGATCGCTTGCGAGGCCTTGGTCGCCGCCAGCATATCGAGCTGGACCTCGCCTTCGAATGGGGCGGCGGGCGCGCGCTCGGCGCGCGTGCGCAGGTGCGGATAAGATTCATCGAGCTGGCGCACCTTGCCGTCGGCGCCCCAGCGCGCGTAACAGTCGCGCGCCTGGCGCAGGTACAAGGTGGCGAGCGCATCGACACCCCGGCTGCGGTAGAAGGCCGCCGCGCATTCATTGGCGATGGCTTCGTTCTGCACAAAACCGTTCGCATGGGCCGCCAGGATTGCGGTTTCATACAAGCCGATTGCGGCGTCGCTATTGCCATCCACGCGGGCGATCTCGGCCGATACCAGCGCAAGCTTGTCGCGGAAGGTCGGCGGATAGGCATCGGCCCATTCGCGCAGCCGCGCGTGGTGGGCCGCAAGGCGTTCCCGGCAGGCGCCCTGCTCTTCGGCCCCAAGCGCCGCATAAGCGGCGGCGAGCGTCAGCGCGGCGTAGTAGACGTAGTCCAGCAAGGCGACATTGTGGCCAAAGCCCAACCGCTCCGCCTGGCGGGCAGCGGCCAGCGCCGCCGGGTAGTCGCCGGACAGGAACCGTGCGCGCATCCGGCTGGACCAGTACCAGGCGGCCCGCGCCGGCATCCGCGTGCCGTTCATTGGCGTCTCGGATGCCGCTTCGTCGAAGGCGTCCCCTTCGGGTGCGTCCTTGCCCCGCAAGCCGGCGATCAAGCATTGCTGGCCGATGATGATGTCGGCCACGTCGCGAAACTTCGCTTTGCGTACAAACTCCAGGTATCTTTCCGATTCGCGCCAGACCGTGTCCAGGCGATCGCCTCGCACCTGCAACTCGGCGAGCGTGAGATAGCTGCTGTAGCAGCTGATGGCGAGATCGCCGGTGTCGATGCCGGCGCGATAAGCCATGCGGTGAAACTCCAGCGCGCCCGACACGGGCTGGGTCCAGAAGGCGGCTATTCCCGCGGCCAGGCTGATCTTTGCCTGGTAGGCAGTGTAGCCATGCTTGGCAACCAGGTCGCATGCCAGCTTGGCGAAACGATAGCCGTCGGCATAGCGGTGGAAGGCTGGCCCCTGGACCGCG
>CAMLFK010000257.1 GCA_946479255.1 uncultured Oxalobacteraceae bacterium
TACGCTTATGCGGGCGACCTGCAAGGCAGCCTGTGGCGCTTCGACCTGAGCGGCCCACCTCCATGGGGCCAGCCCCTCACGACGCCATTGTTTGTGGCGCGCGACCAGGCCATCGCGCACGCGCCCGCGCTCGTGTTCGCGCCCGGTGGAGGCTATCTCGTCACATTCGCCACCGGAAAGTTTTTGGAAGCCAGGGATGCGAACGTGGAGAGCTTCAGTCCGCAAAGCTTTTATGCAATCCACGATCAGCTACTGGATCCGCTCAAGACCCTTACCCGCGGCGCGCTGGAAATACGTACCTTGACCGGCAAGGATGCCTACAGGATCGGCGGCCGACCATTCACCTATGGCGGGGACGAGTCCAGGCAGGGATGGTTCTTCGATTTTCCCAACACAGCAAACGATGGCGAACGCGCGGCCGGCAGTCCGGCAGTGCGTGCCGGCGCGCTTCTGTTCGACACCCTGGTTTTCGGTAGCGGCGACTGCGGTGGCCCATCACGCCGCAGCTACCTGGTCGATGCGCTCACCGGCCTGGCGCTGGGTAGCGCGGGGCTCGTGGACAATCATGCCGTCACTGCCCATCTGATGCCGGCCGATGCTGCCGAGGCCGGCTTGGCCGCCACGGGGCCGCTCCTATTCGGCAGCAGCGCCAGCGTTGGGCCGCGCAACGCCACCGGCGGCACCCTGGCCATCCAAACCTTCACCCTGGTACGCCTGTCCGGCAAGAGCGGCCCGACCAAGGGACAGCAGATAAAGATCGCGTACCCGGCCGGCCGGCTGAGCTGGCGCGAAGTCGCCAATTGGCAAGACATCCACAATGCGAGCAAACGATGAATGGGCGCACAATGGGATTGCAACGCGGCTTCACGCTGATCGAAACCCTTACGGTCCTGCTGGTCATGTTGATTCTTGCCGCGATGGTGTACCCGGGCTATGCACGCTTCGTCGTCAAGGCACGCCGGGCGGAAGCGCAAGCCGCCTTGCTGGAACTGATGCAGAAGCAGGAGCGCTACTTCACCCAGCACAACCGCTACCTCGCGTTTTCCGCCATATCCTCCGACGAGGATGCCAAGCGCTTCAAATGGTACTCCGGTGCACGCGCCGCCAGCAGCGGCTATGAATTCCGGGGCGAGGCATGCCCGGCCGACAAAATCGAATACTGCATCGTGCTCACCGCCTTGCCCGGCACCGGCATGGTCGACCGCGATTTCAAGGATCCCGAATGCGGAGTGCTGACGCTCAGCAGCAGGGGAGAGCGCCGCGCCGAAGGCAAGGCCGCAAGGTGCTGGCCATGAAACAGGCCGGAACATCGCTGGTGGAACTGGTCGTCGTGCTGGTGATCGCGCTGACCCTGTGCATGGTCGCCTTGCCCGACATGCGCGGCATGATCCGCCAGTTCCGCTTGAACGCCACCGTCACCGACCTGTACAGCGCGCTGGAACAGACCCGGGCCGAGGCGATTGCGCGCGGTAGCCGGGTCATGCTGCTGCCCGCCGCGGCGGACGGCGCCAACTGGAGCGAAGGCTGGATCGTGCTGGTCGACCGCGACGGCGACCGCCGCCCCGGCGCCGGCGACGAAGTGCTCGGCCAGCACGCGGCCCCGGCAGACGATATCCGCATCAGCTCCGTATTTACCGGACAAAAGGCGCCGTACTACATTGCTTTCAACGCCGCCGGGCGCAGTTGCAGCGATACCAGCAGCGTGGCTGCGCGCTGGGGCACCCTGTCGGTCAGCAACGGCGAGGGCATGCGCCGCATCCGCGTCAACATGCTGGGCAGGGCACGTATCTGCGACCCCGCCCGTGACGGCGCCAGCTGCGGAGAGTCGGAATGAATCCGGAATCGATGCGCGAGCACAGCGCTATCCTACGAGCAAGCCGGTCTTGGCGTAGAATTACGAGCAGTTTTTTCACATTGGATACCCGTGCAGCTACTCAACGATTCCGATGCCATGGCGCTGGCCCTTGGTTGGGCCGCCAAAGGCATCTACACCACGGCACCGAATCCCCGCGTCGGCTGCGTGATCGTGCGCGACGGCGCAGTCATCGGCGCTGGCTTTACCCAGCCGGCCGGGCAGGCCCATGCTGAAATCCAGGCCCTGCGCGACGCCGCCGCGCGCGGCAACGACGTGCGCGGCGCAAGCGCCTACGTGACCCTGGAGCCCTGCAACCATCATGGCCGCACGCCGCCATGCTCGGACGCGCTGCTGCTGGCGGGCCTGGGCCGGGTGGTGGCCGCCATCGTCGACCCCAATCCGCTGGTGGCGGGTCAAGGCCTGGCCAAGCTGGCCAATGCGGGCGTTGCGGTCAGCTCAGGGGTGTTGGAACACGAAGCGCGCGAAATGAACATCGGTTTCTTTTCGCGCATGCAGCGTGGCCGCCCGTGGGTGCGTCTCAAGACCGCCGCCAGCCTGGACGGCATGACGGCCTTGCACAACGGCCAAAGCCAGTGGATTACCGGCGAGCAGGCGCGCGCGGACGGACACGCCTGGCGCGCCCGCGCTTGCGCCATCCTGAGCGGCATCGGCACGGTCAAGGCCGACGACCCTCAGCTGACGGTGCGGGCGGTCGATACCCCGCGCCAGCCGCGCCGGGTGATTGTCGACAGCCGCCTTGAAATCGACCTCGGCGCGCGCGTCCTGCAAGGCGACGCCAGCTGGATCGTCGGCGCGCTCGCCAATCCCGAGAAAGAAGCGGCCCTGCGCGCAGCCGGTCACGAGCTCATCATGCTGCCCAATGAATCGGGCAAGGTCGACCTGGCCGCGCTCATGCTTGAACTGGGCCGGCGCGAGATCAACGAAGTCCACGTGGAAGCGGGCTCCAAGCTGAACGGCTCCCTGATCCGCGAGGGCTGCGTCGACGAACTATTGATGTACCTGGCGCCGTCCCTGCTGGGCGACGCGCAAGGCATGTTCGCGCTCCCAAGGCTGGATAGCCTCAACGACAGCAAGCGACTGCGCTTTCACGAAGTCACCCCCATCGGCGAGGATCTGCGCATCCTGGCCCGCTTTACTCACCCGAACCCAACCTGAGGAATAAGTCAGCATGTTTACTGGAATCGTCGCCGCCGTCGGCAAGATCAGCTCGGTCAAGCCGCTCGACGGCAGCAATGATGCCGGCGTGCGCCTGGAGATCGATGCCGGCGGCCTGCCGCTGGCCGACGTCGCACTGGGCGACTCGATCGCCATCAACGGCGCCTGCATGACGGTGGTGGAAAAGACCGCCACCGCCTTCGCGGTCGATGTCTCGCGCGAGAGCCTGAACTGCACCGTGGGCCTGGACGCGCCCGGCGAAGTCAATCTGGAGAAAGCGCTGACCCTGGCCGAACGCCTGGGCGGCCATCTGGTGTCCGGCCACGTCGACGGGCTCGGGCAGGTGCACCGCTTCGAAGCGGTGGGCGAATCGTGGGAGCTGGTCATCGACGCGCCGCAATCGCTGGCCAAGTTCCTGGCATTTAAGGGTTCGGTCGTGGTCAACGGCGTCTCGCTGACCGTCAACCGGGTGGAGGACGTGGAGACGGGGCAGGGCAAGGCCTGCCGCTTCTCGATCAACCTGATCCCGCACACCATCTCGGTGACGACGCTCAAGCACCTGCGCGCCGGCAGCCACGTCAATCTGGAGATCGACCTGATCGCCCGCTACGTCGAGCGCATGCTGTCGCTGAAATCCTGACCTTTTAGATCCGCAAACAAAAAGGGCGGCCACCGCAGCGCCGCCCCTTTTTTTAGAACTCCCCGGTCTTACTTCTCCGGATACAGCACTACCTGCACATAGTTCTCATCATTGAAATAACGCTGTGCAGCGCTCTTCAGGTCATCCGCGCTGATCTTTTCGATGTTCTTTTCGTGATCGAGAATGCGCGCCATATCGGTACCGAGCAGCACCGAATTCTGCAAGCGCTCCAGCCAATAGCCGTTCTCGCGCATGGATTTCTCGTGCGTCTGCAGCCAGTTCTGCTTGACCTTGTTCAGGTCCGCTGCGTCCGGGCCTTCCTTCTTCATCTTGTCGATTTCGGCGAAGGTTGCCGCGATCACCTTGTCCACATTGGCGGGGCCGGTCGGCAGGGTGGCCGCGATGCTGTAGTTCCCCACCGGCACATGCGATATGTTGCCGTTCATGCCGCCGCCGTAAATCAGCGCCAGCTTTTCGCGCAGGATTTCGATGATGCGGATATTCATCACCTCCAGCAAGGCATTGAACCGCAGGCGCTCGTCTTCCGAATAGGTGGCCGGGCCGGTAAAGTTCAGCGACACCACGCTCTTTTGCTCGGAGCCGGCGCGCACGTCCTTCTTGACCACGCCGTTCACCGGGCGAATGCCCACATCCTTGAACGCCACCGGAATATCCGGAGTCGGCAAGGTGGCAAGGTAAGTCGCCAGCAAAGGCTTGATGGCCGCCGTGTCGAAACTGCCCACCAGGATGAAGGTCAGGTCCTTGGCGCTGGAAAAGCGCTCGCGGTACAGCGCCAGCGAACGGTCCAGGTCCACCTTGGACAAGTCTTCCGGGCGCACCACGCGCGCCACGCGCGGGTGGTTGTTGTATAGCGTGGCCGTCACCGTGTCGCGGAAGATCGCTTCCGGCTGCGACAGGGCATTGCGCGCGCCTTCCAGCTGCTTGCTCATGAAGGACTTGTACAGCCCCTCGTCGCGGCGCGCACCGGTAAATTTCAGATACACGAATTGCAGCATGGTCTCGATATCGCTGCTGCCGGCGCTGCCGCTGACGTTGTCGATGTATTCGCCCATGCCGATGCCCACCGACGCGCTCTTGCCGGCCAAGATCTTCTGCAAGTCAATCGGCGAATAGGACGACAAGCCCATGGTCGCCGCCACCGCGCTGGCGTAACGCGCATTGAAGATGTCGGCTTCGGAAAACAGCGACTGTCCGCCATAGCGCACCGCGCTCATCATTACCTGGTCGTTCTTGAAGTCGGTCGGCTTAAGGATGACTTTGACGCCGTTGGACAGGGTCAGGCGGGTCAGCCCGAGCGCCTTGTCCTGCGACTCGGCGACGATGCTCCCGGGTGTCGGCAACTTTTCCATCAGGTTCTGGGCCAGCACCTTGTCTTCGCGTGGTTTGACGGCGATCTTCTCGGCCGCGGCCACATTCGCCAGCAAAGCTTGCGCGCTCGGGGCGGGCGCATCCGGCTTGCCGGTTCCCATGTACACCACCAGCTTGCCGGAATCGGCCGGGATGGTGGCACGGGCATAACGATTCAGCTCGTCGAGCGTGATGGCCGGCAGGAATTCCTGCACATAACGGTATTCATTGTCGATGCCGGGAATGCTTTCTTTCTCCAGGAAGTTGCGCACGTACTCGCCCACGTAGCTGGACGAATCGGTCTTCTCGCGTTCCTTGTAAGCCTGCTCGTAGTTGCGCATCATGTTCTTTTTCGCGCGATCGAGTTCGGCCGCGCTGAAGCCATACTGGCGTGCCCGGGCATTTTCCTGCATCAGCGCATCGATGGCCGGCGCCGCGCCGCCTTTGCCCAGTCCGGCGGAAGAGGAGTAGGACTTGTAGCGGGCCGTCAGCCGGCTCACACCGCTTCCCGCGCCCAGGTAGGGCGGCTCGGGCAGTTGCGCCAGTTCACCCAGGCGCTGGTTCAGCATGGCGGCAAACAGCGATTCAATTAACTTTTCGCGGTAGTCGCCGAAGGTGGCTTTCTCGTGCTTTTCGGTCAGTGGGTAACGGATCAGCACGGCATTGCCGCCGGCTTCCTTGTCGGTGACGATCAGCGCCTCGGTGTCGGTCCGCGTCGGAATCGGTGCATAGGTGCGCTCGCGCTGCTTCACCGGGTTCTTCAGGTCGCCGAAGTGCTTGACGATGCGCTGTTCGGCTTCAGCCGGGTCGATATCGCCGACCACCACCACCGCCATCAGGTTGGGGCGGTACCATTCCTTGTAGAAGCGGCGCACGGTGTCGTAACCGGCGTTATTGATCACTTCTTCCTTGCCGATCGGCAGGCGGTTGGCATAGCGCGAGCCGTTGAAGATCTTCGGCAGCAGCAGCTTGTTCATGCGGTCCTGCGCGCCTTTGCCCAGGCGCAGTTCTTCCAGCACGATGCCGCGCTCGGTGTCGATGGCCGCGTCGTCCAGGGTCAGGCCGTGGGCCCAGTCTTCCAGCACCAGGAAGCCCTTGTCGACGTTGTCCTTGTTATTGGTCGGAATCGGCAGGATATAGACCGTCTCGTCGAAGCTGGTATAGGCATTCAGGTCGGCGCCGAACTTCACGCCGATCGATTGCAGGTACGAGATCAGCTCGTTCTTCTTGAAGTGCGTCGAGCCGTTGAAGGCCAGGTGTTCGACGAAGTGCGCCAGGCCCTGCTGGTCGTCGTCTTCCAGGATCGAGCCGGCCTTGATGACCAGGCGAAGTTCCAGTTTCTTTTCCGGCTTGCCGTTCTTCTGGATGTAGTAGGTGAGACCGTTGGGCAGTTTGCCCACCTTGACCTGCGGACCGACCGGGATCGGATCGTCCGGCTTGAGTGCGGCCTGGGCGCCGACGGCGCTTCCCAGGAGTGAGAACAGCAGTGCAGCCGAGCAGATACGACGAACGAGCAAAGTGGTCATTGTCAAACTTATAAAACAGTTAAGGTAAACGATTTTACCGCTTCCATTCTCGCGCGGCAGCAATATTTTCCGGTCGGCCAGCCGATCGAAGTGCCTCAAATCCTTTAAAATAGCGGATTGGGCTAAAGCACCCGTACGCACCCCGTTTTAAAGGAATCCGATGTCAATCTCCACCACCCAGGAAATCGTTGCCGAACTGCGCGCAGGTCGCATGGTCATCTTAGTGGATGAGGAAGACCGCGAAAACGAGGGTGACCTGGTATTGGCGGCCGACTTCGTCACGCCCGAAGCCATCAACTTCATGGTCAAGCATGCGCGCGGCCTGGTCTGCCTGACGCTGACCGAAGAACGCTGCAAGCAGCTGAACCTGCCGATGATGACGACCAGTAATGGCACCTCCTTCGGCACCAA
>CAMLFK010000258.1 GCA_946479255.1 uncultured Oxalobacteraceae bacterium
GGAATCGAACCCGCGTCCGCAAGCACTCTACAGACAGTTCTACATACTTAGCACTGCCATTTAATTTAACCCATACAACGCGGACGTGCACGCTGTGTACAGGCGAGTTACCTATTATTTAGTGAGTTGCTAAGTAACCCAGCAAATCACGAGTCCCTGTAAATGACTCTAGAGCTTTTAACGGCCCACCCCAGGGACGAGGTGTTCTAGAGCTAACAGCAATTAAGCTGCCAGTGCGTACGAGTTATCGTTTGCAGTTATTGATTTTCTGGGTGTATTTACGAGGTAGCCAGCCCTCGGTATGCCCTGCGCTGCTTTGCAACCCACGTCGAAACCAGGTCGCCCCCACAGAACTCGTATTGTACTCCAATCGCCGCCCAATCGCAGGGCAGCAAGTGTAAGCAGACTTGTCAGGCCACAAGCGCCGCCGGGGTCCGTGCGCGCAACAGTTCCAGCAAATCGGCCGGCGTATCCATCAGATAGTCCGCGCCCCAGCTGCTTGGCTCCACCGAACCACAATATCCCCACCCACACGCCACCGTCACCATGCCGGCAGCCCGGCCAGCTTCGATGTCGCGCAGGTCGTCGCCCACATACCAGCATTGCTCCGGCAGCACGTTCAGACGGCGCGCGCCTTCCAGCAAGGGCGCGGGATGCGGCTTGGCGTGCCCGGTGGTGTCGCCCGAGACGACGCAGCCGGCATGCGAAAGTCCAATCAAGGGCACCAGCGGATCGGTAAAGCGCGCCGGCTTGTTGGTGACAATCCCCCACGCCATGCCAGCCGCATTGATGCCGGCCAGCAGTTCATGGATGCCGCCGAACAGGGTACTTTCCACCGCCATGGCGGACTGATAACGCTCGAACCACTGCACGCGCAGCTCTTCGTAGCCTTCGTCGGCCGGGGTCAGGCCGAAGGCGGCGCCGATCATGCCGCGCGCGCCGGCCGAGGCGGTCGGGCGCAGGATGGCATACGGTGTCGGCTCCAGCCCGCGCTGGACGCGCAGGAAGTTCACTGCAGCCGCCAAGTCGGGCGCGGTGTCGGCCAGGGTGCCGTCTAGATCGAATAAAACAGCGCGCGGCGCCAGGGAGGGCAGGGAAGTCATGGGCAAAAAAGGAATAGATTTAAAGCGGACGGGTGCAAGCCACCATGTAGTTCACATCGGTGTCCTGGTTCAGTGCGTAGATTTTGGTGAGCGGCTTGTAGCTCAGCCCCTTGAGGGAGTCGACCTGCAGGCCCGCCAGTCGCACAAAATGCGACAGTTCAGCCGGGGTGATGAATTTGGCGTAGTCGTGCGTGCCTTTGGGCAGCATGCGCAGCAGGTACTCGGCGCCGACGACGGCGAACAGATATGCCTTGGCATTGCGGTTGATGGTCGAAAAGAACACGTGCCCGCCCGGTTTGACCAGGGTGGCGGCGGCCTTGACGATCGCGCCCGGGTCCGGCACGTGCTCAAGCATTTCCATGCAGGTCACGACGTCGTACTGCCCGGCTTCTTGCGCGGCCATATCTTCGGCGGCGATGTGTTTGTAGCGCACCTGTACGCCGGATTCCAGGCTGTGCAAATCGGCGACTTTCAATGCCTTTTCGGACAGGTCGATACCGGTGACATCGGCACCTTTGCGCGCCATCGATTCGCTGAGGATGCCGCCGCCGCAGCCGATGTCGATGACTTTTTTGCCAGCCAGCTGGGCGCGCGCGTTGATCCACTCAAGGCGCAGGGGATTGATCTCGTGCAGCGGGCGGAACTCGGAAGTCGGGTCCCACCAGCGGTGCGCGAGCTCGCTGAATTTTTGTATTTCTAAAGGGTCTGCATTCATACGCGAAATAATAGCGGGAAATTCATGGCCCCGGCGTTACGTGTGAGGAAAATTCCTTGCGGCACAACGTTCCGTGGTCAGCGAAAGGGCGCATGGTGCAGCATTTCGGTAGCGGCAGGCGCACCCGATGAAGCTTTTGCATTTCCGATGGTGACAGTTTGAAAAGCTTGCGAGACTGCGCACGCCCGTCATGAATGACAGCGGTAGGGTGAGAATACAGGCAAAAAAAAAGCCGCCCAGCGAACTGGACGGCTTTTCGAGGATCAGGCAATCAGCTTATTTGCTGCGGGTGCCGACCACTTCGATTTCCACGCGGCGGTTCTTGGCGCGGCCGGCGGCGGTCTTGTTGTCCGCTACTGGCTGCTTCTCGCCCTTGCCTTCGGTGTAGATGCGGCTCTGGTCGATGCCCTTGGCCTTCAGGTAGGTCTTGACGGCTTCGGCGCGGCGGATCGACAGCTTCTGGTTGTAAGCATCGGTGCCGACCGAGTCGGTGTGGCCGACGGCGATGATGACTTCCAGGTTGATGCCTTGCAGCTTGCTGCTCAGCTCGTCCAGCGATGCCTTGCCGGCTGGCTTCAGCACGGCTTTGTCGAAGTCGAAGAAGGCGTCAGCCGAGTAGCTCACTTTTTCCGAAGTCGGCACTGGAGCCGGTGCTGGTGCAGGAGCTGGCGCTGGTGCCGGAGCAGGCTCTACCACTGGTGGTGGCGGTGGAGGCGGCTCAACGCACTTGCCGTTTTCCAGCTTGGCTGGGGCGACGCACAGTGGCAGATCGCAACCTGGAACGGCATCGGCCGGAGTCCAGTAACCGGTACGCCAGCACAGGCCGAACGGATCGCGTGCGATCACGCCGCGCGCATCCTGCACGTAAGCGCTGTGGGGCTTGGGAGCCTCGATGTCTTTGTCCACAGGTGCGAACGGCGGGGAAGTTTGCGCAAGCGCGCTGCTGGCGAGCGCTGCGGAGAGCATGAACGTAGCGATTTTTTTCATCTGATTTTTTTCCTTTCGGGGGTGATATCCGCAGAAATACGGCAAAATTTTGTCGTGCAATGGACAAGATGGTAACAGCTTGACCCCGCAATTGCCCGTGACAGTTTTATGACATTGTGAAACCGGCAATTAACTTCCGGGCCATTTTGCCACACGCGGCTATCTAGTACGAACGCCAACAAATCAAACCGCCCACTATGTGACCAGGTGCGTTGTATTTGTGCAACGCATCACATCCGAAGCGGGTTGAGCGCGACCTGCCGAACTGTGATCCCGGTCGCGCTGAGAGTGGTTTCGAGGAAATGCTCAGGCATATGGACGCTCATGCTAAAATCCCAGGCTTGTCTGTTGATAAGCTGGCGCTCGCACCGCCCGGTGTACACGCCGCCCAACAGCCCGGACAGCAGCTTCGTGTGGCCGTCCGCCAGCTAACATAACCATCGCCTGAGAGCAGTCGCCCCGCCAATGGATCAATTCGCAAAAGAAACAATCCCCATTTCACTCGAAGAAGAGATGCGCAAGAGCTACCTCGATTACGCGATGAGCGTGATCGTCGGCCGTGCTCTGCCGGATGTGCGCGATGGCTTGAAGCCGGTGCACCGCCGCGTCCTGTTCGCCATGCACGAGATGAACAACGTGCACAACCGGCCTTACGTCAAGTGCGCCCGCGTGGTCGGTGAGACCATGGGTAAGTACCACCCGCACGGCGACGCGTCGATTTACGACACGCTGGTGCGTATGGCGCAGGACTTTTCCCTGCGTTACATGCTGGTCGACGGCCAGGGTAACTTCGGTTCCATCGACGGCGACAGCGCCGCGGCGATGCGCTACACCGAGTGCCGCCTCGACAAAATCGCCAGCGAAGTGCTGGCCGATATCGACAAGGACACGGTCGACTTCCAGCCGAACTACGACGGCAAGGAAAAAGAGCCGACCGTCCTGCCGACCCGCATCCCCAACCTGCTGATCAACGGCTCGTCCGGTATCGCGGTCGGCATGGCGACCAACATCCCACCGCACAACCTGTCCGAAGTGATCGCCGGCGCGCTGCACGTGCTGCGCAACCCGGACTGCACGATCGACGAATTGATCGAGCTGATCCCGGCGCCGGACTTCCCGACCGCCGGCATCATCTACGGCGTCTCGGGCGTACGCGATGGCTACCGCACCGGCCGTGGCCGCGTGGTCATGCGCGCCAAGACCCACTTCGAAGAATACGGCAAGGACGGCGGCCGCATCGCCATCATCGTCGACGAGCTGCCGTACCAGGTGAACAAGAAGTCCCTGCTCGAACGCATCGCCGAGAACGTGCGCGACAAGAAGCTGGAAGGCATCAGCGACATCCGCGACGAATCCGACAAGTCGGGCATGCGCGTGGTGATCGAATTGAAGCGCGGCGAAGTGCCCGAGGTGGTGCTGAACAATCTGTACAAGCAGACCCAGTTGCAGGACACCTTCGGCATGAACATGGTGGCGCTGGTGAACGGCCAGCCGAAGCTGCTGAACCTCAAGCAGATGCTGCAATGCTTCCTGTCGCACCGCCGCGAAGTGGTCACGCGCCGTACCGTGTTCGAACTGCGCAAGGCGCGCGAACGCGGCCACATGCTCGAAGGCCTGGCGGTCGCACTGGCCAACATCGACGACTTCATCGCCATCATCAAGGCCGCGCCAACGCCGCCGATCGCGAAAGTCGAACTGATGGCGCGCGCCTGGGACTCGTCCCTGGTGCGCGAGATGCTGCTGCGTACCGGCGAAAACGCTGAAGCCGGCGGCATCGAAGCCTTCCGTCCGGAGCACCTGCCGAAGCACTACGGCATGCAGGCCGATGGCTTGTACAAGCTGTCCGACGAACAGGCCCAGGAAATCCTGCAGATGCGTCTGCAGCGCCTCACTGGCCTGGAGCAGGACAAGATCGTCAACGAGTACAAAGAGATCATGGCCCACATCGCCGACCTGCTGGACATCCTGTCCAAGCCGGCCCGCGTGACCGCCATCATCACCGACGAAATGAACTCGGTCCTGAACGAGTACGCCGGCAACGGCAAGGACCCGCGCCGTTCGGCCATCGAGCTCAATGCGACCGACCTCGAAACCGAAGACCTGATCACCCCGCAGGACATGGTGGTGACCTTGTCGCACCTGGGCTACATGAAGTCGCAGCCGATCTCCGAATACCGCGCCCAGAAGCGCGGCGGACGCGGCAAGCAGGCCATGGCGACCAAGGAAGAGGACTGGATCGACCAGCTGTTCATCGCCAACACGCACGACTACATTCTGTGCTTCTCCAACCGCGGCCGCATGTACTGGCTGAAGGTATGGGAAGTGCCGCAGGGTTCGCGCAACTCGCGCGGCAAGCCGATCGTCAACATGTTCCCGCTGCAGGACAACGAGAAGATTACCGTGGTGCTGCCGCTGTCGGGCGTGAACCGCACCTTCCCGGAAGACCACTACGTGTTCATGGCGACCAGCCTGGGTACCGTCAAGAAGACTCCGCTCAAAGACTTCAGCAATCCACGCAAGGCCGGCATCATCGCGGTCGACCTGGACGAAGGCGACTTCCTGATCGGCGCCGCGCTGACCGATGGCGAGCACGATGTGATGCTGTTCTCCGACGCCGGCAAGGCGGTGCGCTTCGACGAAAACGATGTGCGTCCGATGGGCCGTACCGCGCGCGGTGTGCGCGGCATGAACCTGGAAGACACCCAGAACGTGATCGCGCTGCTGGTGGCCGAGAACGAGCAGCAGTCGGTGCTGACCGCAACCGAAAACGGCTACGGCAAGCGTACTCCGATCACGGAATACACCCGCCACGGCCGCGGTACCAAGGGCATGATCGCCATCCAGACTTCGGAACGTAACGGCCGCGTGGTCGCTGCGACCCTGGTCGAGCCGTCGGATGAAATCATGCTGATCACCACCGGCGGCGTGCTGATTCGCACCCGCGTGGCGGAGATCCGCGAGATGGGCCGCGCGACCCAGGGCGTGACCCTGATCGCGGTGGAAGACGGCACCAAGCTGTCCGGCCTGCAGCGCATCGTCGAGACCGACCTGGAAGAAGTCGAGCTAGCACCGAGCGATTCGGCCGAGTAAAACCAACGAAGTCATTTCAGGCAGTGCCTGGAATGACAAAGGTGAGGGATCAAACGCGAAATAACGAAAGGAACGCTGTGACCCAGATTTTCAATTTCTCCGCCGGCCCGGCCGTGCTGCCGAAGGAAGTACTGGCGCAAGCCGCCGCTGAAATGCTGGACTGGCATGGCAGCGGCATGTCGGTGATGGAAATGAGTCACCGTGGCCCGGAGTTCATCTCGATCTACGAGCAGGCCGTCGCCGACCTGCGCGAGCTACTGAACGTCCCGGCCAACTACAAGATCCTGTTCCTGCAGGGCGGCGGGCTGGGCGAGAACGCCATCGTGCCGATGAACCTGGTGGGCCGCTCGGGCGAGCAGCCGGCCACCATCGATTTCGTGCACACCGGTTCCTGGTCGGGCAAGTCGATCAAGGAAGCCCAGCGCTACGCCAACGTCAACGTCGCCGCCACCTCCGAGCCAGGCCGCTTCAGTTCGGTGCCGCCGCAGGAATACTGGAAGCTCACGCGCGACGCGGCCTACCTGCACATCTGCACCAACGAAACCATCGATGGCGTCGAGTACAACTTCGTGCCTGAACTGGCGGGCGATACGCCGATTGTGGCGGACATGTCTTCGCACATCCTGTCGCGCGAAATCGACGTGTCCAGGTACGGCGTGATCTTCGCCGGTGCGCAAAAGAACATCGGCCCGGCCGGCCTGACCCTGGTGATCGTGCGCGAAGACCTGCTGGGCCATGCGCTGGGCATCTGCCCGTCGGCCTTCAACTGGAAGACCGTGGCCGAACACGATTCCATGTACAACACGCCGCCGACCTATTCGATCTATATCGCCGGCCTGGTGTTCGCACACCTGAAGCGCATGGGTGGCGTGGCCGCCATGGAGCGCCAGAACATCGCCAAGGCCAAGCTGCTGTACGCAGCGCTCGACGCCGACGATTTTTATGAAAACCGCGTGGCGGCGGACAGCCGTTCGCGCATGAACGTGCCGTTCTACCTGCGCGACGAAGCGCTTAACGACAAATTCCTGGCCGGTGCAAAAGCGCGCGGCCTGCTGCAACTGAAGGGCC
>CAMLFK010000259.1 GCA_946479255.1 uncultured Oxalobacteraceae bacterium
GTGCGCAGGTTTATCGCGCAGGCGATGCGCGACGTGCCCAGCCTCGCGCTCGATGGCATTGTTTTTCAGCGTCAGCGCATCGACGAGGCAAGCATCGAAGCGCAGGTGCGGCTGACGATTTATGTGAGGCAGCAGTGAAGCAATCCGTGCGCCGTGCCTTGCTGTTCACGCTGCTGGCCGCCACCGTGCTGGCAGCGATCTGGCCCCACTCCGAGCCGGTGGAAACAGCGCCGTTGCGCCGGCAACGTCTGGACCCCACTGCGGTGCCAACTACGCGCAATGCGGATCCGAAAGCCGTCATGGCGGAAACGGCTGCGCCAGCGCTGCCGGACCGTTTCGATGGCGATATGGCGGACACCGATCCGTTCGGTGTCAAAAACTGGGCGCCGACGCCGGCTCCTCCACCAGCGAAAACAGCGGCGCCTGCGGCCGCGTCGCCAAGCGCACCGCCCTTGCCGTTCACGTACGCGGGCCGGCTGGAATCAGAGCCCGGGCGTTGGACGATATACCTGATGCGAGGCGAGCAGACGTTCGCGGTCAACAAAGGTGACGTGTTCGACGGCACGTACAGGTTTGACGGCGAGGAGGGCGGCAGCTTGCTGATCCAGTTCCTTCCTTTGTCGGTAACGCAGAAGCTGCAGCTCAGTACAGAAAATTAAAGGCGGATATGAAGGCGTATGGAAGTATTTTTGTCCTGACCATGCTGGCGGCTTCGCTAGCGGGATGTGCTGGTGCCCGCTATCACCGCGAGGGTCTGGATGCGCTGGCGGACGGCAAGCTGGAAGATGGGCTGAGCAAGCTGGAGCTGGCTGTGCGGGCGGAGCCAGGTAACACCGGATTTCGTTCCGATTTACTCAACCGTAAAACGGAATTGATACAGCGGCTGTTGGCGGAGGCGGATAACCATCGTTCGTCCGGCAAGGTGGACCAGGCGGAAGTTAGCTACCAGCGTGTGTTGAAGATCGAGCCGGCAAACAGCAGGGCGCAGGCGGGCTTGGAGGCGCTGACCCGCGAACGGCGCCATTTACCGTTGCTGGACCAGGCGCGGGCATCGTTGAAACAAGGCGATCCGGAACGCGCCAGTGCGATGCTGCAGGTGGTGCTGGCAGAAAACCCGGCGCAGGCCGATGCCATTGTATTGCGGCGCCAGGCGGAAGAGTTGCAAGCGCGAGCCCAGCTGAACGCACCTACCTTGCGTACGATGCACGGCAAGCCGATCAGTCTTGAATTCAAGGATGCCAGTTTGAAGGTGGTGCTGGAAGCGCTGGCCCGCACAACCGGTATCGACTTTGTGCTCGACAAGGACGTGCGGCCCGATTTGCGCACCACGGTGTTTCTGCGCCGCGCTTCGCTGGAGGATGCGGTCGACCTGATTTTGCAAACCAACCACCTCGAAAAGAAAGTCCTGAACAGGAATACGATCCTGATTTATGCCAGTACACCGGACAAATTGAAGGAATATCAGGATCTGGTGGTCCGAGGATTTTATCTGGCCAATGCCGACGTCAAGCAGACGCAGTTGATGATCAAAAATATGCTCAAGACCAAGGACACTTTCGTCGACGAGAAGGTGAATCTGCTGGTCATCCGCGACACCCCGGAAGCGATCCGCCTGGCGGAAAAGCTGATCGCCATGCAGGATTTGCCTGAGCCCGAAGTGATGCTGGATGTGGAAGTGCTGGAGGTAAAGCGGTCCCGCCTGACGGAGCTTGGCATACAGTGGCCCAGCCAGCTGACGGTGGCGCCCCTGGCGACCACGGCGGCCACACTGTCAGGTTTACGCGATCTCAACAGCGGCAGTCTTGGCATCACCACGCCGACGGCCGTCATCAATGCGCGCCGCCAGTTGGGCGACGCCAATATCCTGGCGAATCCGCGTATTCGCGCGCGCAACCGGGAAAAAGCGAAAATCATGATCGGCGACCGGGTGCCGGTCACGAACAGCACTACAACGGCGACGGGCATCATTTCCGAAAATATTCAATACCTGGATGTTGGCATCAAGCTTGAAGTCGAGCCGAACATCTATCTGCAGGACGATGTCGCGATCAAGGTGGGGCTGGAAGTCAGTTCGCTGGTGCGGGAAATTCGCACCCCCGGAGGTTCGCTGGCATACCAGATTGGCTCGCGCTCGGCGAATACAACCTTGCGCTTGAAAGACGGCGAAACGCAGATACTTGCAGGCCTGATCAGCGACGAAGACCGGCGCGATGCGAGCCGTGTTCCCGGCATTGGCGAATTGCCGATATTGAACCGTTTGTTTGGCAGCGAGAAAGACGATCGCCAGAAGACGGAAATCGTGTTGGCGATTACACCGCGGCTGGTGCGCAATATTGTGCGCCCCGATGCCTCAGCTGGTGAATTTTGGTCGGGCACCGAGGCAACCTTGCGTACCCGCCCGTTCGCGGTGGCCGCCATCGCCGAGGAAAGGGGCGCAGAAGCGGCCGATGGCGGTGCCCAGGAGGGTGCTAGAAATAGCGGCGGCAACTTGCCTCCTTCGCAGATCAGCTTATCGCTGCAAGGGCCGGCACAGGCCAAAGTGGGGGCGACCTTCAAGGTGGCTGTGCGGATGAGGGCTGATGGTGGCGTGCGCAGCCTTCCATTCCAGTTGAGCTTTGATCCGTCCGCAGTGCAGGTGACCGAAGTAGTGGAAGGGGCGTACTTCAAGAAAAATGAGCAGGGCAGCAGCATGTCGTCGAACATCGATCCTGCCGCAGGCAAGGTGTTCGTCAGCGTCGTGCGGTCGGGAAACGATGGCGTGCGGGGGGACGACGTGGTGGCTGTTCTCACAGTGCGCCCACTGGCGTCAAAAACTGCGGAAATCAGGCTGCTGTCGGCTTCGCCGATTGTCGTCGGTGAGAAGCAGATCGTTCCCGCCTTGCCTGCGCCCTTTAGCCTGTCCATTTCGAACTGACCATGCACGCTTCAGCCTTCGCAATGGCCGGGCGGTACTGCCGTGATGGCGGCTTCACGCTCATTGAGCTGCTTGTGACGGTGACGATCATCGGTATCCTGGCCAGCGTGGCGCTGCCCATGCTTGAATTGTCTACGCAGCGGCAGAAGGAACTCGAATTGCGCAGGGAATTGCTGTTGATTCGCGAGGCCCTGGACCGTTACAAGCAGGCGTCCGATGATGGCCATATCCCGCGGCAGCCGGGAGCGAGCGGCTACCCGCGCGACCTGAATGTGCTGGTAAATGGCATACGCGATGCAAAGAGCCCCGCTGGTGCCACCTTGTACTTCTTGCGCCGCGTACCTCGCGATCCATTCTTCCCGGACCCTGCCGTTTCCGCAAACGACACCTGGGGCAAGCGTTCCTATGCTTCCAGCGCGGATGAGCCGAAAGAAGGCGTTGACGTATATGACGTGTATTCGCTGGCGCCGGGCACGGGCATGAACGGCATTCCTTACCGCGAATGGTGACCGGCATGCAGCAAACCCATCGAGGCTTCACGCTGATCGAATTGCTGGTAGTGATGGCGATCATCGCGGTCCTCCTGTCATTGTCCGTGCCGCGCTACTTTGGCGGCGTGGACAAGGCTAAAGAGGCGACCTTGCAGGAAAATCTGGCCACCGTGCGCGATGTGCTCGACAAGCACTATGCCGATACCGGCAAATACCCTGCCACGCTGGACGATCTGGTCGCGCGCGGTTACCTGCGCAAGGTACCGCGTGATCCAGTCACCGACAGCAACCGCACCTGGATCATCGTGCCGCCGAATGATCCACAAAAAGGTGGCGTGTTCGATATACAAAGCGGCGCGCCGGGCAGCACGCGCGGCGGCGTCCGTTACCGGGACCTGTAATCATGCGCCGGCAAATTCGTCAGCGGGGGTTCACGTACATGGGGCTGCTGTTTTTTGTCGCCATCATGGGCGTCCTGCTGGCGGCATCCGGCGAGGTCTGGTCATCGGTCAGCAAGCGCGCGAAGGAGCGCGAACTGCTGTTTATCGGCCATCAGTTTCGCACGGCCATCAAAGCTTATTACCAGAACACCCCAGGCACGATCAAGCGTTATCCCGGCAAGCTCGATGACCTGCTTATAGACCACCGGCAGGCGGCGACAGTACGGCATTTGCGCCGCATTTATATCGATCCGATGACCGGGAAAGCGGGATGGGGATTGATCCGTGCGCCGGACGGAGGAATCCAGGGCGTATTCAGCCTATCGGAACAGGTTCCGGTAAAAATCGGTGGATTCGCTGCTGAAGATGCACACTTCGAACGGGCCGCCACATATACACAGTGGCGGTTTGAATTCGCGCCGTAGCAGCCATACCGAATCCGAGCTTTCTAAGCCGCCTGGCGCACTAAACCTCAACCCATCCAGATCAAATAATCCAGGCCATTCTCAATCTGGCCGATCACCTGCGCCTGGTTTTCCGAACTTTCGCTGAACTGCGCCAGAATGTGTGCACGGCTCACGCCGCTGTTGATGGCCGCCAGCCAGAACGCGTAACCCTCCTCGTCGGGAAGGCGGTGCAGCACGTGGTCATACAGGGTTTCGAGGAACTTGGCATCGGACTGCGCGCCGAACTTGGCGACAAATTCCGGACTGGCCACGAACTGGCCTGCCACATGGTCGAGCGTGACGCCATTGTCGAGCGCATTGATCCAGAACCCGACGCCTTTCATGTCAGGGGTACGGTTCAGGGCCGCCTGGTACAGCCGGTAAGCCTGGCCGCCCGCGCCCTCAAGGTCGAGCGCGACAGCGCCATCGTCGAATTTGAGCCGTTCCACATTGAAGAGCGCATCGACCCCGCTGGCCGTGCTGCGCACCGCATAGCCGTACGACGAAGGGGCGACGGCGTAGTTGGCGCGCGCACCGGCAAACACCACCGTGTCGATGCCGGCGCCGCCATCGATGGCATTGTTGCCGGCAGGGTTGGCCAACACGTCCTTTCCACTCGTCAGCGTACGATTCAAGGCGCTTGAAATCGTGAAGTTGATCGGCTCTCCCGGATCGGAGATATTGTCGGCCAGGTCGATCGCATGCGGGCTCAGGCTGTACACGCCATTGAGTAGCGGGACGGAAATGCTCCAGGTGCCGTCCGGATCGACCCAGGCCTCGCCGACCTGGGTGGCGCTCTCTTCGCCGGCCTCGTTGACCAGCGCGATCCAGGTGCCGACTTCGGCGGTGCCCTTGAAGGTCGGCTGGTTGCTGCCCGGCTCCGGCATCCCATATCCAGCCGGCTTGTTGGGCGCGATGCTGTCCACCAGGATGGTGGTCGCTGAGCTCAGCGCGGAGACCACGCCGGCCACGTTGGTGGCAGTGGCGCTGACCAGGTGCTTGCCCTCTGCCAGGGTGTCGGTGTCGGTGTGCCACAGGCCCTTGGCATCGGCATTGGTGGCGCCGATCAGTACCTGACCGCTGTAGAGCTTGACGACGGCATGGGGCTCGGCGGTGCCGGCGAACACTGGCGTGTTGCCATAAACGAAGCCAAAGTCGCCGGTCCACACGTACAGCTCGGGTGCTGCCGGGGCGGCAGTGGCCAGCAAGTGCTCGCGGGTGAATTTGCCATTAGAAAACTGGAGGGTTTCAATTTCGTACAGCAGGTCGCTACCGTCACGGCCGTTCACTTGCAGCGCACCACTCGCGGTGCTGACAAAGGTGTATTCGCTGGCGCGTCCGGAAAACAAGGCCGTATCTTTGCCGGCCCCGCCAAAGAGTTTGTCGTCGCCGCCCAGGCCTTCCAGGAGATCGTCCGCATCGGTTCCAATCAGTTGGTCGGCGCGTGCCGTGCCGGTGAGGTAGCGTGCGCCGCTGGCCGAGCCGATGCCGATCGCGCCGCCCAGTCCGTCGCCGCCGTACAGCCAGTTCAGCGCCGCCAGGTCGTAGCTTGAAAACTGTGCGTATGGGCCGCCCACGACGTCATACGACATCAAGGTGAAGGCGGTGCTGTCCTCATTGTAGGGCAGCTGGATGTCGCCTTCGAAGGGGTGCTTCAGGCCGAGCGCATGCCCCAGTTCGTGCAGCAAGGTTTCGAAGCCTCTGCCAGCCATGTTCAGGCTGCCGTTTTGCCCGGCCCATTCAGCATTGTCCAGGTAAATATAGCCGTCGGCCTTGTAATCGGTGAGCTCCTTGGTGTCCTTCATGTACCAATACTCTATCTGATAGCTGAACTCACCCGTTGTGTTCGATCCGTACAGGTTTGCATTGGCAAAGTGCAGCGCGGCCGCGCTGCCATCGCTGACTTCGTGGAAGAGGATGCCGGTCACCCAGGTCAGATAGGCCATCGCGATGCGCGCGCCGGCTTGTTGCGCCGGGCTGAACGATTCCACATTCCCGCTGAAGCCCGCCGGGCTCTCGGTGGTAAAAGTCTCGTTGCCAGATGCCGTGGAGAAGGTGTAGGTAATGACGTTGGCGCCGGCGGTCTGGAAGTTCCAGTCGGGGCCCTCGTCAAGCAGCGCATCAATATGATTGAGGCCTGAAAGTGGGGTAACGAGCAAGTCGGAAACGGTATTCATGCCATTCAATACAAGAGGTTGCCTGCTAACAATCAGCAAATTGGCAGCAAGTATTTCAAATTGGCATTAACCTGTCAAAGCAAATTTAAGCTCTCGCAACATTTATCAAAAATAAAGTGTTGGAAAAATGCTTGTCTGGCGGGTGGCTCAACCCAACCAGATCTGGTAATCCAGGCCGTTCTCGATCTTTCCGATCACCTGCGCCTGGTTTTCCGAACTTTCACTGAACTGCGCCAGGATGTGGGCACGGCTCACGCCGCTGTTGATGGCTGCCAGCCAGAACGCGTAGCCGGACTCGTCGGGAAGACGGTGCAAGACGTGGTCATACAGGGTTTCGACGAACTTGGCGTCGGACTGCGCGCCGAACTTGGCGACAAATTCCGGGCTGGCCACGAACTCCCCTGCGATATGGTCGAGCGTCACCCCCATGTCGAGCGCATTCATCCAGAAGCCGACACCTTTCAGGTCGG
>CAMLFK010000260.1 GCA_946479255.1 uncultured Oxalobacteraceae bacterium
ATCGCGCTCGACAACGCCAGCGCCTACCGCCAGGTGGCCGCCACGCTCAAGACGCTCAGCGCAACCCAGGCGCAGCTACTGGAAAAGAACCTGGAACTCGAAGGCGCCTACAAGGCACTGGAAGACGTCAGCCTGACCGACCAGCTGACCGGACTGCGCAACCGCCGCTTCTTCCTGCAGCACGTCGATGCCGATGTGGGATTAAGCCTGCGCCGCTACGACGATCCGCTGCGGGCCGGCGTGCAGGAGCGCGACAGTTCACCGGGGCGCGACCTGGTGTTCTTCATGGTCGACCTGGACCATTTCAAGGAAGTCAACGACGTGCACGGCCACGCGGCCGGCGACGCCGTGCTGGTGCAGATGCAGGAGCGCCTGCGCGAAGTGTTCCGCGAGTCCGACTACCTGATCCGCTGGGGCGGCGAGGAATTCCTGGTGCTGGCGCGCGCCACCCATCGGGATGATGCCAAGGTGGTGGCCGAACGGATCCGCGCGGCGGTGGCCAACCGCGCCTTCGTGCTGCCCGACGGGAGCAGCTTGTCCAAAACCTGCTCGATCGGCTTTGCCTGCTTCCCGTTCGTTCCGGCCCAGCCACGCCTGCTGTCGTGGTCCGAAGTGGTGGAGTTGGCCGACCAGGGCCTGTACCTGGTCAAGCGTTCGGGGCGCAATGCCTGGGCCGGTATCTACAGCACCGCCCAGACCCATTACGAAGAACTTTTCCCGCGCCTGATTCACCATCTCGACCAGGCCTTGATCGATGGCGAGGCAAGGCTGGTGACGAACCTGGAGCATGTGCAGGTGACGGCCGGCGCCAAGACGCGCCGGCTGGTGCTCGAAAGCGACAAGGTCAAGAAGCTCTAGAGGCTGCTATGAAGGTCCGCCAGCACCAGGCCGGCAATCGCCGGCACATCCTCGGCAATCGCCCGGCGCGTACCAAGCGATTTATTCTGGCTCATCTTGCGCATTCCCTCGATGCGCGCGATCGGAATCTCGATCCCCACCAGGTGCCCCAGCAGCTTGTCGATGAACTCCCTTGGCGCGTCTTGCACTGACCATGGCATGGCGCGCCCGCCCTCGAAATGGTTCGTCATGCGGTTCAGCAGCGCCAACATCCACGCGGCGTCATCGATCACCTTCAGCGTTCCATGCGCATGCACCACGGCGTAGTCATACGTCGGCACCACTTTGCCGTGCAGCGGCTTTTCTTCATACAGCGAGGGCGACACATAGCCCGACGGGCCGTTGAACACCACCAGCATCGGCTGGCCGTCCTGGCGCAGCAGGGGATTCGGGCGGCCCAGGTGGGCACGCAGCACGCCATGCGGCGAGTCAAGTGTCGGGGCGCCGATCTCGAACGGAACGTGGTAGGCGGCCAAGCCGTCGCCACTGGTGAACACCGTGGCGAGCGGATGGGCGTTCATCAGCGCCGTCATCGCCTCGGCACAGGTCTCTACATAGCCAGTCATCTTGTACATCTACGCTCCCTTTTCAATAACAACGTCGGCCTTGATCGAATTGGCGATATAGCACTCTCCGTGCGCCTCGTGGTGGATGGCGTCGAGTTCCGCCTCGTCCGGCCGGCGCTCGCCGGAGAACGCTACCTTCGGCCGCAAGGTGATCAGGGTCATGGCCTTCTTGCCCTCGGCATTGGTGTCGAGGATGCCGCTGGCCTCGTCGACATAGGTATCGACCAGAAGCCCGCGGCGGGCGGCGATCGACAGGAAGAACAGCATGTGGCAGCTCGATACCGATGCCACCAGCGCTTCTTCCGGGTCCACCGCGGCCGGGTCGGACATCGGCATACGCACCGATAGCGGGGACGAGGAGGCCGGCACGCGCAGGCCGCCGTCGAACTGCCATGCGTGCGCGCGGCTATAGCGCTTGTCGAGAAATGGCTGGTCTTGGCGCTGCCAGCTCACCTGTGCGGTATAGGTCTGCATACATCCTCCGTTTGGTACGAAAAGGTAATTCTACGTTGCGATTTGGCTTGCTCAAATATCCAATAAGAGCGAGTATTGAAATACCAATCCATCGAAACACGCCATGCACGTTTCCGAAATCCTGTCCGCGCTGCCGCTCGACCGCAGCGCCGGCACGCCCTTGTTCCGCCAGCTCTACGCCGCCGTCAAGGACGCCGTCCTGCAGGGCACGCTCACGCCCGGCCTGCAACTGCCGCCAACGCGCGCGCTGTGCGAACTGCTGGGCGTCTCGCGCCAGACGGTGCTCAATGCCTACACCCAGCTGATGGCCGAGGGCTTCCTGACCGGTACGGTGGGCAAGGGCACTTTTGTGAGCGAACACCTGTCGCCCGACATGCGCATCAAGCCGAACACGCAGGCAGCTGGCCTGATGCGGCCCTTGTCGGAGCGTGGGCAAGCTTATGCGGCGGCGATGAAGAACACCCGCACTCATGGCGACGAGATCCGCGCCTTCCGGCCCAGCATGCCCGGCCTGGACCTGTTTCCCTTCGATGTGTGGAGCCGGCTGGAGGCGCGCCGCTGGCGCCGGCCTGGCCATCACCTGGGTTATTCCGACCCGGCCGGCTTCGCACCGCTGCGCGAACTCCTGTGCGTCTACCTGCGCGCGGCGCGCGCGGTCAACTGCAGCCCGGACCAGATCGTCATCACCTCCGGTTCGCAGCAAGCCTTGTACCTGCTGTCGGCCTTGCTGCTGGCCCCTGGCGACAAGGTTTGGGTCGAGTCCCCCGGCTACCCCGGGGCGGCGGCGCCGCTGACGGCCGTGGGGGCACGGGTCTGCACGGTGCCGGTGGACGCGGGCGGCATGGATGTGGCGTTTGCCGCAGCCCGGTATCCCGATGCCAGGATGGTCCTGACCACGCCCTCGCATCAGCTGCCGCTGGGCGTAACCATGAGCCTGCAGCGCCGCCTGGAGCTGCTGCGCTGGGCCGAACAGGCGCGCGCCTGGGTGATCGAGGACGACTACGACAGCGAGTTTCGCTACGGTGGCCCGCCGCTGGCGTCCCTGCAGGGGCTCGACCGCAGCGGCAGCACGGTCTATGTCGGCACCTTTTCCAAGGTGCTGTTTCCCAGCCTGCGCCTGGGCTACGTGGTGGCGCCGCCGGCCCTGGTGGAACCTTTAATGCGCGCCAAGGCGGTGGTGGACCGGCATAGCCCGCTGCCGCCGCAGATGGTGCTGGCCGACTTCATGGAGGGCGGCCACTTCAGCCGCCACATCAAGCGTGCGCGCGAAGCCTACCGCGAGCGGCGCGATGCGCTGCTGGACGGGATCGCCACGCATCTGCAGGATGAACTGATCGTCGGCCCGGTCGATGCCGGGCTGGATTTGTGCGTGCAGTTCCGCCGCACGCGCGACGAAGCGGCGGTGGTGCGGGCGGCCGAACAGGCCGGCATCGACTTGCGCGGCCTGGCCTATTACGCCAACCCGGCCGCGATCCCCGAGTGCGCGGTGGCGCCCGGCCTGCTGCTGGGATTTGCGGCGGTGCGTCCTGAATACATCGCCAGCGGCGTGGCGAAGCTGGCCAAAGTGCTGCGGAGCTGACGTATACTTCTGATATGACCAAACAACGCTGCTCATGGGCCAACCCGGCCAATCCGCGCTACCTCGATTACCACGACAAGGAGTGGGGCGTGCCCTGCCATGACGAGACGCGCCTGTTCGAGATGCTCAACCTGGAAGGCGCCCAGGCAGGCCTCTCCTGGGAGACCATCCTCAACAAGCGCGAGAGCTACCGCGCCGCCTTCGACCAATGGGACCCGGTCAAGATCGCCGCCTACGATGATGCCAAGGTGGCGTCGCTGCTGGCCGACCCGGGCATCGTGCGCAACCGCCTCAAGGTGGCCGCCGCGATCACCAATGCCAAGGCCTACCTGCGCTTGCGGGAAGAAGGCAGTTCGCTCGATGCCTACCTGTGGGCCTTCGTCGATAACAAGCCGATCGTCAATGCGTGGACCCGCGAAACGCGGCCGGCCAGGACGGAGCTGGCGGACCGCATCTCCAAGGACCTGGCCAAACGGGGCTTCAAGTTCGTCGGCCCGACCATCGTCTACGCCTACATGCAGGGCATCGGCATGGTCGACGATCATGACGTCGATTGCTTCTGCCACAGCCGTGCCAGGCGCGCATGATCTGGCAGGAACATTGGGCCGGCCGCGACAGCTTCGTCATCTTCGATGCACGCTTTGATGCCGCGGCCTTCGACGCCACCCTGAAAGCCTGGCGCAAGGACCCGCGCCGGTGCGCGCGCCTGCACTACATCGCGCTGGACCCCAAGGCCGCATTGCCGGGCTTTCGCCGTGTGCCCGGGTTTGGCGAATCAGTGACCTTGGACCTGCTGGGCGCGCCCATCGACGCCGCGCTGGCGCAGCTGCGCGCGCGGATCGACGCGGCCTGGCTGCATGGCCTGGCGGACGCCGGCACCAATTTCCCCCGCGCGCTGGGGCGCCTGGCCGCTCCAGGCATGCGCATTGCCTGCGAGGGCCTGTCCGCGGCCCAGCTGCGCTCACTCGAGGCGGCCAGCTTCAGCCTGGCGGCGCAGGGCGCACGGGGCGAGTACACCAGCCGCCGGCCATTCATGCCGCCGGCAGCGGAACGCGAGCGGCGCGCGGTGGTGATCGGCGCCGGCCTGGCCGGCAGCGCCGCCTGCCAGCGCCTGGTGGCGCGCGGCTGGCAGGTGACCTTGGTGGAGCGTCATGCCCATCCGGCCGGGGAAGCTTCCGGCAACCTGGCCGGGATCGTCATGCCGCTGCTCTCGCGCGACGACAACGTCATGACGCGCCTGTCGCGCGCAGCCTTCCTGTACGCCCATGCTTATTGGGATGCGCTGGGCGGGATCGGGCGCGGCGGGGTGATCGCGGGCGAACGCTGCGGCGTGCTGCAGCTGGCGCGCGACGCCGGCCACGCCGAGGTGCAGCGGGCGATTGCGGCCGAACAGCATCTGCCGGACTGGTTCGCCGAATGGCAGGGCAGCGCGCAGGCTTCCGAACGCCTGGGCGCGCCGGCACCGCACGGCGCCTGGTGGTTTCCGCAAGGCGGCTGGGTGCGCCCATCGTCCGCCTGCGGCGCCATGCTGACCGCCTGCGGCGAAGCGCTGGTGCGGCGCTTCGGCAGCGGCAGCGTGATGCTCGAGCGTACCAGCGCCGGCTGGGCGGTACGCGGCGCGGCGGGGCAGGTGGTGGCGGAGGCGCCGGTGGTGATCCTGGCCGGCGGCGCATCGGCGCGGGCGCTGCCGCAGGCCGCTTCGCTGCCATTGGCGCCGGTGCGCGGCCAGGTCACGCACCTGCAGGCGGGCAGTGTGACGGCACGCCCATTCGTGCTGTGCCGCGAAGCCTACCTGACCCCGGCGGTGCGCGGCTGGCACAGCACCGGCGCCACCTACGACGACGATGAAGGGCGCGAGCTGCGCGCATCGAGCCAGCAGGCCAACCTGGACAAGCTGCGCGCCATGCTGAACGATCCGCACGCGGCGCAGGGCGCGCCGCTGGCCGGCCGGGTGGGCTTTCGCTCGGTGGCGCCGGACCGCCTGCCGCTGGTGGGCGCGCTGCCCGACCCGGATGCCGGCACGCGCCTTGAACGCCTGCGCGAAGTGCCGCGCCATCCCGGCCTGTATGGGCTGCTCGGCTATGCCTCGCGCGGGCTGGCGTGGGCGCCGCTGGCGGCCGAACTGCTGGCCGCGCAGCTGGACGGCTCGCCCCTGCCGCTCGAGGCTGAACTGGTCGACGCGCTCGACCCGGCCCGCTTCCTGCTGCGTGAGCGGCGGCGCAACACCGTGTAATCTATCAGGAGACGCCGACTTGATATCGGAGTATAATTGATTTGCGGCAACACTGTTGTCAATACCGCTACAGGAGAAGCTTACGATGGACGATGCGCCGGGCGACAATCCGCTATTTCTGTTCCTGGCGTCGACGGCGCACGACATGAAAAATTCGATCAGCGTCCTGTCCGGGACGCTGGAGACACTGATCGCCGGCGCCTCGCCACAGGTCGATGCCGCCTATCCGCAGATGGCGCACATGCTGTACCAGACCAAGCGCCTGAACGACAACCTGATCCAGCTTCTGGCGCTATATAAACAGGTCGGCCAGCCCGAATACCCGTTCGATGTGCAGCCGCTGGAAATCGGCCACCTGGTCGAGCAGGTGGTGGCGAGCGACCGCATCCTGCTCGATTCCAAGGGCATTGAACTCGAAGCCGACTTCGATCCGGCGCTGCTGTGGCATTTCGACGAAGACTTGATCATCGGCGTGGTGGGCCACGCCATCAATAACGCCATTCACTACACGCGCGACCGCATCCGCATCGCCATCGCCAAGGTGGACGACGACCTGGAGATCCGGGTCGAGGACAACGGCGAAGGCTATCCGGCGGCGATGCTGGAGGCCGGCGTCTCGGCCATGCACGGCGCCAGCGCCGGGGTAAACTTCCTGACCAACAGCACCGGCCTGGGACTGTACTTTTCCAGCGAGGTCGCCAAGATGCACAAGCACCGCAATCGCTGCGGCAGCCTGCGCCTGGAAAACGGCGGCAAGTTCGGCGGCGGCTGTTTCGTATTGAGGCTGCCATGAGCGCGCCGACCATGAACGCCACGCTGGCCACCAGCATCCAGCATGTGGATTGGGCCGCCAAGAACTATCTGGTGGTGGACGACTTCATCGGTGTGCGCCAGCTGCTGCGCGAAAGCCTGCGCAACCTGGGCGCCAAGAATATCGACCAGGCCTCCAGCGGCGGCGAAGCCATGGTGCTGCTGGGACGGGTGCGCTACGACGTGGTCCTGTGCGACTACAACCTTGGCGAAGGCAAGAACGGCCAGCAGGTGCTGGAAGAAGCGCGCATCCGCAACCTGCTTCTGCCGAGCAGCGTGTGGCTGATGGTGTCGGCTGAGAAGAGCGTCGAGTCGGTGATGGGCGCGGCCGAGCACCAGCCGGACGCCTACCTGATCAAGCCGATCAC